>JAFEII010000033.1 GCA_017495165.1 Hydromonas sp. | reverse complement strand
TCATACAAGCTGGGATGGCCATTTGTAGGGTGGGCACTGCCCACCATTGCGTCATCGGCTCTGGTGCAAAACGGTGGGCAATGCCCACCCTACGGCCTGATTGGCTTTGCCACGATTGGGCGCGATGAATCGCGCCCCTACGAAATTTTTGCATTTGCTGCTCCAAATTGGTCAATGTTTGCATCAACGCGTGGGTTTGAAATGACGCATTGATGATTTTTTGGTAATGAATCAGATCCTCAAAATCAAGCGCACGGCCTTTGCGCCGTAGGGGCGGCTCGTGAGCCGCCCTTTTGGGTGCCGTCATAATTTTAAGCAAGGGCGGCTCGCGAGCCACCCCTACGAAACATTGCAATAGCACGCGTTTATATTGCATTCATTGATTAAAACAAATGAGTATTAAAAAATCTCAATACAGCCGTCAACAACAATGCGCCCGCCAATCCCACCAACACACCCAAAAACAATGCCAGCCAGAAATCAAACCTCTGCAAGAAAAATGGCAACGCCAAAAACATCGGCAAACTCGCCAATACGTACCAAAACGTGTAGTACGCATGGTTGCTGATGGTGGATGTCGGCTGTTTTTCTAGGTGCAACCAAATCATGGTCAACACGGTTATGATGGGCAACGTGGCAATCAGCGCGCCCGCGCGGTCGTTGCGTTTGGCAACTTCTGAGACGAGCGTAATCAATGCGGCGGTGAGGACGATTTTAAAAAACGGATTCACGCCAAGACCTCGTATTGCCCCATCATGCCCAAGTCTTCATGCTCCAAAATATGGCAGTGATACATGCGCACGCCTGTGTGTTTTTGCGCAATTTTCAAGCGCACGGTTTGCCCTGCGCGTGTGTTGACGGTGTCTTTCCATGCCAGATATTGAATGGGTGTGATTTTACCATTTTGCTCAATCGAGACCACTTGAAAATGATTGCCGTGGATGTGAAACGGGTGATCCATGTCGGTTTGATTGACGATTTCCCACAGCTCAACGGCATGCTGTTTGGCGCTAAAGTCGATGCGGTTCATGTCAAACGATTGGCCGTTGAGCATAAAGTCCATTTTCATGCTGTGTACGCCGTTGGCCATGCTCATTTGCATGTGCTCGGTCAATACGATGCGGCGCGTGATGCTGGCTTGCCCCATGGGCTTGATGTCGCGCAATTTTTGCGGAATTATCACCGATGTAACCGCTTCACCCGCCAGTTCAAATTGCATTAAATCCGTTGTGGTTAAAATCGGCTTTTGCCCGCCCATGCCGCCATCCATCCAGCCTTTGTCGTAGGGCAAGGCTTGCAGTTTAACTTGGGGTAACTTTTTATCGAACGTCATCAAAACCTCAATCCGCTCGGCAGGCGCGAGCAGCAGCTCGCTTTGCGCGGGCAACGGCTGGGCAAGCAAGCCGCCATCCGTGCCCACCACGGTCATTTTTAAGCCGCCAAAACTCAGGCGCATATAGCGGGCATTGCTCGCATTGATCAAACGAAAACGGTGCGTGCTGTTGGGCGCTACCTGCATGACGGGTTGATGTTGGCCATTGACAAAAACCACATTGCCGTCGCGCCCGTTCATTTGCTCATCCATGGTGTGCGCGGCAATTTGGGCGTTGCCGTCCAATTGCAACGCCGTCAACAGCAATACATGGTCGGGAATGCCCAACGCGGCGAGCGGGTCGGTGCGGCTGCGCACAATTAAGGGCGCGGCCAAGCCCATGGCGGTTTGGGTGGCAGTTTTGCCATGCGGGTGCGGGTGATACCAATACGTGCCTGCGCTGTCCGCATCCAAGGTGAACTCATAGGTTTTGGCGGCATTCGGTGCGATCGCATCATGCGGATGTCCATCTTGCTCGGGTGGCACTGCAATGCCGTGCCAATGCACGGTGGTGGCTTCAGGCAGATGATTGTGCGCGGTGATGCGCAAGGTTTCGCCTTCAAATGCGTCGATCATTGCGCCACCATGCGCATTGTTGTCAGCCGTTTGATACGTCCAGAGTTGGCTTGAGGCGCCGTCGCGGGTGACTGTTTGCTTGGATGGGGCGATATTTAAAGCGGCTGCGCGCACGTGATGCTCCAATGCATCAAATACCAGCAAAGCAGGTGCAGCAAACGGCGCGCCACTGATGAGACGCGTCATATCAAACGGTACTCCAGCTGGCGGCGTGCTGTGATTCATGCCTGCATGGCTCGTATGTGCTGGCGCGTCCGCGTCCGCCGACTTGCCGCAGGCGGACAACCCAAGTGCAATTGATGCGTATAAAGTGGTTTTTAAAAACTGGCGGCGATTTGTGTCTTTCATTTCGTTTGTGTTTTCCATGGTGTTCTTTTTCATAAGTTGGTTTTTGTCTTTGGGCATCCTTAAACCTGCCACGCAATCATTAAATACCCCTGCACGGTTTTGGTGCGGCACGCCTGACATTTATACAGCCACTGCAAGCCTAGCACACGTAGACCTCCCCCGAATCCACCAACTGGTGGATTGACTGGTGCGCGGTATCAGGCATAATGGCAGCTCTTTTATTACTCATTGTGACTCAGCATGATACACATTCATTATTTTGGCCCGATTCGTGAGCTGCTCAATTGCGCGAGCGAATCCATGGCATGGCAAGCTGGCTTGAGCACGGATGATGTGCTGCAATTATTGCGAGCGCGTGGTGCGCCGTGGCACACGGCATTGGCTGCGCAAAATGTATTTAAAGTGGCGCTCAATCAAACCATTTTGCACGCCAGCGCGCCTGTGCCGCAAGGCGCGCAGATTGGGATTTTACCACCTGTGACGGGCGGTTAAAATGAATTGCACGGTTATTATTCAAACCGAGCCTTTTGATATGGGCGAGCAAGAACGTTTGCTGCGCGCCCAAGGCTTGGATGCGGGCGCGCTGGTGGCGTTTCAGGGCATGGTGCGCCAGTTTCAGCATGACTCGGTTGTTGCCAATCCAGAACAAGATGCGGTGACCAGCCTATTTTTAGAACATTACCCGCAAGTCACAGAGAACGAAATCGCCCGCATGGCGCAAACTGCCGCGCAGCGTTGGCCGTTATTGGGTTGCCGCGTGATTCACCGCGTGGGGTATTTGTATGCAGGCGAGCCGATTGTGTTGGTTTTGGTGTGCGCGAGCCACCGCCAAGCGGCGTTTGATGGCGCGCAATTTATTATGGATGCGCTCAAAAGCCAAGCGCCGTTTTGGAAACGTGAGTGCCGCGCATCTGGCCAGTCGGCTTGGGTGGCGGCCAAACCGAGCGATGCGGCGGCTTTTGCGCGCTGGGATGCACAGCATCCACATTTAAACGGGGGGGATTTATGCTTGATTATGCCAGCGCGCTGTCACAATTATTGACGCACATGGAAGTGCTGCGGGCGGATGCGCCGCGCACCGTGATGCACACGCCGTTGTTTGATGCGATGGGTTTGGCGCTGGCGCACGATGTGGTGGCGCAACATGACATGCCTTTATTTGATAACAGCGCGATGGATGGTTATGCGCTGCATTTGCACACAAATACACCAATTGACGGGTCAATTGATGGGTCAACTGATGCGTCATTTGAGGCGCCTTATGAATTGGTTGGGCGGATTGCTGCGGGGCAAGATGCGGCGCAGATTCAATTGTCCGCAGGTCAAGCGGCGCGGATTTTTACGGGCGCGCCTTTGCCTGCGGGTGCCAATGCGGTGGTGCCGCAAGAGTGCGTTCAAGTGATTGACAATCAGATGGTTTGCACCAGCGCGGTGATGATTGGTCAACACATCCGCCTGCGCGGCGAGGACGTGCGCGCGGGCGACGTATTGCTGCAAGCGCCGCAATTGTTGCGCCCTGCTGCGATTGGTTTGGCGGCCAGCCAAGGTTATGCGAACTTGCCAACGTTTGCGCCGTTGCGCGTGACGGTTTTCTCGAGCGGCAATGAGTTAATCGAGCCGAACCAAACCTTGCACGCAGGCCAAATTTTTGATGCCAATCGCCACCAAATGCTCGGTTGGCTGCGCAGCTTGCATTGCGTGGTGATGGACGGCGGGATTTTGCCTGATGCGCCAGCGGCAACCGAGTCGGCGCTGCGCACAGCCGCAGCCAACAGCGATGTGATTTTGACCAGCGGCGGGGTTTCGGTGGGTGAGGAAGACCATTTAAAAGCGGCGTTAGAAGCGTCTGGCACGCTCACCCAGTGGAAATTAGCGATAAAACCCGGCAAGCCATTTGCGTGGGGACAGATTGAGCGCGCCACGGTGTTGATGCTGCCGGGCAATCCCGTTTCCACATTTGTCACGTTTAAATTATTGGTTGAGCCTGCGCTCAAAATCCTGCAAGGCTATGTGGCGGCGCAAGCCATGCCGCGCATGAGCCGCGCGCGGGCTGATTTTACCCAAACCCGTCTTGAGCCGCGCCGTGAGTTTTTGCGTGGGGTGTTGCGCATGGATACTGACGGTGAATTTTGGGTGAGCCGCTTGCCAAACCAAGGCTCGCACATGTTGTCCGCTTGCGTGGTGGCCAATGTGTTGATTGATGTGCTGCCCAATACGCCGATTGCGCATGGCGATGCGCTCACCATTTATCCGATTGAGTAATTTATGAACCCATCTTTGCCATTGCCGACCATTCAGATTGGGATTGTGTCGATTTCAGACCGCGCCAGCGCTGGCGTTTATCCAGACGAGGGCTTGCCCGCTTTGCGTGACTGGCTGTCCAGCGCGCTGCAAAACCCCATAGAGTTCCATGCGCATTTAATTGCGGATGAGCAAGCGCTGATTGAGGCGACGTTAATTGAGTTGTGTGATGTGCACAATTGCGCGCTGGTTTTGACCACGGGCGGCACCGGCCCTGCGCCGCGCGATGTCACACCCGATGCAACACTCGCCGTGGCGCACCGCGTGATGCCGGGATTTGGCGAGCAAATGCGCCAAATCAGCTTGCATTACGTGCCCACCGCCATTTTGTCGCGCCAAGTGGGTGTATTGCGGGGGCACAGTTTAATCCTCAATTTACCTGGTCGCCCCAAGGCGATTGTTGAAACGCTTGCGGGCGTGCGTGATGCGAACAATCAGGTGTTGGTACACGGTATTTTTGCCAGCGTGCCGTATTGCGTGGAGCTGATTGGCGGCCCAATGATGTTTACGCACGACGCCATTTGCAAAGCGCATCGCCCTAAATCATGAACACGCCCACTGCCCCCCTGATTGACCGCTTTGGCCGCGCCATTGATTACCTGCGGATTTCGGTGACTGACCGCTGCGACTTGCGCTGCACCTATTGCATTCCCAAAGGCTTTCGTGGTTTTGAAGTGCCTGAGAATTGGCTCAGTTTTGCAGAAATCGAACGTGTGGTTGCCGCATTTGCCCGCATGGGCACGCGCCGCTATCGTTTAACGGGTGGCGAGCCGTTGTTGCGCAAAAACCTGACTGATTTAATCCGCAATTTACATGCCATTGACGGCGTGGATGACTTGTCGCTCAGCACCAACGGCACGCAGCTTGGCCGCATGGTGCATGATTTACGCCGCGCGGGCGTGGCGCGTTTGAACATCAGTTTGGATTCATTGCGCCCTGAATGCGTGGCACAGATTACGGGCAGCGCCAGCCTTGAGGGGGTTTTGCTCGGATTGCAAACCGCCAAACAAGCCAAGTTTGAACAAATCAAAATCAATATGGTGTTGATGCGCGGTGTGAACGAGCAGGACGTCAATGCCATGGCGGATTTTTGTATGCAACACGGGTTTATTTTGCGCCTCATCGAAGCCATGCCGATGGGCAGCACGGGCAAAAGCACCGATTACATCAGCGCCCAAAGCCCGCTCAATGAACTCATCGCCAAACACAATCTGCAGCCCAATTACGCCACCTTGGGCGGCGGCCCTGCCACTTATTGGCAAACGCCTGATGGGCGGTTTAATCTTGGCTTAATTACGCCCATCTCGCAACATTTTTGCGCCAGCTGCAACCGCGTGCGGCTCTCGGTGGACGGCACGTTGTATTTGTGTTTGGGGCAAGAAGCGAGCCTGCCGCTGCGCCCCATGCTGCGCAGCGGTTGCACAGATGCCCAACTCGATGCCGCGATTCGCGCCGCCATTGAGCTTAAACCCGAGCGCCATGAATTTACCGAAAAGCCTGCCCAAGTGATTCGGTTTATGTCGATGACTGGCGGCTAAATCAGCACAAAAATTTGCGGGATAAAACGACGATTCTCCATACACAGCGCCGCATTTAACGTTAAAATAACGCCTTTCAAGCTCGCCCAATGATGCGTCATTGGGTGTTTTTATTATTTTCATTGCGTTTATTTTTATAGAAATCAAACCATGACAGCCCTTTATGCCACGTCGATTGCCTCGTTGCCGCTGCTTGCCAAGGGCAAGGTGCGCGACACTTATATTGTTGATGACAAAACCTTGCTCATGATGACGACTGACCGCTTGTCGGCGTTTGACGTGGTGATGAATGAGCCGATTACCGATAAAGGACGTGTTTTAAATCAAATGTCCAATTTTTGGTTTGACTTGCTCAAAGACGTTGTGCCCAACCACTTAACTGGGATTGACCCATTAACCGTGGTCACACCTGCTGAAGCCTTGCAGGTCAAGGGACGCAGCGTGGTGGTCAAACGTCTAAAGCCGATTATGGTTGAAGCGGTGGTGCGCGGTTATATCATTGGCACAGGTTGGAAAGATTACCAAGCCACGGGCAGCGTGTGCGGTATTGCGCTCCCCGCAGGTTTGCAATTGGCAGAAAAATTACCCGAGCCGTTATTCACCCCCGCTGCCAAAGCCGCTGTGGGCGAGCATGATGAAAACATTACGTTTGAGCAAGTGGTTGAGTTAATCGGCGCAGATTTGGCCAATCAAATCCGCACGGTGAGCTTTGAGTTGTACCGCAAAGCGAGCGAATACGCGTTGACCCGTGGGATTATTATTGCCGACACCAAGTTTGAATTTGGCTTGGACGATGACGGCGTATTGCACGTGATGGATGAAGTGTTGACCGCTGACTCGTCGCGTTATTGGCCTGCGGATGAATATCAAGTGGGCATCAGCCCGCCGAGTTTTGACAAACAATTTGTGCGCGATTATTTAGAAACCTTGGCGTGGGACAAAACCCCGCCCGCGCCCGCATTGCCCGCGCAGATTATTGAGGCTACCGCCGCCAAATACCGCGAGGCTTTGTTTAAAATTACGGGTCAAACCTTGGAGGCTTTATGACAAAGACCAATAAACCCGTGGTTGGCGTTTTGATGGGCTCATCCTCTGATTGGGATGTGATGAAAAACGCGGTTGACATGCTCACCTTATTTGACGTGGCATACGAGGCAAAAGTCGTCTCAGCGCACCGCATGCCCGACGACATGTTTGACTACGCCGAATCCGCCCACGGCCGTGGCATCAAAGGGATTATTGCAGGCGCAGGCGGCGCGGCGCATTTGCCGGGCATGCTCGCGGCAAAAACCATTGTGCCCGTGTTTGGCGTGCCAGTGCCGTCCAAGTATTTGAGCGGCCAAGACTCACTGTACTCGATTGTCCAAATGCCCAAAGGCGTGCCTGTCGCCACATTTGCGATTGGCGAGGCAGGCGCGGCAAACGCCGCATTGCACGTGATTGCCAACCTTGCCATGTTTGATGCAGCATTGGCAGAAAAACTGCATGCCTTTCGCGAAAAACAGTACGAACACGCCGCGAGTATGACGCTGGGCTGATTTGCCTTTACACAACGACTAAATTGATTATGACCGATAAAAACACTGCCACACCCGAACCTATTTCTAACTTCATCCGCAGCAAAATCGACGCGGACATTGCCGCAGGCAAATACACGCGCGACGGCTTGCCCAATGTGATTACCCGTTTTCCGCCTGAACCCAATGGTTATTTGCACATTGGTCACGCCAAAAGCATTTGCGTTAATTTTGGCATGGCGCAAGCCTACGGCGGGCGCTGCCATTTGCGGTTTGACGACACCAACCCAGAAAAAGAATCCATCGAATACGTCAACTCGATTCAAGAAACCGTTAAGTGGTTGGGCTTTGATTGGGTGAGCAACGGCACGGCGCATTTGCATTACGCCTCGGATTATTTTGAGCAGTTGTACGTGTTTGCCGAGCAGTTGATTCAGGCGGGGTACGCGTTTGTCGATGACAGCACAGCGGACGACATACGTGAGCAACGCGGGCAATTGCACCAAGCAGGCACAGAATCACCGCGCCGCAACCGCCCTGCCAGTGAGAGTTTGGATTTATTCCGCCGCATGAAGGCGGGCGAATTTGCTGAGGGGACGCACGTATTGCGCGCCAAAATCGACATGGCGTCGCATTTTATGACCATGCGCGACCCAGTGATTTATCGGATTCGCTACGCGCACCACCACCGCACGGGCGATGCGTGGTGCATTTATCCGCTCTACGACTTCACCCATTGCGTCTCCGATGCGATTGAGCAAATCACCCATTCGCTGTGCACGCTGGAGTTTGAAAACAACCGCCCGCTGTACAACTGGGTGCTCAATCGCTTGGTCGAGATTGGCGCGTTGGCGCAACCATTGCCCGAACAAACCGAGTTTGCGCGGCTCAATTTAACCTACGCCATCACGAGCAAGCGCAAATTATTGCAACTGGTCACCGAGGGCAAAGTGGACGGCTGGGACGACCCACGCATGATGACGCTGGTGGGGATTCGCCGCCGTGGCTTTACGCCCGCGAGTATTCGCCTGTTTTGCGAGCGGATTGGCGTGGCAAAATCCGATTCGTGGATTGACATGAGCACGCTCGAGCAAGCGGTGCGTGATGATTTGGACGCCAAAGCCCCACGCGCTGTGGCGGTCTTAAAGCCATTGCGCTTGATTTTGGATAACTTCCCAACCGAGCATGCCGAGCCATGCAAAGCCCCTGTTCACCCGCATTTTCCCGAAATGGGCGAGCGGCAATTCGTGCTCACGCGCGAATTGTGGATTGAACAAGACGACTTTCAAATCGAACCAGTCAAAGGCTTTTTTAGATTGTTTGTCGGCAACAAAGTGCGCTTGCGCCACGGCTTTGTGATTGAATGCACGGGCTTTGACACTGACGCACAAGGCAATGTGACTGCGGTTCATGCCGATTATTTTGCCGATTCAAAAAGCGGTACAGACGGCTCAAACAACTACAAAGTCAAAGGCAATATCCATTGGTTGTCCGATGCGTCCAGCGTGCCAGCCGAAATCCGCTCGTACGACCGATTATTTCACGACGAGCACCCAGATGCAGGCGGTAAAGACTTTTTGGCCGCGCTCAACCCAGACTCAAAACACATCACACAAGGCTTTGTGGAATCATGCATCGCCGACGCACCAGCCGAGACGCATTACCAGTTTGAACGCAATGGTTATTTTGTGAGCGACCGCGTGGATTCAAAACCAGGTGCGTTGGTGTTTAATCGGATTGTGGGGTTGAAAGACGCTTGGCAGAAAAAGTGATTTTTTGAGGTTTGGCGCTTAACTATTTAGCGTTTAGCATTTAGTTCGACAAAAAAACCAAGCGCTGCTTGGTTTTTTTGTCGAATTAAGGTTAAAACTTAAATACAACCAACTTGGTTATGTTTTATTTATGAAACCAGCCCAGCGCCGCAAAAACCTCATCAACCTGCGCATCAGGCGCGGCCTTAAAGCCACTGCGCACAAATTGATGCCAGCGCCCCAACACCACATTAATCAGCACATTGCTGTAAATCCCCACATCTGCTGCGGGCGTAAACTTACCTGCCATGGCTGCGTCGCGCAGGGTTTGCTTGAGCGTGGCTTGTAGGCGTTCAATCAGCTGGGTGACGCGAATTTGGAGGCGTTCATTTTCATTGACCAGCGCATCGCCAATTAGGACGCGGCTCATGCCTGGGTTTTTGGTGGCAAATGTCAGTAGCACTTGCAGCATTTTTTTGAGCTGCTCGTTAGCAGGTGCTTGGGATTGCGCAATTTGGTTGAGCATGCCCAATAAACTGGCTTCAATAAATTCAATCAAGCCTTCAAACATCTGCGCTTTACTGGCAAAGTGGCGGTACAACGCGGCTTCAGAAAGCGCCAATTTGTGCGCCAAACTTGCGGTGGTGATTTTGCTTGCGGTGGGTTGTTCCAGCATGGCTGCAAGGGTTTGTAAAATTTCTAAGCGGCGCTCGCCTTTGGCGGGACGCGTTTTTTTTAAGTTGGTTTCCATAAAGCTCTTTCGTTCTTGTAAGGGCGAAATTGTAACCGAAACCGCATAGAATCAGGCTAAAAATATTATTCTTTGTGTGCTCTGGCTCTGAAAAGTCGCTGTGAAATTTTGCATGACACACTATAATGAGCCTTTAAATTTTTACGACGTGTCTCTTATGAATCTTCTAGCCAAACTGTTGCCCGCCACCAATATTGCGCTCAATATTGATGTGAGCAGTAAAAAACGGGTATTTGAATACGCTTCTATTTTATTTGAAAACAATCAGGGGATTGAGCGCAGCAAAGTGTTTGATAGTTTGCTGGCGCGTGAGCGGCTGGGTTCAACTGGACTCGGACAAGGCGTGGCCATTCCACACGGTCGAATTAAAGGCCTCAAAGATGCGGTAACTGGCGTGCTAACGCTGGCGCAGCCCGTGGCATTTGATGCGCCTGATGCGCTGCCAGTGAAGTTGCTTGTGTTTTTATTGGTGCCAGAACAAGCCACGCAACAACATTTAGAGCTGCTCTCAGAATTAGCAGAATTACTCTCGGACAAAGCCATTCGAGAGACGCTTAAAGCGGCGAGCACTGCGGCGGATGTTACGCGTATCATTCAAGAGTGGCAGCCTGAAAACCGCCCGTCATGATGACTCAAGCCGCCCTTTCTATCTTATTCATCAGCCAATGGCGCAGCAATGCGCCTTTGTTGTTATTCATGTAAAAGTGAGCCCTTATGCAATCAATTGCGACCTTATTTAAAGATGTGTCCGAGCGTTTGGAGCTCAAATGGTGGGCGGGCCAAGACGGTGCGTTTCGGATTCTTACACAGTCCCGCGCAGCTTCTGCCGATTTGGTTGGGCATTTGAATTTGATTCACTCGACGCGGATTCAAATCATTGGCAAGGCCGAATCTGAGTACTTTGACTGGCTGAACGACGACAAGCGAATTGAGTATTTAAATGATTTTTTAACCTATGGCGAGCCGCCCGCCATGGTTGTGGGCGATGGCCTTGAGCCCGACGATTTTTTAATCCAATGGTGCAATGACAATGCGATTCCGCTGTTTTCAAGCCCTGAGAGTTCGGCCAATTTGATCGACTATTTGCGCGTGTATTTTAACCGCTTGTTTGCGGAGCAATGCACGCGCCATGGCGTGATGATGGATGTGTTGGGCGTGGGGGTACTGATTTGTGGCGAATCTGGTTTGGGTAAATCTGAGCTGGCTTTAGAGCTTATCAGCCGTGGCCACGGCTTGGTCGCAGACGATGCGGTTGAGCTTTCACGTACCGCGCCTGATTATATTGAGGGGCGTTGTCCTGAAATTTTGCAAAACTTGCTTGAGGTGCGCGGGATTGGTTTATTGGACATCAAAATGATTTTTGGCGAAACCGCTGTGCGCCGCAAAATCAAGCTGCGCCTGATTGTGCAACTGATTCGACGCAGCGAAATGGATGCGCAATACGAGCGTTTGCCATCGCAAATGCTCACTGAGGAAGTTTTGGATGTGGACATCCGCAAAGTGGTTTTACCTGTTGCCGCTGGGCGAAATTTAGCGGTCCTGCTTGAGGCTGCCGTGCGCAATACCGTATTACAATTGCGCGGCATCGATACATTGCAAGATTTTATGGCGCGCCAACGCTTGGCGATGGAACAGTCAAATGGCTTGCATGAGTCGATGAACGATCAGTCAAATATTTAAACGTTTGGTGCGCGTTGTTAAATTCACGTGGTTTGGCTTTTTAAAAATCAAATAGTAAGGATTCAAATGGACATCGTTTTAATCACAGGCCTATCAGGCTCAGGCAAAAGTGTGGCGCTGCGCTTACTAGAAGACTCTGGGTATTATTGCGTGGATAATTTGCCCGCCAATTTGCTGCCAGATTTGGTCACTACGTTGACCGCACAAGCGCACCACAAAATCGCGATCAGTATCGATGCGCGCTCATCGGCGGATTTTACCAAACTACCCGAGCAAATCAACCTGTTCAAAAGCCAAGGTTTTAGCGTACACGCCGTGTTTTTAACCGCCGATAACGACACACTTATCCAACGCTTTTCAGAAACACGCCGCCGCCACCCTCTTTCGCGCCACGACAATACCGCTGCGGACGTTACATTGGTTGACAGCATTGAACTTGAGCGCGAGCGCCTTTGGCCGCTGCTGGAAATTTCAGCCGTACTCGACACAAGCAGCATCAAAGCACGCCAACTCCAGCACTGGATTCGAGACTTACTCACGCTGAAAAACACTGGGTTGACCGTATTATTTGAGTCCTTTGGATTCAAACACGGCATTCCAACCGATGCGGACTTTGTGTTTGACGTGCGCTGTTTGCCAAACCCTTATTACGACATCAGTTTGCGTCCCCAAAACGGACTTGATTTGCCGGTACAGACATTTTTAAAAGCCCAGCCAGACACCCAATTGATGATTGATGATATTGAACATTTTGTGACGCGTTGGCTGCCGCGTTTTGAAGCGGACAGCCGCAGTTATTTGACCATCGCCATTGGCTGCACGGGTGGGCAACATCGTTCGGTTTATATTGCCCAGACATTAAGCGAGCGTTTAATTCATAGTGGGCAACGCCCGACTGGACAAGTTTTGGTGCGCCATCGCACCCTAACTTAAACGGTTATTCACCAACTGCTCGGCCTTGGTGCACCAACTCGTTTACAATGCTGAATCTTTTTTAGGCTTTATAAGGAATATTATGAAATACATTACTTGGCTTTTTCGGATTGTCATGCTCACCATTTTGGTTGTTTTTGCCACGCAAAACACCGCCAACGTGCCATTCTCCATGCCTTTTTTGCTTGAAAGCTCTTTGCCGCTTTGGGTTTTGTTGTCCATTTTCTTTTTATTGGGGTTGGTTTTTGGCGTGCTTTTATTGCTGCCAAAATATGTTGCTTTGCGCTGGAACTCGCGCAAAATGCGCAAAGAAATCGACAGTACAAAAACCGCATCAACCAATACAATCAACACAACCGAAACTTCTGACGCTGGCGCGCCACAAGTCATGTAAGGCAAATTATGGAATTTGAAGCAGAATGGCTGTTGTTATTGCCCATACTTTTTGGGCTGGGCTGGTGGGCCGCACGCGTTGAAAACCGCAAACAAATGGCGCGCATGCGCCAGCTGCCCAAGGCCTACTTTAAAAGCCTTAACTATTTGCTCGACAATCAGCATGACCAGGCAATTGACGCACTGATTGAGGTCACGCGTGAAGACACGGGCTCGGTTGATTTGTACTTTTCATTGGGACATTTATTTGCGCAACGCGGCGAGATTGCCCGCGCCATTCGCGTGTATCAAAACTTACTTGCACGCGACGATTTGGTTGACGCGGCACGCCACAACGCCACTTATAAACTGGGCTTGGTGTTTTTGCAAGGCGGCTTGTTTGATCGCGCAGAAACCTGCTTTACCACGCTGCGCAACAGCCCGATGCACGAAGTTGCCTTGCAACAATTACTGCACATTTATCAGTCGCAACAAGAATGGGAATCGGCCATCGACGTGGCTGCGCACATGCAACAAACCCCGCAAATTGTCCTCACGCGCATGCATTTTAACTGCGAGCGCGCCCAATTGGCGTTGACACAAAAAGACCTGCCAAACGCCGAACGCGCCATTGACGCAGCGCTGGCGATACAAGCCAATAGCATTCGCGCACAACTCCTCAAAGCGCGTTGGTTGCTCCTGCAAAATCGCGCCAAAGAGTCACGTGCCCTTTTGCTCAAATTAGGCGAGGAGCAGCCCGCCGCACTGCCGCTCATGACCGGCGAACTTATGGCGGCATTTGAAGCCCTCAACGAGGCACAGACAGGCACCGCCTATTTGTACGCTCAGGCGCAATCGAGCGGTTCGGTCGACGTACTCAACGCATGGATTGAAGCGCAAGACAAATACGGTGAACCCAGCCAAACGGAAGCGCTTTTATACGCCCTATTCACATTACATCCCTCGCTAAACGCGCTGGACAAAGTCCTCAAAAAACGCTTAAGCACCAGCACGGATCTACTCGCAAAGCAAGAGTACCAAGCCATTCAAGGCCTGATTAAAAAGCAAGTATTGCAGTTTTCACGTTACCGCTGCGCCTCATGCGGCTTTGAAGCTGCGCGTTATTATTGGCAATGCCCTGCTTGCACAGGCTGGGAAACTTACCCAGCCAAGCGGCTTGAAGAGCTGGAACAAGCCAAACGCTCACGCGGCCAAGTCAACGGCTATTAAGCCGCAAAACTTGGCTTTACATACTCACCACGCCGTATTTTTGACACAACCCACTCAAAAGAGGCTTTATGACATACGCTAAAAAAACTTTCGCCGCGCTTTTAATGGCGTGCACACTGGGCGCAAGCGCAGCAGACCTCAACCAAGCCAGCGCCTTTGAGCTAGAAGCATTGCGCGGCATTGGCCCTGAAATGGCGCAGCAAATCGTGACGGAACGTGCAACCCATGGCGCATTTATGAGCTGGCAGGACTTTACTGCACGCATCAAAGGCGTTGGGGAGAAAAACCTCAAAAAGATGCAAGATGATGGCTTAACGCTTGAACCGACAACCCACAAAAAACAATGATTTTTCTATGCGCAACTCTGAATTTATCCCGCCTATTTGGCTAAAGCCCGACGGCAGTATTTTGTCCTGCGTCGAAAAAATTAAAGTCCTCAACGAGGATTTTCATGAAATCGAGCAACTCGCACAAGACACATTAGACGACGCAGTCCTTATGGGCGGAACCGCCGCGCAAGTGCGCCAAGCGTTGCATGATTTGGTGGACGGGTTGGTGGCAGGTTATGAGGAGCAGCAGTAGTTTTCATTTTTACGCAAAAAAGCAGCAATCAATGGCTTTTCCTCATAACATCTCTGCTCAAGAACGTACGAACAGATTGGGAACTAGACAAAATTGTGTCGCTTGAAAACAAACAACCAAACAACTTAATACGATACCCACGCCTTTTACCTCATTTTCCGTCCGTAAACAACTTTAAACGCTCAACCAATTCAAGCAAATCACTGTGCGGCATCGTTTCGGTTTGCTCTTTCAAAGCGTTGTTCCTCAAAGCATCGGGTGCGTCAAAATCCCGCACTATCGTGTCATGCTGCAGGTGAAATAACGGAGCAGCCGCAGCAGTGCATTGAAGCCCCAATCTCACCGCACGGGTATAAAACTCAATGTCTTCCCAGCCCCAGCCTTTCATATCAAGATGCAATCCACCCACATCAATGTACGACTGCCGCTTACAGATTTTAATGCCGCCCGCATGAACGCCGCCAGTGCGGATCATGCCATCGCGCAGCGCAGCGCCATTCACGCCGACAAAGCAGTCAAACGAGGGATTTTGCATAAATTCCGCTTTTGCTGCACCAGCCACATCTATCGTCTCGTTATATGGATAAACAATGTCCAGCCTCTCATTTGCGAGCAATGATGAAACACTGCTCGCAACTGTGTTTGGGTCTAAAACACAATCAATATCATTGAACCAAATCACTCGACTGCTTGAGAGCTTCGCGCCCATGTTGTACAAAAATGCCTTAAAAAATGGTCCATCATCTTGAAAAAAATGATGCGCTACATTTTGGTTTGCTGTGCGTGCATGGTCAAATTTTGGTTCACGATCGCCCTCAATCAACAAGACCGAATAGTCGCAATACGTCTGCGCATAATGCTGCAAAATCGCATACAGATTTTGTGCGCGATCGCTTGAGTTTTCACGATAGGACATCACAATATCCGCGTGATGCAATGAAATGAGAGACATATTTACCTTTATTAAATTTGTGATGCGCGCGCATGAAACCAGCCAAAACAGCTTCGCATCATTGCCAAACGTCTTTAATCCACAGCGCAGGCCGCGCGGTGCGATACCATTTGCCCGTTTTACCCATAATGGCTTCTGTGGGTAACGGATGACCATGAAAAATCACCACTTTTGCATTTTTTGGCTGCGCGGGTGGCTTAAATAGAGAGATGGGAAAATAGTGCATACAATGGCGTTTAAAACTCAAACACCACTCAGAAGGCCAATAATTCAGGGCATTTTTTCGAGTCAGATAATCGGCTAAAAATGCTTGCTCGTTGCGAAATTTTTTGCGGATTTCATCAAAATTTTGGGCAAAATACGTCAGCACATCGGGATGCGCGCCCACATTAAAGCGGTACACCGACGAGTTGCCCGTGCCGTGGCGCGGGTTCCATTCGGCAATAATCGCCACATCTGCTGGGAAATTAAAGAAATCATCCATACTGCCCGTGATGATGATATCCAAATCCAAAAACAAGGTTTTGCCTTCTAAACCGTACAGTGTGGGAGAGAATGTGACCAGCTTCCTCCACGCGCGTTCTGGCGCTGCTTTGTCAATTTCAATCGGCATGTCGGGAATTGGAAAAACCTCCACGCGCGAGTCAATGCCTGTGCCGTCGTCAGTCAAACACACAAACCGATGCGCCAAGGTCAAATGGCGTGCAACCATATTGCGCAGTTTATTAACGTAATCGGCGGGGTATTTTGTGCCCCATTTCATGCAAATAATGTTAACCATGTGATTTTCCCGCATTAAAAAAGAGGCACATAATACCACCAAGTAGGTCGATTGTCATGCTGTTTGTCGCCCTAACAGAACATACAAAGGCCAAGCATGCCTAGGCTTCGTGAGCGGTTGGACTACTCAAATCGAATCGAAAATCGATACATTCCCATACTGCAAACCGCATCAAGTACAGAACCTTTAGCTTGAGCGCTCAATTTAATTTGTTCTTGCCCCGTATTTGGCAGCGTGGCTTGAACATTGAGCGCGGGAATACGCAACTCGCGCGTGCAGCCGTAGTTGTTTTGCGAATTGAGCTGTATGACGCTGGGCATGTTGGCGCGGGCGATGGTTATGTTTGGCTCATACGCAGTTGGCGTCGCACTGATTTGTATGGCTTGCACGTCGCGGTTCATTGACACATTGGCCGACTGCGCGGCTTCTCGTTTGAATAGTTGCGCGCCAATTGCGATTAGAACCAGCATGCTGAGCGCCGTTGAGATTATTTTTTTGTTCATCACATTACAACCCTAAAACGGGTGGAATCAACCCCAAGCTGGCCAGCCCTGTCAACAAAGTCAACCCCCCAAAACCCACCACCAAAACCCCTGCCGTGCGCACAAACAAGGGCGCGAAGCGCGACTGCGCCAACGACGCGCCGCCCCATGTGAGGAGCGATAACATGGGCAACGTGCCCAGCACAAATGCGCCCATTAGCCACGCGCCCATCAACGGCGAATGCGACGCGAGCGCAGACACTTGCACCGACTGCGTAAAGCCACACGGCAATACAAACGTGCTCACGCCCAGCAACAACGGCCAGCGATTCAATCGGGCCCGCGCCACCGCCAACCAACCACGCGGCAATACCAAACGATAACGGCGCAACGCGCCCGTTAGGTGCAAACCCAAGACGATGGTTAATAATGACGTGAACAAACCCAACCACGCGCCCAAACCAATATCCAACACTTGCCCCAGCCCGCCCAAAACCGCGCCCAACACCACAAAACCAGCCAAGCGCCCCACATGAAACTCAAACAATGCACGGCGTGGTAGCTGCGGTTGCGCGGACAAAGACAACACCAAACCGCCCACCACCAATAAGCAACTCGATGTAGACGCAATCAAACCCAATAAAAATGCGCTTGCAGGCGCAATACTGTGTTGAAAGTCAAAATGCAGCCAACCCGATTGTTGCGCCACAATAAAACCATACAACAGCAGCAAACCCAGCGGCAACGCTTGCCAAATGGTTTGATTGTCCCGCACAGGCGGCGCAATGCCCAGTGTGTAACCATGCGCCGTTAAGGCTTGATTTAGCACAACCAACCAAGCTGCGCCATCATATTGACTGCCCAACGTGAGTGTGACGGTTTGCGTTACTTCATCAACGCGGACGTCGGAAACGCCGTCAACCCCTGAAAGTTGCTGCTCGATAAACAATCGACAAGCAGGGCAAAAAATACCAGAAACGTAAAAAGTGTGTTGCATATTGCTGATGACATCCTAAAAAAGTGGGGCATGATTCGCATCATGGCCAATAATCGTGTATTGCACATCGCACAAGTGGGGCAAATGGGCGCGATAAATCGTGCCCCTACAATTTACCCAGCGCAAAAAATGTAGGGGCGTAATTCATTACGCCCAATCGTGGCGGGCAAAAGGCGACACAACACAATCCACCGTCGTTATGCGAACATTTAGCCACGCGTTGCGCGGCGACTGGATTCCCGCCCTTGTCACTAAAAAAATGATGGGCTACCAAAAGCCGTGCTTTTGCCCTACGCGGGAATGACGGCGCGGTGGGTTAATCGGTGTTTTAATTGGCACGGTATTTTTCATAAGGCGTGACTCATCACGCCCAACCAACACGCGCGCCCATAAATTTGCCCCCTGTGGATATGAAAAATCCCCAAAACACAGAGCAACAATAAACAAACAATTTATCAATAAACGAATCAATCAAACCACTACAACTCACACCTCAACCATCGTCCGAAAGGTCAAATTGATGCGCGGCGCGTGTATTTGGGTGGTTTTTGGCAAGCAATGCAACCAGTTCGCTTGGGTCGCGCCCGTCATGAGCAATAATCCACCCGCCTCTAAAATCACCGTGCGTTTGTCATCGCGCTGTTTGTGTTTAAACGCAAAGCTGCGCGCCGCGCCAAAGGTCAAAGAGGCAATGGTTGGGTTTGCGCCCAGCGCGGCTTCGTCGTCCGAATGCCAGCCCACGCCTTCGTTGCCGCTGTGGTACAAGTTGGCCAGACACGAATTAAACGTGGTGTTTGTGTGGGATTCAACCAATGCTTTTAAAGCCAACAAATCCGCCGTCCACGGGTGCGCGTGTTTGGTGCTGTTGGAATATGTGTACGCGTAAGCGCGCTCACCGTACCACGCGACTTTACGCGCAGTGACAATCCGTTTGCCTGCAATAATTGCTTCGTCGTTTTGCCACGCAATGGTTGCGAGCAATCGATTGAAATAATCCGCGGACTCGGCATCCGACATTATTTTGCCGTGGTAATACGCCTGACCATCAAAAGGCAACAAATTAAGCGTTGCGCCGTCGTCAAATAAATCCACGCCCTACCCCAAAATTGGTAACAAACCATCCAAACCCACAAAATTAAACGCCACGTCCGCCGCCGCTTGCACGCGCGGTTTGGCATGATACGCGACAGACAAACCCGACAGCGCCATCATGTCTAAATCATTCGCGCCATCGCCCATGCAAATCGCCGCGCGGGTGGGCGCATTGAGCGCGTCGCAATATTGGCGCACTGTATCGGCTTTGACTTGCGCATTGATAATCTCGCCTGCAACCTCGCCCGTCAACACGCCGTTTTCAATCGTTAATACATTGGCGCGGGTGTGGGTCAAACCGAGTCGCTTTTGCAAGGCTTGGGTAAAAAACGTAAAGCCGCCTGAGACCAATAACGTTTGCAAACCGTGCGAATGTGCGGTTTGAATCAACCGCTGTGCGCCCGCATTGAGCTGCAAGCGCTCATCCAACACGCGTTGCAGCACCGCCGCATCTGTGCCTGCCAAAATCGCCAAACGGCGGCGCAAGCTGTCATTAAAATCCGTGATTTCACCGCGCATCGCCGCCTCAGTTATGGCTGAAACGGCTTGTTTTTTACCGCACATGTCCGCGATTTCATCGATGCACTCAATGTTAATCACGGTCGAATCCATGTCCATCGCCAACAATTTAAAATCAGACCATTGCAATGGCTGGTCGATAAATGCCACGTCAATTTGATGCTGCGCGGCGGCGGTTTGGAGCGGTTCGCGCAAGGCGGCATCCAAATGAGGCAATGCCAAAACCACGCACGTCGCGCTGATGCGGTGCGTTTGTCCTGCAATGTGCGCGGTTAAGGCTTGAATGGCTGCGTCATTGAGTGAAACGGGGTGTTGGAAGTAAATATTCATATTCACATTCATGTAATTGATTTTTAAATAATGTTTGAACGGCAATTTGTAGAGGCATTCATTGCCCACCATTGTGTGGCTGGCGGCGTTGCAAAACGGTGGGCAGTGCCCACCCTACGTTACTGTTCAAACGGAATTTTGGTTTGTGGGGGCATGATTTATCACGCCCCTTTGTGCCATTTGCGGTGGTTGGGCGCGGTGAATCGCGTCCCTTGTAAATCATTGGTCATTGGTCATTGAGCATATGTTATTAAATCGGCTATTCAATAACATTGCGTATTAACGCTCAATATGAATCTCTTGCAAAATCGTCGTTGCGATTTCTTCGATGGATTTATGGGTTGATGACGCGGTTGAAATGCCGTGACGGTTCATGAGTTTTTCGGCCTCATTCACTTCATAACGGCAATTTTCCAGCGCAGCGTATTTACTGCCTGGGCGGCGTTCGTTACGAATCTCTGACAAACGCGCCGCTTCAATAGTCAAACCAAATAATTTGTGCCGAAAGCCATCCAAGCTGCTGGGCAAGCAATTGCGCTCAAAGTCCTCAGGAATCAACGGGCAATTGGCGGCTTTAATCCCATGTTGCATCGCCAAATATAGGCTGGTTGGGGTTTTGCCGCAGCGCGACACGCCAACCAAAATCACATCGGCTTGCGCCAAGTTTTTGTTCGTTTGACCATCGTCGTGCATGAGCGCAAAGTTAATTGCCTCAATCCGATCGCGGTACGCGGTGGAGTCGGCGTTGTGGTGCAAGCGGTTGGCGGAGTGATTTGATTTCAAGCCCAACTCCAACTCAAGCGGGGCGACAAAAATATTGAATAAATCCACAAAATACGCCTGCTCGCACGCATGAATCACGTCGTGGATTTCGGGGTTGACCAACGTGGTAAACACCATGGGGCGCTCAACCGATACCAGCGCAATGTCTTTGATTTTTTGCACCGCTTGATGCGCTTTGTCGATCGTGTCAATAAACGGGATGCGGTGGTCTTTGATGCTGATGTCAAACTGCGCGAGCAATGAATGCGCGAAGTTTTCAGCCGTGATGCCTGTGCCATCAGACACAATAATAATGTTGCGTGCACTCATAAATCCCCCTTAAAAAAGTTGGCATATTGTACTGAAAATCACACAAATCAGGTGCGCTAAATGGCTTTAGGCGTTAGAATGCCTCAGCAAAAATCACTACATTTGAGCGGTTAGGCAAGCCGATACAGTCGATTCGCCTAACCTTTTAACCTTTGGAGTAGTGTATGAACCACAATGTATTGCCTTTTGAGCAACTGCGTAAAGAAGACGTTGACAGCGTCGGCGGTAAAAACTCATCGTTGGGCGAGATGATTTCCCAGCTGTCAAGCGCTGGCGTGCGCGTGCCGACGGGCTTTGCCACCACGGCGCAAGCGTTTCGTGATTTTTTGGAACACAACAACCTCACCACGCGCATCGCCCAACGCCTTGAAGGCTTGGACGTCAACAATATTAAGGATTTGGTTGCCGCAGGCGCAGACATTCGCCAATGGGTGATTGAAGCGCCATTGCAGCCTGCGCTCGAAGCCGATATTCGCACCTCATTTGCCAATTTAACCAAAGACGATGCCGCCGACGCCTCATTTGCCGTGCGCTCATCTGCCACCGCCGAAGACTTGCCAGACGCCTCATTTGCAGGCCAGCAAGAAAGCTACTTAAACGTGGCAGGAATTGATGATGTGCTGGACAAAATCAAGCACGTGTTTGCCTCGCTCTACAACGACCGCGCCATTTCTTATCGCGTTCACAAAGGCTTTACCCACGCCGAAGTTGCGTTGTCCGCAGGCGTGCAGCGCATGGTGCGCTCGGATCTGGGCGCATCGGGCGTGATGTTTACAATTGACACGGAGTCTGGTTTTGATCAAGTCGTGTTCATCACATCAAGCTACGGCTTGGGCGAAACTGTGGTGCAAGGTGCGGTCAATCCAGACGAATTTTACGTATTCAAACCCACGTTGGCGCAAGGCAAAAAATCCATCATCCGCCGCTCGCTCGGCTCAAAATTGATTGAAATGAAATTCACCGCCGCTGGCGAGGAAGGCCGCGTCAAAACCGTGGATGTGCCGCTTGAGTTGCGCAATCGTTATTCAATCACCGATGAAGACGTGACATTGCTCGCGCAATACGCGGTAATTATCGAAAAACACTATGGCCGTGCAATGGATATTGAATGGGGCAAAGACGGGCGCGACGGCAAAATTTATATTTTACAAGCCCGCCCAGAAACCGTTAAAAGCCAAGCGAGCGGTCAAGCCGAAATGCGTTATGCGCTTAAAAAAGAAGGCAAATCGGGTGATGCGCCCGTTCTCACCACGGGCCGCGCGATTGGGCAAAAAATCGGCACTGGCGTGGTGCGCGTGATTCTAGATCCAGCCGATATGGACCGCGTACAGCCCGGAGATATTTTGGTTGCCGATATGACCGATCCCAATTGGGAACCGGTTATGAAACGCGCCGCCGCAATTGTGACCAATCGTGGCGGGCGCACGTGCCATGCCGCAATTATTGCGCGTGAGCTGGGCGTGCCTGCGGTGGTTGGTTGCTCCAACGCCACCGAAGTCCTCAAAGACGGCATGATGGTCACCGTGTCTTGCTCTGAAGGCGACGAGGGCAAAATCTACGACGGTATTTTGGAAATGGACGTATCCGAAATACAGCGCGGCGCATTGCCTGAGATTCCAGTCAAAATTATGATGAATGTCGGCAACCCGCAGCTTGCGTTTAACTTTTGCCAAATCCCCAACAAAGGCGTGGGCTTGGCACGTTTGGAGTTTGTGATTAACAACAACATTGGCGTGCATCCAAAAGCGATTTTGGACTACCCAAATGTGGATGCGGATTTAAAACGCGCGGTCGAATCGGTTGCGCGTGGCCACGCCAATCCACGCGCATTTTATGTCGATAAAGTCGTGGAAGGCGTGGCCACGATTGGCGCGGCGTTTTACCCAAAACCCGTCATCGTGCGTTTGTCTGACTTTAAATCCAACGAGTACAAAAAACTCATCGGCGGTAGCCGCTACGAGCCTGACGAAGAAAATCCAATGCTCGGTTTCCGTGGCGCGTCGCGCTATATTTCAGAGGATTTTTCAGAAGCGTTCGCGATGGAATGTGAAGCCATGAAGTTTGTGCGCGAAGAAATGGGCTTGACCAATGTTGAAATCATGATTCCGTTTGTACGTACTTTGGGGCAAGCAAAAGCCGTGGTCGATTTACTCGCCGCCAAAGGACTCAAACGCGGCGAAAACGGCTTGCGTTTGATTATGATGTGCGAAGTCCCGTCCAACGCGATTTTGGCGGAAGAATTCTTAGAATACTTCGACGGTTTTTCTATTGGTTCAAACGACTTAACCCAGCTCACGCTTGGGCTGGATCGTGATTCGGGCATGGAATTATTGGCAAAAGACTTTGATGAACGCGATCCTGCGGTGAAGTTTATGCTTAGCCGCGCCATTTCGACCGCGTTGCGCTTAAATAAATACATCGGCATCTGCGGTCAAGGCCCGTCTGACCACCCTGACTTTGCCAAATGGTTGATGAGTGAAGGCATTGAATCGATGTCGCTCAACCCTGACACCGTGATTGACACATGGACGGCGTTGGCAAATTAATTTGTCTGTCATGTGTTGTCATCAAAAACACCCAGCGCAAGTTGGGTGTTTTTGATTCAGCATTTTATTTTTTTGTAAGCTTGGGCGCATGCACGCAGCCACCACATTGGTGGGCGGGCGCGTGTCATGGTTGCGGATGAATCAAAGTGCGGTGACATTGGCGCATTGGGATGGTGGCTGTGCGCCTGAGAAAAATCAATAACTTGGGCGCAGAGGTTTTGCGCCCATCTGATCAAGCTGTGCGTTTATTTGGCCATCTGCGTGCTTGGCCGCTTGCCCACCACCACGGCAACTTCCATTTCTTGACCTTTGCGAAACACGGTAAACAACGCGGTGCTGCCCGGTTTGAGCAGTGCGATGTCCGCTTTCATTTGCCCGCCGCCCTTGATGATGGCGTCGTTAAGTTTCATGAGAATGTCGCCCACAATCAGCCCCGCGTCTGCTGCGGGTGCGCTTGGCGCCAAGCCGCTTACAATCACGCCATGTGGCTGGCTGTAATTGAATTGTTTGGCAATCACGGGCGTGAGAATCTGCGTGCTAACGCCCACGTAGCCGCGCACGTATTCGCCCGTTTCAATGATGGATTTGGCGATTTCTTGCATGGTTGAGGCGGGAATCGCAAAACCAACGCCTGTGCTTTTATCGTTGTTGACCCAAATCGCGGTGTTGATGCCAACCAAATTACCGTTTGAGTCAACCAGCGCGCCGCCTGAGTTGCCATGGTTAATCGCCGCATCGGTTTGGATGAAGTCTTCAAACGTGCTGATGCCCAATTGGTTGCGGTGCAAGGCGGACACAATCCCCATGCTCACACTTTGCCCCACGTCAAACGGATTGCCAATCGCCAAAACCACGTCGCCGATTTGCAAATCTTTGTCATGGCCCAATGTGATGTTGACCAAGCCTTCGGCCTCGATTTTGAGCACGGCAAGGTCGCTGTCAGGGTCAGCGCCCACAAATACTGCAGGCACTTTGCTGCCATTGTTTAAATAGACTTGGATTTTATCGGCGTTTTGAATCACATGATAATTGGTGACAATATAACCTTGCGCATCCAAAATCACGCCTGAACCCTGCTCTTCCGCGTTTTGGGGCGGTGCTTGCTCGCTGATTTCGTTCATGGCCGCATCGCTATTTGCGTCAGACATACTGCGAACGGCTTGGACTTTTACGACCGAAGGAAGTGCAATTTTGACGGCATCATGATAGGATAGCCCCGCCATATTGCTGGGCGCAATGCTCGGTTTGAGGCTCACATTATTTGTGCCTGCGTTGATTTTGCCTGAGCTTAACCACTGCATGGCGCTGCTTGGCAGCCACTGCGGCTTGAGCGTCCAGAAGATGAAGAAAATCAGCACCAACACCGTTGTAACTTGAGTCAACCCTAACCAAAAGCGCTTTAACATATGAACCGTACCCACTTATTATTTGAATTAGACGCGTTGTTAAACGCGTCGAGTTTTAAGGATTATTGCCCAAATGGCCTGCAAGTTGAGGGCGTTGACAGTATAAACAAAATCGCCATTGCTGTCACAGCAAGCCTCGCAGTAATTGAAGCGGCGGCCAATTGGGGCGCGGATGCGTTGTTGGTGCATCATGGTTATTTTTGGAAAGGCGAAGCCGCGCCGCTTACGGGCATGAAGTTTGAGCGCGTGGCGCATCTGATTCGGCACAATATCAATTTAATTGCCTACCATTTGCCGTTAGACGCACATCCAACGCTGGGCAACAATGCGCAGCTGGGGCAAAAACTGGGGTTTACAGCGCAAGGTCAACTCCTCAGCCAAGACTTGGTTTGGCACGGTTTGAGCGACTGTCGCACGCTTGGCGAGCTGGCTGGGCGCGTTGAGTCCGTCCTTGGTCGCACGCCCACTTTGATTGGCGCGCCAGATGCCTTGGTGGGTAAAATCGGCTGGTGCACGGGCGCAGCCCAAGGCTTTATTACCGATGCGGCCGCGTTTGGGCTCAACACCTACTTATCTGGCGAAGTATCTGAACGCACATTTCACGAGGCAAATGAGCTGGGTGTTCATTATTTGGCCTGCGGCCATCACGCCACCGAGCGTTACGGTGTGCAGGCGCTGGCGGCGCATATAAGCGCGCAATTTAATTTAGAATGTCGTTTTTTTGACGAAAACAATCCGATTTAAACCACAACAAGGGACAACCATGATTATTCAAACCATCGATACAACGCCTTTTTCAGGCCAAAAACCCGGCACGAGCGGCTTGCGCAAAAAAGTGACTGAGTTTGCACAGCCGCATTATTTGGCCAACTTTGTGGCGTGCATTTTTGCAGCGGTCAAGCCTGCTGAGGGGTTTGCGGGCAAAACCTTGGTTTTGGGCGGCGACGGGCGTTACTTTAACCCAGAGGCGCTGCAAATTATTCTTAAAATGGCGGCGGCGCAAGGCTTTGCGCGGGTGTTGTTGGCACAAAATGGGATTTTATCCACGCCCGCTGCGTCGCATTTAATTCGTTTGAATCAAGCGTTTGGCGGCCTTGTTTTATCCGCATCCCACAACGAAGGCGGACCGAACGGCGACTTTGGGATTAAATTTAACTGCGCCAATGGCGGCCCTGCGCCTGAAAAAATCACTGATGCGATTTATGCCTTAACCACAAGCATCACCAGCTACCAAATCATGGATGCGCCCGACGTTGACCCAAGCCAATTGGGGCGCCAGTTTGTGGGTGAGATGGTGGTGGAAGTGATTGACTCTGTGGTTGATTATGTTGCGCTGATGGAACAGTTGTTTGATTTTGAGGCGTTGCGTGGGTTATTTGCCAGCGGGTTTACCATGAAGTTTGACGCGATGAGCGCTGTAACTGGCCCGTATGCGCATGCTATTTTTGAGAACGCTTTGGGTGCGCCGTTGGGCACGGTACTCAATGGCAAGCCGCTGCCTGATTTTGGTGGCCACCATCCTGACCCAAATATTGTGCATGCAAAAGCGCTGTACGATTTAATGATGTCTGAGCATGCGCCTGACTTTGGCGCGGCATCTGACGGCGACGGCGATCGGAATTTAATCATCGGCAAAGGCATGTTTGTCGCGCCGTCTGATTCATTGGCGTTGCTCGCAGCCAATGCAACATGTGCGCCTGCGTACGCAAAAGGCTTGGCGGGCGTGGCGCGTTCAATGCCTACCAGTATGGCCGTAGACAGAGTTGCCGAAAAATTAGGCGTGCCTTGTTTTGAAACTCCAACGGGCTGGAAGTTTTTTGGTAACTTACTCGATGCGGGTCAAATCACATTTTGTGGTGAGGAATCGGCTGGCGCAAGCTCGGATCATATTCGCGAAAAAGATGGTTTGTGGGCGGTGTTGCTGTGGCTTTCAATTTTGGCGGTGCGCCGCCAATCGGTGCGCGATATTGTGCTGGCGCATTGGGCAATTTATGGTCAAAATTACTACACCCGCCATGACTACGAAGCGGTGGACACGCAAGCGGCCAATCAAGTGATGCAACACATTGAGTCTCAATTCTCGGCGCTGGTTGGCCAACAGTTTGGCAGTTTGACCGTGAGCGCTGCGGATAATTTTAGCTATCACGACTCGATTGATGGCAGCGTGTCGCACAACCAAGGCTTGCGGATTGCGTTTGAATGCGGCTCGCGGATTGTGTATCGCCTGTCAGGTACGGGTACATCCGGTGCGACCATTCGCATTTACATTGAGCGATTTGAGTCCACCCAGAATCAGGCGCGGCACAATTTAGAAACACAAGCAGCATTGGCTGATTTAATTGCTTTGGCGCGCCAGTTTTCAAATATTCAAGCATTGACTGGGCGCGCTGAGCCCAGCGCGATTACCTAAGTGGTCGGTGTGAGATAGTATTTTTAGATTAGATTTTCAATCAACCCCAAAAAAAGCGCGCTGCCAAACGCGCTTTTTGATTAAGGCTCGGGCACGTTTATGAATCAACCCATCATTACAAAAGGGCTGGCTGCGCCGCTTGGCGCACTGCGCGAGCCACAAGCGGCGCACCAATTAAGTGGGCACAGCGTGCGGATTTTTCAGGCGCTCAACTAAGGCGCCCGCTTTAATCCACAAATAAAAATAGTTAGGTGACGCGTGTTCACCTAACTGTTTTTTGAACCTATTTTTAAGCCTATTTTTGAGCCAGCTTTTAAACAACCGCCGTCGGAATCACCACCGCGCTCAAACCCGCCACTTTTAACTTTGCATCAATCACCTTGCCTTTTTTGGCGCGTGATGAGGCGAATGGCTGCAAATTACTGCCCGATAAGCGCAACTCTTGTGATTTGCCACCCCGCTCATTGTGGTGCACGCGCATCGCCACGCCTTCGTTTGGCAAGACGTCAACTAACGCTGCGCCATCATCCAAGCCAATTAAAATCACGCCTTTGCCGCCGCTGGAGAGTTCTTTTAACTCATTGATGGGAAAATTTAACAAGCGCGCGTTTGATGCCAAACACGCCAAATATAAATCAGATTCTTTGATGGGTACAACTTTGAGCAGCGCATCGCCCGTACTGAGATTTAAAAATGATTTGCCTGCGCGCACGCGGCTTTGTAGGTCGCTCGCTTTAAAGCCAAAGCCCATGCCTTGGACGGTGGCGAGCATGAGGTGGGTGCTGTCTGCGCCTGCAAACGAGGCGACAATTTGCGCGCCGTCTTGGATTTCGATTAAGGTGGCCAACGGCACGCCGTCGCCGCGCCCGCCTGGTAACGCAGATACAGGCACGCTGTAGGCGCGCCCTTTTGAGTCCAGCGCGTAAAAATGCTCAATGGAACGGCATGGATAGACCGTTTGCAGTTGGTCGCCTTGTTTGAATGTCAGTGCGCCAACATCGACGCCATGCCCTGTGCGCACGCGTACCCAGCCTTTTTGCGACACGATAACGGTGACGGCCTCATCGACGACAGATATTTCCAATACCGCTTTGCGCGCCTCTTCAAGCAATGTGCGGCGGTCGTCGCCAAATTTTTTGGCGTCCGCTTCGATTTCTTTAATCACCGAGCGTTTGAGCACGGTCTCGTCGGACAAGAGCAATTGCAAACCCGCCAATTCCTCGCGCAATGCCATTAATTCTTGCTCAATTTTAATCGCCTCCAACCGCGCCAATTGGCGCAGGCGGATTTCCAAAATGTCTTCGGCTTGGCGCTCAGACAAACCAAACGCGGCAATCAGCGCGGGTTTGGGCTCGTCTGACTCACGAATGATGCGAATCACTTCGTCAATATTGAGCAATACCTGCTCGCGCCCTTCCAAAATATGAATGCGGTCAGCCACTTTGGTGGCGCGGTACATCGTGCGGCGGCGCACCACGTCTTGGCGGTACGCGACCCATTCGGACAAAATCTCGCGCAAGGTTTTTTGGCACGGGCGACCATCACGCCCAACCATGACCAAGTTGAGCGACACCGAGCCTTCTAAACTGGTGTTGGACAACAACATGTTGCTAAAGTCTTCGACTGAAATATTTTTGGACTTGGGCTCAAACACCAAGCGCACAGGCGCGTCGCGCCCTGATTCATCCCGCACGCGGTCAAGCATGGATAAAACCAAGGCCTTGGTATTGGTTTGGTCTGGCAACAAGGCTTTTTTGCCCGTTTTGACTTTAGGGTTGGACAACTCTTCGATTTCTTCCAATACTTTTTGGCTCGACGCATTGGGCGGCAATTCATTGACCACCAATTGCCATTGCCCGCGCGCCAGCTCTTCAATCGTCCAACGCGCCCGCACTTTAATCGAGCCGCGCCCCGTCATATACATGGCGCGAATGTCGTCCAAACTGTTGGTGATTTGTCCGCCACCAGGAAAATCAGGCGCAGGTAAAATCGCGCACAAATCCTCATCCGAAATGTGCGGGCGTTTCAAAACTGCCACCGCCGCCGCAGCCACTTCGTTTAAATTATGCGACGGAATCTCAGTCGCCATCCCAACCGCAATCCCCGACGCGCCATTGAGCAACACAAACGGCAAACGCGCAGGCAGCAAAGCGGGCTCTTCCATCGAGCCGTCATAATTGGGCACAAAATCGACCGTCCCCATGTCCAACTCATCAAGCAACAACGAGGCAATCGGGGTCAAACGCGCCTCGGTGTAACGCATCGCCGCCGCGCCATCGCCATCGCGTGAGCCAAAATTGCCCTGCCCGTCAATCAACGGATAGCGCAAACTAAAGCTCTGCGCCAAGCGCACCAAGGCTTCATACGCGGACGAGTCACCGTGCGGGTGAAATTTACCCAACACATCACCAACGACCCGCGCAGACTTCACGGGCTTGGCGTTGTGGGTCAACCCCATTTCGTGCATTGAGTATAAAATCCGTCGCTGTACGGGTTTTTGCCCATCTGCGCCATCTGGCAAGGCGCGTCCTTTAACCACTGACACGGCATAGTCAAGGTAAGCGCGCTCGGCGTATTGCGCCAGCATGATTTGACCGTCGTCGCGGTCGTCTAAAAGCACTAAATCGTCGGGGGTTTTCATAATATTTTTATTTTATTCAAAATTAAGGTGCGGCTATTATAAAGGAGTTGCGGCACATTCAACGGGGAAACGCTTGGTTTTTAGACAAAATACGCGCAAACTGCCTCATCAAAAAAACCGCTCTTTATGAGCGGCTTTTTTGCTTTAAAAACAGCCGTGTCATGTTCGCCCTAACCAACTATTTAATTATTTTGGAGCAGCGGCTTTTTTTTCATGTGTGCATTTCCTTGTATTGTAAAAAAATCAAAAGCCACACTCTCGCACGGCTTTTGATTTTTGACTCTTATTTTTAAAAAACAACTTTATTTTTTGACTGCAGCGGCGGCTTCTTTGGCAAGCAACTCATCAGCGGTTTTTTTGTAACCCTCTTTAAGCTCGGTTAGGTGTTTCTTTTTCAGGGCTTCGATTACTTGGGGCTTAATTGCCTCAAATGGTGGCAATGTTTGAGCAGGTGCTGCCGGTACTTTCTGGGTGCGCATTGGCTCTAAGGCTTGAATGATGTGGTAGCCAAAATTGGTCTTAACTGGCGCTTGGGTCAATTCATTGGCTTTGAGTTTGCTCGCAGCTTCTGAGAAAGCTGGTTCGAGCTGATCTAGTGGCGCCCAACCAATGTCGCCGCCTTTGGCCGCGCTGCCTTTGTCTTTTGACTCACCAACCAAGGCTTCAAACTTTTCGCCCGCATTTATTTTTGCAATGATTGCCGCAGCTTGTGCTTCGGTTTCAACCAAAATATGGCGCACATGCATTGATTTACCTGCAAAAGATTGAGCCAATTTGGTTTGGCTTACTTGCTCGTCATAAAAGCTTTTTGCATCTGCGTCGCTTGGCTTGTAAGCGTTCATTTGGCTCATCAGGTACGTATCGGCCAACGCTTGAATTTGCTCAAACTGCATGACTTTTTTGATTTGCTCGCTGTCGCCAAACTTTGCGGTTTTGGCCGCTTCTACAATGACCATGGCTTGAGCCATTTTTTCATCCATTTGCTTGCGTTGCTCATCCGTCATTGGCTGTTCTGGCTGCATTTCTTTGTATTGCGCAGTAATGGCGTCTAGCAACTCTGCACGCGTGTATGTGGTCTCTTTTTTTGCACAAGCGCCCAAAGTTACTGAAGCGGCCATTAAAACTGCGAGCAATAAACTACTTTTTTTCATGTTTCCCATTCCTTTATAAGTGGGGTTAGTCAATCAAACAGTGCCTTGCGTTTCTATGCGCAAGGCGTGAATTGGGTGTGGCATTAAATCTGAGACGCAAGCATACACCAATCGATGCCGCGCCATGGTGTTAATCCCATCAAATTTTGCGCTGGTGATTCGCACCGCAAAGTGTTGCGCGCCGCCTTTTGAGCCTGCATGTCCCGCATGTAAATCTGACTCATTGATCAATTCAAACGCAAGCGGTTCAAGGCTTTCCATGCGTTGGGTAATTAAAGCTTCTAGTTCATGTGGCATTTATAGCGTCTCCGTATCGGCGGTGTCGTCTTGCATGTGGCGGCTGATCCAAAGACTTTGCACCAACATAAACGCCATGGTCAAACCCAATGAACCGTAGGTTTTAAAGTTGACCCAAACGGCGTCGTCATATTGATACGCGATGTAAATATTGAGTGTGCCCAAAAATATAAAAAATGCCGCCCACATAAGGCCGAGTTTTTTCCATACGCCATCAGACAGAGTTAACTCTTGCCCCAGCAGTAATTTGAGCATGTTTTTATTAAACGCAAATTGACCGATTAAAATCGCTGCGCCCAAACACCATTCTAAAACGCTGAATTTCCATTTTAAAAACATCGGGTTGTGAACGTAAATTGAGATGCCCCCCAAAATGATGACCAAACCTGCGCTAAACCAATGAATGGGTTTGATTTGGATTTTTTGCCATTTCATCAAACCAACTTGTAATACAGCACACACAATTGCAACGGCGGTGGCTTTAAACATGTCATTGGTTAATTTGAACGCAGCAAAAAAGAACACCACGGGAAACAGCTCGATTATCGTTTTAAGCATAAATTTCTTTATCTTTATTGGTCTATTGATTCGTTTATTTGCTTCTTTATTCGTTTCTTTATCTGTTTTAAGAGGTAAATGGCGCATGCCATTTTCACGCAGCCATTTTGCACGGCGCTTCTAGCAAGGCGCAATTCTACCGCAAAACCCAATCAATCTGAGGTCGTCTTGATAAATTTCAAGGCAGCACCGTTAATGCAATAGCGCAAACCGGTGGTTTGAGGCGGGCCATCAGGAAATACATGCCCCAAATGCGCATGACACGTATCGCAAACCACTTCAACCCGTTCCATGCCTGCGCTTGTGTCACGCTTGTTTTGAACCGCTGCTGCATTGACTGGCGCATCAAAGCTCGGCCAGCCGCAGCCCGCATTAAACTGATGGGCGGACTCAAATAGCGGCGCATCGCACACCACACAGCGATACGCGCCGTTTGACCATTGCTCCGCAAAATCGCTGGTGAATGGGCGTTCGGTGGCCTGTTCTTGGGTGACGCGGTACGCCAAATCGCTTAGGCGTTCTTTTAGTTTTTGTTTGTCGTGCATAAAATTCCCCATGGGTGTTTTAAAAATAGATGGCTATTTTAGCACGTAGTGTTTTGCATTTTTTTATACTTGGGGTACAATGTTCGCTTGTGCGGGAGTGGCGGAATTGGTAGACGCACCAGATTTAGGTTCTGGCGCCGTGAGGTGTGGGGGTTCGAGTCCCCCCTTCCGTACCACAAGATTGTTTCAAGAAGTCTAAAGAAGTCCAAAAAGCCTGTAAACTTAAGTGTTTACGGGCTTTTTCACGTCTAGGTTTGTCTAGTACGTTTATTGACATCTAAAAAATGTGCGGGTACATTTGCGGGTACATTATAATTGAGCTGAAAATGTACCCACAAAAAGGCAAAAATGAAACGGTTTTTTACGTTGTGTTTTATACAAATACTTGTATAATAAAATCATGAAAAAATTATTGTTTGTTGGCTCAAGCCTTGATGACTTAAAAAGTTTCCCACTTGATGCACGGCGTGATGCTGGTTTTAATTTACATGCAATACAGAACGGATTGCAACCAAGTGATTTTAAACCGATGAAAACAGTAGGCGCGGGGGCTTATGAAATTAGGGTGCGTGTGCAAGGTGAATGGCGGATTATATATGTGGCAAAGTTTGACGAAGCCATTTATGTGTTGCACGCCTTTCAAAAGAAAACGAGCAAAACCGCTCAAACCGATATTGATACAGCAAAACAACGTTACAAACAAATAGGGGAAAAATAATGAGAACTGAAACAATAGAAGCGATTACCGAAAGCGAAGGTAACGTATTTGCAGACCTTGGTTTTTCACATGAAGAATCAGAGCTGATGCGTATGCGTGCTGATTTAATGAAACACTTGCGCCACACCATTGCCGATAAAGGCTGGACACAAACGGCGGCGGCGCAGGTGTTTGGTGTAAGTCAAGCACGTGTGTCTGACTTGGTGCAAGGAAAGTGGGATAAATTTAGTATTGATATGCTTATCTCTTTATTGATTCGGACAGGGCAACATTGTGAGCTGACGATTCGTTGAAATGAGGCAACACAGCCCGCCGCGCCGCATTGTCACACATGCTAACGAACGCACCGTATATCGCCTGTGATGGCTTTACGCATTGAATAATGGCTAGGGATGTTATTTCAGATTAGAAAACCATTAAATCAAATCCTTAAATACCATTGTTCGAGTCCCTTTCCGACCAAAAATTTAAAAGCAAGGCTTCGGCCTTGCTTTTCTACGTCTGAAAATCACCCTCAACGGCTTTGTAAAATCACTTTAGCGCTTCATACACCCTTCCAAATGGTCATTGACCAATCCCATGGCCTGCATAAACGCATAGCACGTGGTTGGACCGACAAATTTCCAGCCGCGTTTTTTTAGGTCTTTGCTTAATCGCGTTGAGGTTGGTGTGCTGGCGGGCATGGTGGCGCGGGTGATGTTGGCTGGGCGCTCACTGGCTGGCGGGACGAATTTCCAAAAGTATGCGTCAAGCGAGCCAAACTCTTCAATCAGCACCAATGCGCGTTGGGCGTTGTTGATGGTGGCTTCGATTTTGCCTTTGTGCCTGATGATGCCCTCGTTTTGTAATAGTGCTTGGATGTTTGCTTCATTAAAAACCGCGACTTTTTTTATATCAAACTGGGCAAAGGCTTGGCGAAAGCCTTCGCGCCGCTTTAAAATTGTGTACCAAGATAAGCCTGATTGAAAACCTTCTAAGCAAATTTTTTCAAATAACCGCACGTCATCGTGGGTTGGCACGCCCCATTCGTTGTCATGATAATCCGTGTACATCGCATCCTTGCTGCACCAAAAGCAGCGTTGATTGATGAGGTTTTCTGTGTTTGCGTCGCTCATATAGACTCTTTCCTAAAAAATTAAACCACATGTTCGCCCACGCCCACAGCCCAGCGCAATACGCCGTTTTGGTAGAGCAATGGCAATTGCGCACGCAGCATGGGTGGGATTTGTGCTTGCAAATACGCATTTTGTAAGCTGATGTGCGGCCGATTGGCGGCCAGTCGAATCCGCTCGCCGCCTGTGCGTGGCTGTGCCGTCCAATTGTTTTCCACCATCATTTGTTGTATGGTTGGCGTTAGAAACCACGCGCCGTTTGGGCGCAAGGTGGCCACAATGATTTGTTGGCGGAACAACGTGATTGCCCAGCCATCTGCGTGTTGCCAGCACATGTGCTGATCGGCGCGCGGGTTGTGGAGTTGTTTAAGCAACTCGTTCAGCGCGGCTTGACTGGGCATGCGCAGGTTTAATTGCGCCAACCATGCGCGCAATAAAATCTTTTGCGCGTCATCTGCCTGGCCTTGTAGGCAGGTCAATTTAAGCCGCGCGTGTTCGCCAATCTCTGGCTGATGCGGTGCAAGGTGCGCGGCCAATATCGGCGCTGCCCATTGGGTTTGGGCGGCATATTGCGCTTGGGCGCTCGCGATGTCTTGCAAAACCTGTTGGCGCTCGCTGGGCGTTTGGGTTTTTAATCGCTGGCGCAGCGCGTTGCGCGCAAAACGCGGGTCATGATTGGATGGGTCGTTGATGTGCGCAATATGGTGCGCGTTGATGAATGCCTCAATCTGCGACTTGGCTGCATCGAGCCAAGGCCGCACCCAAACCACGTTGGCGCGTTCTATTTGATGCGGCATGGCGGCCAAGCCTTTTGCGCCTGCGCCGCGTTTTTTTTGTAACAAATGGGTTTCGATTTGATCGTCTTGGTGCTGCGCGAGCCAAATGGTGCTGATGTTGTGTGCGTGTGCCAATTGCGTGAGTGCCGCATAACGGCCTTGGCGCGCCCATTCTTCAATGCTTTGAGCGGCGCGGCGGCTGCTTGAATCCAAGCGTTTGCTGGCAAATGTAATCTGCTGCGCGGCGCAATAGTCACGGATAAAAACCAGCCAATCGTCGGCCTCTTTTTGTAAATCATGGTGAATGTGAAATGCGGTTAATTGCACGTTGCGCGCGCGCGCCACGGTTTGGGCGGCAAATAACAGCGCCATTGAATCTGCGCCGCCGCTTAATGCCACGGCCAGCGGATTGGTTGGATATGCGTCGTGCGCCAAGCGTATTAAAAACGCGGGATTGTTTGCACAATCACCGCGTGTTTGGTTGAGCGAATCAAACTCATTTTTCTGCATAGTTGCCGTAATCCATTAAGCGTTGCAGGCGTTTGGCGCGTAATTCAGCTGGGCTAAGGCTTTGCGCTTGCGCCAGTGAATCGGCCAGCGCGGCTTTGAGGGTTTGTGCGGTGTGTTTGTAGTCACGGTGCGCACCGCCAGTTGGCTCTGCCACGATGCGGTCAATCAAGCCCAGCTGTTTGATGCGGGGTGCGGTCAAACCCAAGGCTTCTGCTGCCTCGGGCGCTTTGTCTGCGCTTTTCCACAAAATAGACGCGCAACCTTCAGGCGAAATCACCGAGTAGGTTGAGAATTGCATCATCATGACGGTATCTGCCACCGCAATTGCCAATGCGCCGCCTGAACCGCCCTCGCCAATGATGGTGGTAATAATTGGCGTGTCGAGTTTGGCCATTTCAAACAAATTACGCCCAATCGCTTCCGATTGACCGCGCTCTTCAGCGCCAATGCCTGGATACGCGCCGGGTGTGTCCACAAATGTAAACACGGGCAATTTGAATTTTTCGGCCACTTTCATCAAGCGCAAGGCTTTGCGATAACCTTCTGGGCGCGGCATGCCAAAATTACGCAGTGCACGTTCTTTGGTGTCGCGGCCTTTTTGGTGGCCAATCACCATGCAGGCTTGCCCGTCAAACCGCGCCAAGCCGCCAACAATTGATAAATCATCGGCGTAATTGCGGTCACCGTGTAGCTCATGAAAATCGGTAAAAATCTCATCGATGTAGTCTTGCGTGTATGGCCGCTGCGGATGTCGGGCCACTTGCGAGACTTGCCATGAGCTTAATTTGCTGTAAATCTCTTTGGTGTATTCATCGCTTTTTTTCTTAAGGCGTTTGATTTCCTCAGAAATATCGACGGCTGAATCACTTTGCACCAAGCGTAATTCCTCAATTTTGCCTTCAAGTTCGGCAACGGCTTGCTCAAAATCTAAAAATATTGGTCGCACATTTCACTCCTGCGTTGTATTAGCTCGCCATTCTATCAAAACATGCCGCATATTGATAGAGAACGAGCGTGCAAATTGGTACTTAAATGACTGTAAGACAATTGTGAGCCGGTGTACAGCGCATTTTCAAGTGGACTCGTTCGAGTAAATGTTTATTTGCGCACATACTGCATCAAGCGGCCTTTATATGCCGCACCGTTGATTATTTTACCCAATACGGGCGTTTCGCTCAATGTGAAATTTTGTTGCGCCATGTGGCGTTTAAAGTGGCTGCGGTTGCCCCGATTTGGGTCAACGATGAGTACTTCGCAGGTGGGATTGGCGTGTCTGCCAATAAAACCCGCCAAAACGCCCGCTTCGTCGCGCTCATACAAAACATCGCTGCCAATAATAAAATCAAAGCGGCCTAAACTTGGGTAGGTTTTGTGCCAACAGCCTTCGCTGTAAGGCACGTTTTCAATGTCATTGAGTGTTGCATTGTTATTTAGGAACAACTGCGTGAGCGGGTGCGCATCGCTGGCGCAAATATCTGCGCCGCGCTGTTTGGCGATCAAGCTGGCCAAGCCTAGGCCGCAGCCGATTTCTAATATTTTGCGCCCTGCCAATTCGCGCACACTCATCTCTTGCGCCAATACAATGCCTGATGGCCAGACCAGACCAAACAGCGGCCATGCCGCCGATGAAATGCCTTGCGCGAGCGCCGCGCCCTCATCGTCGCTAAATTGATTGCGGTCGAGTAAGGATTGAATTAAAAGTGAGGTGGCGTGATTGATGTCAATGGTGTCGCGCTTGGTTTGATAAGCGGTCATGGCGGGCTTCATAAAAGAGTACATGGCGTAAAACGCAGGCATGTCTATTTTTTGAGCCCAATTGGGTTTGCAAAAATAAGGATGCGGACAACATTGCCCCGCAAAATGAAAGTTTCTTCCACATGGGATGGCGCATCATACGCGATAATTTGGACGGAGCGCGGAACTCGACTCGGATTTGTAATGACTATCCAACGTTTTTGAAGCATGAACTACTTCTAATTTTATAAAGGATACACGATCACTTTAACACGGCGATTCTCGCGGGAACAGGTGATTTTTCAGGCTTAGCGGTCATTTTGCACTCAGCAATCGGAGAGCACGTTAGATTCTGACTTTTGTTGGTGATAGGGGATGGAAACGTTGACCAGTCTCAAACCCGAAACGGCAAAAATGACTTTTCGGGTTTAAGGGAGAAATGGCGTAGTGGGTTCAAAAATTGATTTTTTGTTTAGACATGCACCGTATTGCTGCGCGAATACGGCCTACGACTTAACTGTGTTACGGGTTACTAAATATTACGCTGCACAGCTTTTATGATCGCCTCAATGACAGGTTGGTTTTCGCTTTTATAGTAACCAATGGTGCGCATCGTGCCTGTTGGCGTGACAACTCCTATGCCATCTTCAAAATGTGTAATCGAGATTATTTTCTCGTGGTGATGAGAAAATGATTTTTTATTTGATGTATAAATCAGACGTTTATTGGTCACAATAAAGTCACCTGTGCTGATTTGTACAACGCCAGTTTCTGATTCAAATTTACCACGCTGCTTACCAAAACTAACAGATAGACCCTTCATAACGCGCACACTTACACCTTTGCTACCACCTACATATTCGCGCTTAACCACTCGCTCAGCCATCTCGAAGCATGGCTGTTGCCAATGCACTACTTCATTTCTTTGCAAAGTAAGTCCAGCAACCTCAAAAACGGGCAGTTGATTATTTTGTATCTGCAAAATGATCAATTTTCGACTCTCATTTTTCGCTTCAATCTCAGCAAGCCTACGGTTTTCTGCTTCTTGCTTAATCTCTTTTCTATTATCAAAAAACTTCTTAATTCCAAACATAAAAATCACTCCATGATTATTGGGTAGCACTCAGTTTTTAACAGAACAGCACTTCAAAAAAGAATTAAAAACATTGTAAAAACGTAAGGTTAAAAAACACTCAATGCAGCGTTTCAGCAACTGCCCGAGCGATTAAGCGCTTTTGCATGGGGGTAATACGCCCGTTGACTATACGCGGTCGGCGTTTATTTTAGCACGGCTCTGCCACACAACCTCACATTTACAAAAAACCATTGCCTTTACCCAGTGTTTTTTATGAATACAGCACTTCTTAAAATCTTAGGCGTTTTCCTCATCACAGCACGTGTTGCTTGAGGTTCTGGAGCGATAATCGGTGATGAACGCATCAAAATCTCCCGTTTGGTTGCGCTCGATTTCAAGCTGTTGATTGATGGAGGTTTGCGCCATTGCGGCAAAATCGGCCAATTGCGCGGCGCTCAGTGGGCGCGCTTTAAACTCATTGGCAATCAATTCGCTTTGCGCCAAAGCAAAGGCATTAAACGAGCCGCCATGCTGCGTCAACGCTTGCAAGACTTGCGCCGACGGCGTGAGGTTTGCGTCCAATACCTTGGCTTTTTGTGCGGCAATGCTGGCGCCAAATTCTTGGCTGCCCGCTGCGCGGTCCATTGCATCGGCAATCAAGCCGATTTGGTTGAGTAAATCAGTCGCCCAATCCGTCATGGCAATGGTTTGGCCGTTTTTGCTCAACTCTAACCCTGGCTTGCGCCCTTGCTTTACCACGCGCGAGAAGTTTTCTGCGTTTTCATCCCATTCTGTCTGATTGGTCGGCGGGCTGTCGCTCAAGGCACAGAACATCAAAAACGCATCGAGGAAACGCGAGGTTTGCAAGTTAATCCCCATTGAGTCAAATGGGTTGATGTCCATGCAACGCACTTCAATATACTGCACGCCGCGCGAACACAGCGCTTCAACTGGACGCTCGCCGCTTTTAATCACACGTTTTGGCCGAATGGTGGCGTAAAATTCGTTCTCAATTTGCAACACGTTGGTATTGATTTGCACCCATTGACCGTCGCGTTGCGTGCCCAGCGCTTCATAGGCTGCGTAGGGTTTGCGCACGGCGCGGGACAGGCTGCTCATGTATTCGCGCAAGGTGTTGTATGGCGGCACCAAGCCGTCTTGGGCGTTGTTTTGATAGCCCAAATCTGACATGCGCAAACTCGTGGCGTATGGCAAATATAAGGTGTCGCCCGATAAGGTTTCTAAACCATGCGCATGGCCGCGCAAAAAGTCGCTCGATAACGCGGGCGACGCGCCGAACAAATACATCAAAATCCAGCTGTAGCGGTGAAAGTTGCGAATCACATCAATGTAGCGCTCAGATTGCAAGTCTTGCGCGTTGAGCTGGCTGGCACGCGCATCTGGCAAGGCTTGCCAGAGCGCATCATCAAACGAGTAGTTGTAATGAATGCCCGCAATGCATTGCATGGCTTTGCCATAGCGCAGCGCCAAACCGCGCCGATACACGTGTTTGAGCATGCCGATGTGCGAATTGCCGTACCACGCAATTGGGATGTCTGCTTCGCTTGGCAAATGGCATGGCATGGATTGACTCCACAATTTTTGCGCGCCCAATTGCGTGTAAGCAAAGCGGTGAATCGCGTCCAATTCGTTAAGCGCCGCATCTGCGTTGACGGATGCGGGCGTGATGAATTCAAGCAACGATTCAGAATAATCCGTGGTAATCAACGGATGCGTGAGCGCCGCGCCCAATGCGGCGGGGTGCGCGCTGATGTTGAGTGCGCCGTCTGAGTTGACGCGCAAGGTTTCGCGCTCAATGCCGCGCAAACCGCCAGTTAAAAGATGGCGATTGGCGCTGGTGTTGAGTAAATTTAAGCGCTGTTCAAGCAAGGTTTGGGTCGGGGTTGTCAAGGGCGGCTTTCGTTATGTTTCGTAGTTGAATTCATGTTGTTAAATGTGTAGCACAGTCAAATTTAGTAATTCGTAAGGATAGCCGATAATGGTTTTTTTTGCTGCCAGCTGAAAAATGGCGTGGCATCCAAGAATGCCACGCCATTTTGAGGTTAGCGCTCAAGCAAAATCAGCCCTCATCATTGACCAACACCGATTTGCCACGCAGTTTGAGCAACAGCGGTACGACAATCCACAGCACAGCCACAATCACAAATACCAAAGAAACTGGGTGTGCTGGGCTGATAAATATACCCCAACTGCCTTCGGATTGGTTTAAGGCTCGGCCTAAGTTGGCCTCCATCATTGGCCCTAAAATCACACTTAAAACCAGCGGTGCAACAGGGTAGTCATGCTTTGAAAACCAAAAGCCAAACACGCCACAGGCCAATAAAATCCACAGATCCATCATGAGGTTTTGCGTCGACAAAACGCCAAAAATTGAAATCGAAAGGATAATCGGCAATAAATACTTGGCAGGTGTGCTGATGATTTTGGCAAATATGCTCACCAGCGGTAAATTTAAAACCAACAACATGACATTGCCAATAAACATACTGGCGATTAAACCCCACGCGACTTTTGGATGCTCAGAAAACAACAGCGGGCCTGGTTGCACGTTATACATAATCAACGCCCCCATTAAAATCGCCGCCGTACCCGAGCTTGGAATGCCCAATGTCAGCAACGGCACCATTGCGCCGCCTGATGCTGCATTATTTGCGGTTTCAGGGCCTGCTACGCCTGCAATGGCACCGTGTCCGAATTTTTCGGGGTTTTTTGACAGTTTTTTCTCCATGATGTACGAGAAAAACGAGGCCAAAATCGCGCCTGCGCCTGGCAAAATTCCAATAAAAAACCCTAAAATTGAGCCGCGCGCAATCGGGCCTGCAGACTCTTTCATTTCATCCATGGTGGGGTACAGGCGGGTGATTTTGGCAATTTGAATGTTGTGCGTGTCCTCTGACAAAATTGTTTTAAAGACTTCGCCGACCGCAAATAAACCCACCGCCAACGTTAAAAACGCAATCCCTTCAGACAGCGACAATATGCCAAAAGTAAACCGCTCCACGCCTGAGAACTGGTCTGTGCCGATGGTCGCAAGTAACAAACCCAGCGTGGTCATAATCAAGGCCTTGGTCATCGATTTACCTGCCAAGCCACAAATGGCGCACAACCCCAAAATCATCAGCGAAAAGTACTCCACACTGGTGAACTTAATCGCAATTTCAGACAACGGTTCTGCCATTAAAATCAGCGCAATCAAGGTCACAATCCCGCCGACAAACGAGCCAATCGCTGAAATCGACAATGCACTGCCTGCGCGGCCTTGCTTGGCCATTTGATAGCCATCTAAAGCGGTCACCACAGATGACGACTCACCCGGTGTATTAAGTAAAATAGAAGTGGTTGACCCACCATACATGGCACCGTAATACACGCCTGATAGCAAAATAATCGAACTGGTTGCCGCATCTTCATTGGGCAAGCCCAGTGCGCTGGTGATTGAGGCGGTGATGGGAATTAACAGCGCCACGCCGCTCATCGGGCCGATACCAGGTAAAACGCCGACAATCGTGCCCAACAAACAGCCCATAAACGCAAACAGCAAGTTGTACCACAAAAATGACACGTTAAAACCTTGCATTAAGTAATCTAATGTACTCATTGTGCTCTCCGGTTAACTTAAAAAACTCGGCCAAGACGGTACGCTGGCTTCGAGTAGCTTAATGAATACAAAATAAATCACCAACGAAAATCCGCCCGCAATCAAGAATGTTTTGAGCAAATGCGTGCGTTCCATCGCTTGAAAGGCGACGACCAAAAACAAAAAAGTGCTGAGAATAAAACCCAGCGGCTCAATCAAAACGATATAGCCGACCATCGCGCCCAAAATAATAAAAAATCGCCTGTAGTAAGTGCGATCCTCTGGCGCATCATGATTCACTCTTACATTTAAGGCTTTTTTCTTTAAGGTTTCAAACAGCAATAATGCGCTCAAAAAAACCAAGAGCGCACCAAAGGCTTTGGGAAATGTGGCGGGCGTGACCGCGCCACCAATGACATTGCCAGCCAAACGTGTGCTGGCGGTAAAAAAGAAAATACCGATAAATAAAAAACATAAACTGGCGATGAAGTCAAAACGGCGGGACATGCTGTCTCCTTTATTATTGTATGAAGCTATATTTCAGTTAAGCGTTGGTTATAAATGCTGGGTAAACGCTGGGGGAAGATTGCGGGCCCAGCCCGCAACGCAGGACTTCTAACTGAAACACGGCATGATATTGAATGCATAAAAATGCACGCTGCGAGAGCGAGCGTGCATTTTTAACCCTCAAGGTTTATTTTGCCAAGCCTAAAGAACTTAATAAACGGCTTAAAGTGGCTTCTTGTTGCGCTAAAAAGGCTTTGAATTGTTCGCCATCTTTAAAATCACCCGTCCAGCCTTGAGTTTGTAGCTCGGTTTTCCATTCAGGCTTGTCTGACAGATTTTTTAATGCCGTTTGCCAGTACTTATAAGCCATTGGCGACATGTCTTTTGGGCCGAAAACGCCACGCCAGATAATGAACTCTGCGTCAATGCCAGACTCCTTCAATGTCGGCACAGCGGTTAGTGGGCCTTCGGTCAACCGGGCGGGCGCGCTGACGGACAATACGCGGACTTTACCTGCTTTGGCCATTTCGGCCACGCCGGATGCATCGGTAGATAAAACCTCTGCCTCGCCGCCCAATAGCGCAACCACTGCTTTGCCACCGCCATCAAATGGTAAGTATTTAACCTTGGCGATATCCACGCCTGATTTTTGTAAGGGCAATAACGCCAACAAATGATCCATGCTGCCTGGTGATGAGCCACCGGCAATACTCACCTTGGATGGGTCGGCTTTGATTTTGGCAATCAACTCTTCCACGTCTTTAATCGGCGAGTCAGTTTTTACGGCTAAAACGCCAAAATCTTGGGTTAATGCCGCTAATGGCGTGACATCTTTATAGCCTGACGGGCTGCCATCTTTTTTTAAGTTATTGATCAGAATCGGCGGCGAGCTGACAAACAACTTGGCATCATTGCCGACATCCTTGGCTAAATACGCCGCAAGAAACTTAGCGCCGCTGGCACCCGGTGCATTCTCAACCGACATCGGCACGGCAACGAGTTTGGTGTCGCTCATGATTTTGGTAATTGAGCGTGCGGTTTTGTCCCAACCACCGCCTGCATCAGACGGCGCAACCATTGTGATGGATTTGGGCGCGTAAGCCGCGTTAGGGTCTTTCTTTTTGTCACCACAGCCTGTTAATGAAGTACTCAGCAGCGCGGCCGCCAAGATGGTGAGCCATTTTTTTTGCAACATTTCTATCTCCTTGAGGGTTGGCGTTTTAAATACGCCCTTATGGATAAAGCAGTACATTATTTCACAACATTTGCAATTGATGCAAGCAACATTCATTGGGTCGCATTTTTACTGATTACAAACAATTGCGAGCCAAGTCAAGCTGTCGGTTAAAATTGCTTTCTCCCCTGAAAGCCTTGTATGCGCCATGATTCAAAACGATTGCTTTGCCCCACTGTTGCCAGGCTCAGCGTACGCTCAAGCATGACGGAGTTTCAAAAAGTGCCCGCCAAACAAGCGGTGGTTTTTGGTCCTGAGGGGTTTTAAAAATGATGCCGCAAAGGCTCGCAGCGGTTGGCGGTGTGGGCTTTGCCGTGTACAATGGCGCTTTGGTTTTTTCCTTGATTTTTTCTTTTTATCGACCCTTTTACCTTGCGAGCGCACATGAGCCACACCATTACGGTTTTACCATCGAACGACACCTTTCAAATCAACTCGGGCGAGTTTATCCTTGACGCGGCGTTGCGCCAAAACGTGATTTTGCCTTATGGCTGCAAAGACGGCGCGTGCGGCTCATGCAAGGCCATGATTGTATCGGGCGACGTGACGCACAACGACAAAAGTAACGCCATTACCGATGAGGAGCGCGAACACGGCGTGGCGCTTTTGTGCCACACCACGGTCAACTCTGACGTCACCATTGAGGCGCGCGTGATTGCCAGCGGCGCATATCCGATTAAAAAACTGCCCACCCGAATTATTTCAATGACCCGCCCGTCTGGCGACATCATGCTCGTGGAACTGCAACTGCCCGCCAATGACGCGTTTGAATACCGTGGCGGCCAATACATTGACTTCATTTTGCGCGACGGCACGCGCCGCAGCTACTCCATGGCGTGCGCGCCGCGCTTGGATGACAAAATTTTAGAGCTGCACATCCGCCACATGCCCGGCGGCGTATTTACCGACCAATTATTTTCCAGCATGAAAGAGCGCGATATTTTGCGAATTGAAGGCCCGCTCGGGACTTTTTCGCTTAATTTGGACTCACATGCGCCATGCGTGTTTGTGGTCTCAGGCACAGGTTTTGCCCCCATCAAAGCGATTGTGGAAGAAATGCAGCAAAAAGGCATCACCCGCCCCGTCGCACTGTACTGGGGCGTGCGCCGCCCGCAAGACCTGTATCTGCACGAACTGGCGCAAAATTGGGCGCAAACCATCCCCAACTTTACGTACATCCCCGTGATTTCAGACGCGCTGCCTGAAGACAACTGGGCTGGGCGCAGCGGCTTTGTGCATGATGCGGTGCTGAATGATTTTGCCGATTTATTTGCGCATGAAGTCTACGCCTGCGGCGCCCCCGCCATGGTGCAAGTGGCGCATGAAGCCTTTACCACCACGCGCCGCCTGCCCGAGTCTGCGTTTTATTCGGATGCGTTTTTGAGTGCGAAGGATAAGAAGTAACAGGCAATCATCCTAATTTTGCCGCTTTGTCATCTCACACAAGGAATTTATGAACGCCCTTCGCAACATGCTCACGCACTTTTGCCAATCCGCCCAATCTGAGCGCGGAAAAGGCACATATTTTGAAGACTTGACGCTCAAATGTTTTGCGCACGCGCCCAAATACCGTGACTTATATGGCGATGCTGCGGATCTCTGCCCCTCTTACTCACGATCTGCGCGACTCTCCACCTGCTTCGAGAAAACAAGCGCGGTATTTATACGGTACAAGGCGAACTATGATTAACCTAGCAGACTTAACATTTAAAACTCATTGGCTTTTTAATCTCATACAAACTTATGGCTCTTTTATTACGGTGGGAGACTACTCAGCAGAAATTAAGATAAATGAGAAAAAGCAAAAATTTAATTTCCATGAGATTTTGTCGATAGAGAAAGCTGCAGGATTGTTGTTTCATAAACTAGTTTTTTCATTAACAAATGGCTCTCAAATAGTATTAAACGGATTCACAAAAAAACAGTTAGAAATATTACTCTCAAGTTACTCTGAAAAGAAAGCAACTTCGGAGAAGCTTGCTCATGAAATTAGTACTCATAAAAAACTGATACAGCAATCTGCAGAATGGTGTTCAAAAGCCACATCAGGTGATTTTTTCATTTCGGAGCGTGAAAAAAATGAACGATTTAAAGTCATCTCTTCTTTAGGTAAATATTTGAAGTTACCATTTCATCAGCTTCCATTAGCTGCGGATACAATAAACGAGTTGTGGTTAATTTCTGAACTGTATGCAAACCCTGATGAATATAAAAAATCGAAAAATAAAAATTTCACAACAACCGAACTTTCGCTATATGCGGAGTATTTTGAAAAAATAGAGAGCAATCCGTTAACCATTGAACAAAGGGAGTCTATTGTTTGCGATGAGGATTCTGTTCTGGTTGTTGCATCCGCGGGCTCAGGTAAAACAAGTCTTTTGGTGGGGAAAGTTGGCTATTTAATAGAAAAGCAATTAGCACAGCCTCATGAAATTTTGATACTGGCTTTTAATAAATCCGCTAAAGAAGAAATATTTAATCGAATTCTTGACAAGGTTGGATTAGATATCGACTGCCATACATTCCACTCTTTTGGGCTTAATGTCCTTGGTCAAGCACACCAAGAAAAACCCTCGTTGTCAGATTTTGTAGGTAACGATGCTCTTTTTGGTAAAGTGATGACACAGATAATAGATGACGTTTTCAACATCCCAAAACATATAGAAATTGCTGCTAATTTTTTTATTAGTCACTCAAAACCTTATCGAAATCAATTTGACTTCAAAAACTTAGGCGAATACTACCAATACACTAAAACCAATCAACTAATAACGTTTAAAGGTGAGTTTGTGAAAAGTTTTGAGGAACTTGAAATTGCAAACTATTTAAGTTCTTCTGGTATCAATTATCAATATGAACCAGACTATAAATACGAAACGGCGACACCCTCAAAACGAGGCTATAAGCCAGATTTTTATTTACCCGATTATGATATATATATTGAGCATTTTGCAATTAATGAAGATGAAAGCACTCCTGTTTTTATTGATTGTGAGGATTATAGGCAAAGTATGGAGTGGAAACGGGAGCTACATAAAAACAATCAAACGACGCTTATTGAAACCTATAGTTACGAGAAAAAAGAAGGCGTTATTTTATCAAATTTGCGCGCTCGACTAACCAGTGTCGGGGTGTCTTTTTCTCCACTAAACCCAGAATATTTTTTAAAAGACTTAAACGACCGTGGCTACATTAGTGAATTTGCTAAATTAGTGACTCAATTTTTAAATCTTTTTAAAAGTCGAGGTGGCAATGCTCAAATTTTATTATCCAAATTGCAAGCTACGAATGATCAAGTAAGCCTCAGGTTTAGGGCATTCTTTAAAATTTTCCAACTTATATTTGGTTTTTATACAGCGAAACTTGAAGAAAAAAAAGACATCGATTTTCACGACATGATTAATCTTTCTGTCAATGCTATTCTTGAAAAAAAAGCAATTTTGCCCTATAAATATATTTTAATTGATGAGTTTCAAGACATTTCTTATGGTCGAGCCCAACTGTTAACCGCATTACAAAAAGCAACACAAGCCAAACTATTTGCAGTCGGCGACGATTGGCAATCAATTTACAGTTTTACAGGGAGTGATATTGAGTTGATGACAAATTTTGGTGACTTTTTTGGATTCTACGAACAGCGATTTCTCAGTAACACTTTTAGATTTAACGATAAAATCGAGGAGGTTGCTTCAGCCTTTATACAAAAAAACCCAAAACAGTTGTCTAAAAAAATTACGACTTATAAAAAAAGCAATAAACCAGAAATTGTTTTAATAAAACCTAAAAAAGACAGTGGGCGTTTTTTAGAAGACGTTGTGAAGGAAATATCCGTTTTATCCTTAAATAAGCCCACATCTATCTTGTTTTTAGGGCGAAATAACAATAATGACGAAGGCATTGACTATGTGGCCTTAAAAAAAATAGCACCCAGTAGTAGTTTTGAATTTAAAACCGTCCATCGAGCCAAAGGATATGAGGCTGATTTTGTTGTGGTTTTAGGCTTAAAAAGAGCTCGTTCAGGATTTCCAAATGAAATGGTCAACGACCCGATAATTAACATTTTATTACCTGTAGGTGATGGTTTTGCTTATTCTGAGGAACGCAGATTATTTTATGTCGCGCTTACTCGCGCAAAACAAAGGGCTTATTTGATTGCGGACTCAATATCGCCGTCTATTTTCTTTTTGGAGTTAGCAAGTGAAGCATATAACGTCGAAAAACGCTTTGCAGACAATTTACTTTCAAGAATGTGCCCGATTTGCAAATCTGCTCATGTTGTGGAACGCATAGGATCTAAGGGGGCTTTCTTTGGTTGCGAAAACTTTCCTAATTGCACTTATACCTCGGATCCTTGCAATACGTGCAACATAGGTTTCATTAAAGAAGCTGGCGGCTATTACCAGTGTGACAATGACTTATGTAAAACCAAGTTTTCGCACTGCCCTAGCTGTAAGTCTGGCAAGTTAATTCAAAAGAAGGGGAAATACGGATTATTTTGGGGCTGTTCTGAATATTTCAGTGCTGGTTGCTCTTTTACCAAGAAAATTACCAATAATCGTTAATTATTGGGATGGAGATTACCTGTTATATCCTAGCCCCTGCTCCGTCACCACCACATCCAGCGCCACATCATGCGCGTGCGCTGCAAATTCACACAAAAACATCTCATACGCCACCCCAACCGTGCGCACCACATGCCCTTGTTCGCGCCATTGCTCGAGGGTTCGGTCGTAGTAGCCGCCGCCGTAGCCCAGCCGATAGCGTTGCGGGTTGAATCCCACACACGGTGCGATGAGCCAGTCGGGTGCGGTGTTGATTAGGGCGCTGGTCGGTTCTAATACGCCGTAAGCGCCCTTTTGTAGCGCATCCATGCCTTCAAATGGCGCAAACACGAGCGGCGCATTGGGCGCAATCACCACTGGCAAAACCACGGTGCAATTGTGGGCGCGTAAAAACTCAAACAATTGTGTGACATCAGGCTCATGCCGAATCGGCATATACATGGCCACGCACGCGCCTGCGGGAATCTGTGCTTGCATCAATTGGCGCAGTTGTGCGGTTAATTGGGTTTGTAAATCCGCGCGTTTGGCGGCGGGTAATTGCGCCCGCGCAGCCAATAATCTTGCTCTTAGCTCGCTTCTGGATGGGTTTATCGTTACAATGCTCATTCTTTTTTTTCTATCATCTGACACACGGGGGTTCATATGTCTAAGGTTTCATCTTATATACCAAAAATTCGCGCGAACACGATTGCGCTCACGATTGCAGGGATTTTAAGCAGCACGACGGTTTTGGCCAAAGACACGATTTATACGGCAGCGCCCGTGCTTACCACGGTGACAAGCCATCCGCAAGATGGTTTGTTTGCCCAATTGCGCGCGGCATCGGCCGCCAATGATGTGGTGCGTGCGGCGCAGTTGGCCGATCAGTTGTCGGGCTATCCGCTTGCCTCTTACGTGGCGTATTATCGCCTGAAACCACAGCTTTTTAACAGCGATAAGTCGCCCAATCTGAATGCCCCTGATGGATTGATTAAAGAGTTTTTGGCAACGTATCCCAATGAAGCGTTGACGGATCGCATGCACAATGATTACGCGCTGGTGCTGGGTGCGCGTCAGGACTGGACGGCTTTTCGCTCGGTGTATGCCAAATTTTTTTTAAAAGATGATATGCAGCTTAAATGCTATGAGCAAATGGCCAATGCGGCGAGTGGCCAAAACGTGGTCAACGCGACCATGCAATTGCTCACGGAGAGCAAGCACGCCAATGCACGTGCGTGTCAGCAATTGTTAAGTACGTTGTCTAAAAACGGTCAGCTCAACACCGAACAGTTGAACTACTTTGCGGCGCTTGCGGCATATACGAGCGGTGCGCAAGGCCAATCATTGGCTGCGGCTGCGGGCGGTAACGCCAGTAGAATGGCCAGTTTAATTACGCAAGCCAATGGTGACAGCACAGGCAGCTTGGGCGGCGCGGTGAACAACAGCGGTTTGTCAGGCCAACAAGCGGCGCTGGCCAATGCATATTACGGCTACAGCGCGGCGCGCCGTTCGAGCAACGATGCGGCGAGTTTTTACCGCAGCGCAATTGCGCAAGACGCCAATTTAAAGCTGCCCGATGATGTGTTGGGCTGGCAAGCACGCTCAGGCATGCGCGTGGGTGATTGGGGTTTGGTGTCCAATGCGATTGACAAAATGAGTGAGTCAGAAAAATCCACCGCGATTTGGCAATACTGGCGCGGGCGCGCCTTTGCCGCGCAAGGCGACAAAAACGCCGCCAATCAACAATATGAGCTGGCCGCCAAAGCCTTTGATTTTTATGGAATTTTGGCGCGCGAAGCGCTGGGACGCGCCGTCACGTTGCCAGCCGATGCACCTGTGCCAACCGAAGCGGAATTAAGCGCGGCACGCGCCACGCCAGGTTTTGAGCGCGCTCGCAAGTTCCAAGCCATGAACATGACGCTGGAATACAACCGCGAATGGAATTTTCCGCTGCGCGCCATGAATGACCGCCAATTGTTGGCCGCGTCTGAATACGCGCGTCGAATTGGCTTTTTGGATCGCATGGTCAACACGTCTGACCGCACCAAGTCTGAGTTTAATTTTCACCAGCGCTATCCAACCCCGTATTTATCAATCATGGAGCGCCGCGCAGGTGACGCAGGGATTACACCTGCTTGGGCATACGGCATCACGCGCCAAGAATCACGCTTTGTCCAAAACGCCAAATCAGGCGCCAACGCCAACGGTTTGATGCAAATCATCCCAGAGACCGCCAAAATCGTGGCGCGCAAAATTGGCTTAACCGGTTTTACGCTGGATCAGCTCAATAATATTGACACCAATATTCAACTGGGTACAGCGTACTTGGGGCAAACCAAAGACTCATTTGGCGGTTCATTGCCATTGGCGTCAGCAGGCTACAACGCAGGCCCAGGCCGCCCAGCGCAATGGCGCCGTGGTTATATGAACTCTGTGGACGGCGCGGTATTTGCCGAGAACATCCCGTTTACCGAAACCCGTGATTACGTCAAAAAAACCATGTCAAATATGATTTTTTATCATTTGATTTTGGATGGCAAAGCCCCGTCGTTGACCAGAATTATGGGCACAGTTTCACCTTAAATTTTATCGAGTATGTTTATGACAACCCAAACGCCAAGCGCCCAAACCCTTTATAAAACCTACCTTGTGGGCGGTGCTGTGCGCGACGCGTTGATGGGGTTGGCGGCGGTGGATTGCGATTTTGTGGTGGTGGGCGCTTCGCCTGAGGTGCTGCTGGCGCAAGGTTATACCGCGGTTGGCAAAGACTTTCCCGTTTTTTTGCATCCAAACTCGCATCAAGAATACGCGCTCGCGCGCACGGAGCGCAAAACAGGTGCCGGTTATACGGGGTTTGCGGTGCATTTTGCGCCTGATGTGACGCTGGAAGATGACTTGGCGCGGCGCGATTTAACCATCAATGCGATGGCGCGTGAGGTGTTGGCCGATGGCGCGTTGGGCGCGTTGGTTGATCCGTATCATGGCGCGGCGGATATTGCGCATAAAGTCTTGCGTCATGTTTCAAGCTCGTTTTTGGAAGACCCTGTGCGGATTTTGCGCCTTGCACGGTTTGCGGCGCGTTGGCCTGAGTTTACGGTGGCGCCAGAAACCATGGCGTTGATGCAACAAATGGTCAATGACGGCGAAACCGCTGCGCTTGTGCCTGAGCGGGTTTGGCAGGAGCTGGCAAAAGGTTTGATGGAGCAAAAACCATCGCGCATGATTGAGGTGCTGCGCGCATGTGGCTTACTGGCGCAGTGGTTGCCTGAGTTGAACGCATTGTTTGGTGTGCCGCAGCGGGCGGATTACCACCCCGAAATTGATACGGGGGTTCATGCATTAATGGTGATTGATGAAGCGGCGCGGATGAATCTGAGCTTGGCTGCGCGTTATGGCGCGTTATGCCATGACTTGGGCAAGGGCAACACGCCTGCGGATATTTTGCCGCGTCATAGTTTGCACGAAGCACGCGGCGTGCCGCTGGCTGATGCATTGTCAGCGCGGCTCAAAGTCCCCAGCGCGTGTGCCGATTTTGCCCGCATCATTGCCAAGGAACACACCAGTTTTTATTGTTTGCCTGATTTGACGGCTGCCGCTGTGGTGAATTTACTCAAACGGGTGGATGCGTTGCGCCGCCCTGAGCGGTTTGTTGCGTTATTACAAGCCACGCAAGCCGATACACGCGGGCGCGGCGGTGACTTTCCGAGCCACCCCACGCCGTGGTATGCCGCGTGGCTCGAGTTGCGCCAACGGGTATTTGAGATGGACAATTCAGCGCTGATTGCGCGTTGGCAGCATGAGCCAGCCAAAATCCCTGAGATGCTGCATCAAGCGCGTTGCAATCACATTAGCGCTGAGTTGCTCAACTGGCAGCGGCGTCAAAAAAATCAGTAATGCCTTTTTGCCCCTCATTGTCCCTTTGGCTTCAATATCAGTTTTAACTTTAATTTTTAACGAATCGAGAACCTTCATGCTTCAATGGATTAGCAAGCTCATTTTAAAACTCATCGGCTGGAAGGCCGAATACACAACGCCGCCAGCGCCACACGGGATTGTGATTGTGTATCCGCACACCTCCAACTGGGACTTTCCAAAAGGTGTTTTGTGGAATTATGCGACCAAAGCTGCGCTGCGCTGGGTGGCCAAAGAATCTTGGTTTCGATTTCCATTGGGCCCGATGATGCGCCGTTTGGGTGGCTTGGGGATTAAGCGCGATGGCAATTTGGACATCACCACCGTGTTAAAAAATCGCATGCTGCAAGAAGAAACCTGCTGGCTGTGCTTGGCGCCAGAGGGCACGCGTGCGTACAAGGATTATATTCACATGGGCTACTATCACATTGCCCAAGCGGCCAATGTACCGATTGGGATTGGCAAAATTGATTACAAAACCAAAACCGTTAATGTGACGCAATACCGCATGACCATGCCAACGATTGAGGCGGAATTGGCGCAATTGGCCATTGATTTTGCGGGCGTGACGCCGTACGACCCAAGCAAAGCAAGCGCTTTGAAGCTGCGCGACAAAACGGCGCAGCGTTAAATATTATTAGGCGTGCGCGGCGCAACGGGTGGGTAGATGCGATACATCAGCAGCAATCCCACCCAAACCACCCAAACCGTCCATAAATTATGCGAGACAAAATGCGCGCCGCGCATCACTTGCACCCAACCCAGCCACAAACCAAATACCACGCCCAAACACAATCCGCTGCGCGCCACTCGCGGAAATCCATCTTTAAATGCAAAATAAAACGCCAATAACGAAAAGCCAATTGAGGCGTGTCCACCTGGAAAGCATTTGCCTGCGGATGCAGAACCAACCCACGCAAATGCAGGCTCCGCGAGTAATTTACCGCCATAGATTTGCAAATTCCACGGGCAAACCATGGTGTTTGCATTTTTAATCAACGTGACCATCAGCGGCGCAACCACCAACCCCAAAAACAGCCAGCCAATCCGCCGACGTTGCGGACGGATGTTGTCAAGAAAGTGTTGTAGCCCTGCCGTGTGCTGCGTATTTTTTGAGCGGTAAAACGTGCTGCCCCATAAAGTTAAGACCACAAAGGGAATCAGCCACGACGCTTTTTTAACCCCTTCATGCCAAAAACCACTGAACCAAACATCATCGCGCAGCGCGAAGCCAAGCCCCGCATGATTGGCGTACCAAGCGGTGACGGTTGCATCGAGCCCAAATTTTGGGTATACAAAAATCATGAAGCCTGCGTAAGCGATGCTGGCCAATATTGAGCGTTTAAAATGAGTCATGCTGATTTTCTATAAATACGCTTTTTGCACGTCATTTGACACGCAATGCAAAAAACAAAAAGGCGCTCATGGCGACAGCGGTTTGAGGTGCTTTGAATGTGTGAGGCTTGCCGCCATAAGCGGTGCTTCGTTTAAGCGGGATTGCGGGTCAAGCCCGCAATGACTGGGTTTATGAGTTAAAAATTAATAATTAACAATTAACAATTCATGTTGAATGGTTAACTGTTTGGTCACAGGCTTTAACCGCTTCCTTTTCAAGCCCATCACACATCGTTTTTAGCGCCCATTTTGAGCAGCGCATGCAAGCCCATTGCGCCAAAAGTGGCCACGCCGATGCCGCCCAAGGTAAACGCGCCCAGATGCAAGGTAAAATCATTTGTCCCCACAATCAGTACCGCTGCGCCCAAAATCAAGTTATGGTTTTTACTAAAATCAACTTGATTGTCCACCCAGATTTTAATCCCTGAGACCGCAATCAAACCAAACACCACCACAGACACACCCGCCAATACTGGCGCGGGAATCAGCTGAATCAATGCGCCCATTTTGGGAGAGAAGCCCAGCAGTATGGCAAACAGCGCCGCAAACACAAATGCGAGCGTGGAGTAGATTTTGGTCACGGCCATTACGCCAATGTTTTCGGCATACGTGGTCACGCCTGTACCGCCTGCGGATGCGGAAACCATGGTTGCCAAGCCATCCGCCATAAACGCATTGCCCATGTGTGGGTTCATGTCGCGCCCCGTCATGGCCGATACCGCACGCAAGTGGCCTAGGTTTTCAGCCACCAAAATAATCGCCACAGGTGCGATTAAAAATGCGGCATTCCACTCAAAAATAGGCGCGGTAAATTGCGGCAAGCCCAGCCAAGCGGCATTGCTTACTTGGGTCAAATCCACCAATTTAGACGCGTGTTCGCCCGCAGCGCCTACGCCAAAACCATTGACCAACACCGCATAAATGATGCTGGACAACAGCAAGCCCACCAAAATCAACAAACGGCGCAGCATGCCTTTTGAAAACACCGCAATCAGCGCAACCATCAAAACGGTCATCAAGGTAAACCACGCATCAGACACAGAGTCTTTTACTGCAATCACGGCTTCATCGGCCAAATTAAGCCCAATCACCGCCACAATTGCGCCCGTAACGACTGGCGGCATGAGTTTGTCAGTCCAAGCCGTGCCAATCATTTTGATGAGTAAGCCAATCAAAAAATACAAGCCGCCGCACACAATAATCCCGCCCAACGCCACGGCCAAGTTGGGATTGGGGGTAAATGACGCGACTTTGTACGCCGATGCCACGCCCACGCTGGCAAGAAACGAAAAACTTGAGCCCAAATAACTGGGCACGCGCCCACGCGTGAGTACAAAAAACAGCAATGTGCCAATCCCTGACATCAAAATCGCCACATTCGGGTCAAACCCCATCAGCAACGGGCCCAAAACCGTGGCGCCAAACATCGCCACCACATGTTGCACGCCCATCACGGCGGTTTGCAGCATGGGCAAACGCTCATCTGGGGCAATCACGCCGCTGTTTTTCTCGGTCCAGTTGGGGAAAAAAGAGTTTCTCATGATCGTCCTAAATCGTTCAAAAGGTTAAATAAAAAGCTGTCGCATTGTAAAGGAGGCGCGTTGATTTGGCTGAAAATTTTGGTGTGAACTGCGTGGTATTTTGCGGTTTTAAGCCACGCAGCCGAGCGGCTGCATCAATTTGAACTGCCCTGATTGAGTAAATTATGCGAAAATTACACACGAGCCAAACATCCATTTATCCAATCAGTTAACAAGGCAACCTCTGAAAATTCACAGCGCCGTCATTCCCGCGCAGGCGGGAATCCAGACCAAATGCGCAGCATTTGAGCGGCGTTCAATTAAATCAAGGGCTTAGCCGCACGTTGTGCGCCGACTGGATTCCCGCCTACGCGGGAATGACGAAGTTTATTGATGAAGTGTCACTAAAATAAGTAATTAGTTGAATTTTTAGAGGTTGCCACAAATCAGTTAACAAATCAGTTAACAGATTTGTTAACCACTCTTTAACCATTTTTTAACCATTCCACCGAAAGCGCTTATGAACAGCCACCCTCTTTTTCCCAATTTATTTGTGGTGCAACACCCGCTCATCGCCCACAAACTCACGCACATGCGCGACCAAGAGTCGTCCACCCGCACGTTCCGCGCTTTGTTGCGCGAGCTCACGTTGCTGATGGGCTACGAGCTCACAAGGGACTTGCCGCTGGCCACCAAAAGCATTTCTACGCCGCTGTGTACCTTTGACGCGCCCGTCATTGCGGGTAAAAAAGTGGCGATTGTGCCGGTATTGCGCGCAGGTTTGGGCATGGCGGATGGCTTGCTTGACCTGATTCCATCGGCGCGCCAAGGCCATATTGGCCTGTACCGTGATGAGAACAATCGCCCCGTTGAATATTACGTGCGCCTGCCCGAAACCCAAGGCCGCTTGTTTATTGTGTGCGACCCGATGCTCGCCACAGGTTACTCTGCCGTTCATTCGGTGGATGTGTTGATTGCGCGTGGCGTTGCGCCTGAAAACATCCGATTTTTGGCATTGGTTGCTGCACCCGAAGGCGTGGCGGTATTTCATGCGGCGCATCCAAAAGTGGCGGTGTATGTGGCGTCTTTGGATGAAAAACTCGACGAACACGCGTACATCGTGCCGGGGCTGGGTGATGCAGGCGATCGGATTTTTGGGACGAAGAAAGATTGAAATCCTCAAGTAGGTTTTGTCCCACCACCCAACTCAGTCGTTTCCATGTCTAGAGCCTTAAAGGCTGGCGGGCAATACGCGTTTTTCATGTTTTGCCTCTTGATTTTATGCCACCGATTTATTGAGCGGTGGTGTGTTTGGCCGCGTGATGGTTTCTATCAGTAGAGGCAAAATATTATGCGCTCGGGCGTGAACGGTTTTTTGCGTGGTTTTGACTGGTTTTTTATAAACGCTTTGCCCAACATGCTCATGCAGCTGTTGACACAACTCCTCTAAACTTGAGTATTTATGCAGATACTGCGCATCCAATTGATAGGCTTCAAGCGCTTCATCCACCAAAGCGTTGTTGAGTGTAAACGCGGTTTGCCCAATCAAAAGGGCCTTCATCCAAGGGTAACCAAGTCCTTCATAGCATGATGGATAAATCAAAGCCTGTGCATCGAAGTACAACGCATCAATCAACTCATCACTTTGACTGCCTGACTGCAAGCACGTTAAGTTGTCATACGGCAACTCCTCTTTTAGTTTTGCATAACCGAGCACCACAAAATGCTTGTCAGGAAAATGCTCGCACAGCTTTTTGACGGTTGGATGAAGCAGTTTATAATAGTGACCATTGCCCACAATAAAATAAAAGTCGCCCAGCGCGCGGACTTGTTCTATCGCATCGCTGGGGCATTGCGGTACGTTCACAGCAACATAGCCCACATCCGTAATACGCGCGCTCTCTGGTGCCAAACGCTCTAACTGGCGGCAGGAATATTTGCTGCACATCATAATTTTATTTAAGTACGGAATCAGGTTTTGAATGACTTCATGGCTGGTAAAGCCAAGCTCAACTTGCACCATATCAAAAATAAACGCGTAATTAAATGCGGTTATCGCTCTGATTTTTTGCGCGAGGTCATTTTCATGTTGCTCGAACGTAATAATCGTGTGGTACGGCGTATTAGAATAAATAAAATCCGCGCGCTCACAAAGGTCTTGCCAGCCAAAATGCGCCACATGCTCTGCTGCCATCCCTAAAATCGGCTGCATACCTGCTTGTTTGAGCGCCTCAACCAATTGAGGGACAAAACTCACGCGCGCTTCATACGAGCCGTTTTTGGCTGGGCTTAAACTCTCCAAGCTCAAATAAACCCGATTGGAGTTGAGTTGTTCTTTTAGGAGATTAAAGCGCTGATTTGATTGAGCGCCCAAGTTTTGAAAAACCAGCTGCGTCGCATCAACTTGGCTCTGGGTTTTAAAGAGCAAGTAACTGGGCAGGGCTGCGCAAATCGTTTTAATGCCATAACGCCCTGATACACTTAACATTTCTTGCACTTCGCTAAGTAGGCCTGAAAATGGTTCTGTAATGCCCAGTTGACTGAGTTTTTTAGGAACGCCCAGCACGTAAGGATTGACATAATCCACGGTGGCATACGCGGGCTGATGAAACACGCCGTTAATCAGCTCAAATGAAAAAACGCCGATGCGGTCGGTGTCCGGAATACTTGCCCAAAGGCGCTCGCCCCATTTGGCAATTGCTGATTTTTTGTCTTCGATGTGCTGTGGTTCATCGTTGACAAAGAATTGATTCACACCGTACAAAAAGTAGTCTGCTGATTCGGTGATTAAAACGTGTGTGTGCTGCATATTGCGAAACTTCCTGATGATTGATATTGCGCGATCGTTTTTAAAATAACGGTGAATAAACCGCGTGGCAGTTAAATGCCTGTTTGAATGAGCGCCTAAATTAGCGTTTAATGGCCAGCGTTGCTTTTTAACTGCGTGGTTTAACTAAAAACGAGTTGAGCCGTGCTCGATTAAGGCTTGAATTATAAAGGAGTCTTAACTATGACAAGCATAGACCGTCCATATTTTGAAGAAACAAAATGAGCCAAAAAAATTAGTGCGCCTTTTTTAAGCACTTAACTGATGAAAACCGATGCGTTTGCATTGATCAGCTGATTTTAAAAAAGGACGCACCTTGTTGCACCAATCTTTTTGATTAAAATTGTGATTCTCTTTCAAATGATGCGGCTAAATCCGCCCATTTTCAACGAGATTGAGCAATGAGGTCACAAACGCCCCACCGCACCCAATTCTTCAAACGCTTGCATCAGCCGCGCCACCATGGATTCTTCGGCGCTGCGCAGCCACACGCGTGGGTCGTAGTATTTTTTATTGGGCGCATCGGGGCTGGTTGGGTTGCCCAGTTGCGCTTTTAAATACGCTTTTTTGTCTTGGTAATAATTCAAAACACCAGACCAGTTTGCCCATTGCGTGTCGGTGTCAATGTTCATTTTGACCACGCCGTAGCCAACCGATTCGCGGATTTCGTCAACGCTTGAGCCTGAGCCGCCGTGAAATACAAAATCAAGCGCATTGGCGGGCAAGCCAAATTTGTCCGACACATGTTGCTGCGAATTGGCCAAAATCGACGGCGTGAGTTTGACGTTACCGGGTTTGTACACGCCGTGTACGTTGCCAAATGAGGCGGCAATCGTAAAGCGCGGGCTCACGGCAATCAGCCGCTCATACGCGTAGGCCACGTCTTCTGGCTGGGTATACAGCGCGGCGTGGTCGATGTCTGTATTGTCTACGCCGTCTTCTTCGCCGCCTGTGCAGCCGAGCTCGATTTCAAGCGTCATGCCGATTTTGTCCATGCGTTTGAGGTAAGCCACGCAGGTATCCATGTTGTCTTGCAACGATTCTTCAGATAAGTCAATCATGTGCGATGAAAACAGCGGTTTGCCTGTTTTGGCAAAATGCGCTTCACCCGCGTCCAGCATGCCGTCAATCCAAGGGAGCAATTTGCGCGCCGCATGGTCGGTGTGCAAAATCACAGGCACGCCGTACGCGCTCGCCACCGCGTGTACATAATGCGCGCCTGCAACTGCGCCCAAAATGGCGGGCTCTAAACCTGGCAATTGCAAGCCTTTGCCTGCAAAAAATGCCGCGCCTGAGTTTGAGAATTGAACAATCACTGGGGATTGGGCTCGTGCCGCTGCCTCAAGTGTGGCGTTGATGGTGCCTGTACTGATGCAGTTGACGGCGGGTAAGGCAAACCGATGGGCTTTGGCGTAGGCAAATACTGCCTGAACGTCGTCACCCGTGACCACACCTGCGGGGATGTTTTTTAGCTGATTGAACATGTAAAACTCCTAAGATTAAAAAAGTACATGGCTGTTTACATGGTCGGTGCGAACGATGCCCCTGATATAAACACGCATTTACTTTTTCTATCCAAAAATTTTACGCAGCATCATGCCATAAAATTGTTTCACTGTTGTTAAAAACGGGTTGCTTGCAACGCCAGCCAAAGCCAATTTGTAAGGCGGGCGTTTAAATTTTAAGGGAAATTGGCGGGCATAAATGCCCGCCCACCCCGTCACGCGGTGCGATGTTTTTTCATCCGCGACATCATTTAATTTTTAAAATTTTTAATGAAAGCGGTTACAGAGCGTTTGAGCGCAGTTGCAATATTTCCACCGCAGGCAAGGTTTTGCCTTCCAAAAACTCTAAAAACGCCCCGCCACCCGTTGAAATGTAGCTCACTTTATCGGTGATGTTGTATTTGGCAATCGCGGCCAGCGTGTCGCCGCCGCCTGCAATCGAGAAGCCTTTTGAGTCAGCAATTGCTTGCGCCACCACGCGTGTGCCGTTGCCAAACTGGTCAAATTCAAATACGCCCATCGGGCCGTTCCACACAATTGTGCCTGCGTTTAATAATTGCGCCGCCAACACCGCCGCGCTGTCTGGGCCAATGTCTAAAATCATATCGTCCGCCGCCACATCTGCCACCGCTTTAATGGTTGCCACGGCGTCTTTTGAAAACGCTTTTGCGGTGACCACATCGGTTGGCATCGGCACGGTTGCACCGCGTGCGGTCATGGCGGCCATAATGCTTTTTGCTTCTTCAATCAAATCAAGCTCAACCAATGATTTACCAATCGGCAAACCCGCTGCCGCTAAAAATGTGTTGGCAATGCCGCCGCCCACAATGAGCTGGTCGACTTTATCGGCCAAACTTTTTAAAATGGTGAGTTTGCTCGATACTTTCGAGCCCGCCACAATCGCCGCAAGCGGTTTTTGGGGCGCGGTTAAGGCTTTGCCCAGTGCGTCAAGTTCGGCGGCCAATAATGGCCCTGCCACGGCAACGCCCGCGTATTTGGTAATGCCGTGGGTGGTGGCTTCGGCGCGGTGCGCTGTACCAAACGCGTCATTCACATACACGTCGCACAACGCGGCCATTTTTTGTGCCAGCGCGTCGTCGTTTTTTTTCTCGCCGACATTCACGCGGCAGTTCTCGAGCAGAACAATTTGGCCTGCCTGCACATCCACGCCATCGACCCAGTTTTGCTTGAGCGCAACCGTTTGCCCCAGTAACTCACTCATGCGCGCAGCCACGGGCGCGAGCGAATCTGCGGGCTTAAAATCGCCCTCAACGGGGCGCCCCAAATGCGAAGTGACCATCACCGCCGCACCCGCTTGTAAGGCCTGCTTAATCGCTGGGATTGAGGCGAGAATCCGCGTGTCATCGGTGATATTGCCTGCGTCGTCTTGCGGCACGTTTAAGTCTGAGCGAATAAAGACGCGTTTGCCTGCCAGCGCATTTTGGGTGATTAAATCGTTTAAGGTCTGAATGGTCATGCGGTTCTCCGTGGTTGATTTAAAAAGCGGGGTCAGCCGCTGGGATTGAAAATTTGAAATTACAAATTAAATTTCAGATTAAATTTATTTTTAAAACGAATGCAAAAAGATCAGCGTGGCATTTTTGAAATAGCCTTTATCAACAAATTGAAACGCGGTTACAAACCCGCTTATGCCAAGCGCTGTATTCTAATACGTCCACACGCCTGCGCCAAGCTCGGCCTCAATCGGCGCCACTTTTTTATTACTGGCCTTGCTTTCGCTTGGCACAATTGGCTTGAGCATTAAATCGGTTTTGCCACTGCTTAAGCGCTCATTTAACTCAGCTTGCGCCGCATCAAAATCAGACAAATCATCGGGAATTGGCCAGTCATAGCGCTTGCCCTGCACTTGGTAACTGCTGCGATAACGCGCCAATTTTTCTAAGCTTGCGCGCATGTCGCTGGGCGTTAAGCCCAAATAATAACCATAGCTTACCGCTGGGCGCGTGGCGCCATCACCGCGCTCAACTTGCCCCATGGCGCTCGCACCCGAGGCGGTTAAATCGGTCACAGGCACGCCTGTAAACAGCGTGACCACTGTGCCAAAAACCTGCCCTGCAAACAAACCCACTTTGCCGCGTTTGACCCGCAAACTGTTGCGGTATTGCTCGGCAGCGGCAACCGCAGCCAAGGTCAACTGGTCGTTGCGCGTGAGTTGCGCAAAAAAATCATGGTTCACAAACACCCGCGCATCCGCTTTGGCCGCGTAGCCATAACCTTTGCTCGAAAAATCCATGCGCAAAATATTGTGTTCAGACTCAACCGTTAAGTTGGACAAACAATAATCGCCTTTTTTGAGCGCCACTTGATTGACCACGCCGTTGTGCACCACATCCAATGTCATCGCATCAATTAAATGATTGGCTTGGCGCGAGCGCCCCGCAAAGGCAATCGCATTAAAATCGGCCTGCGTGTGCACGGGGTGCCCATTGATGCCGCGCAACGTCATGCCTTCAAGCACGCCCGCCAATCGTGCGTTGCCATACACTTTTTTAATCACTGGCAGCTCTTGCGAATTGGCTGCGGGGTAGGTGATTTCTAAGCCATAACCTTTTGAGACCAATGGGCAATGCGTCAACGGCACTTTTGAGAAATACTGATTCACCGTATAAATTGGCTCGACAACCTCTGGCAGCGGCGCTGGCGCGGCCACGGCTGCAGGCGTTATTGGCACGGGCGCTGTGGGCGCGACACGACTTGGCGGCAAAATCGGCGCAACGGCTTTTGGCACTGCTTTGGGCTCTGCTTTTGGCTCTGCTTTGGGATTGGTTGGCGATGTATTGCTGTTTTTATTGTTGCCATGCACTTGATTGGCTTGAGCGGCCTTGACTGGACTGGCCACGCTCTGTTTGACTTTTTGCGGCTGCGTGGCTTTGGCCTTGGTTGGTGCGGCAGACGGCGTGGTTTGGCGCTGATTGGTGGCTGCGGCCACCGATTTGGTGGCGGCTTTGGGCGGCGTACTTTGAGCGCCCGCTCGTCCTGCCATCGGCTTCATCGGCTGTGTGCTTGCCGACTTGGCTGGCTCTGTGGCAGCAGTTTTAGGCGGTTGCTTTGCAAATGCAGCGTGGCACATCAGTGCAGCGGTGGACAAAACCAAAATACGACATGCAAAAACCATGAATCTCCTTTTGTTTATAAATGCAATCAGCTGGGCAACCATTATTTTAAGCCATACTTTTCAAGCAGGCTGATTAATTCTGACCAATCAATTAAAGTTACGCCAAACTTAGCCCCAGCCTCTTTTGCGGCCTGTGCAAACTGCGTATTAGTCACCGCAATCAAACGCTCGGTTTGATAATGACTGCGAGCCTCATCGAGCTGATACACCGCGCTCGCATCGGCTGCCGCACCTTTGCTGCTGTGTTTGCACTGAATCACTACTTTATGCCCTTGCGGATTGATTGCCACAATATCTGCGCCGTACTCTCGTGCAGGATAGGCAGGGGTAAGCTCGCACGCGCAACCCTGCGCCTCATACAATCGTTTAATCAGCAATTCAAACTCCTCCCAAGTCATCGCCGCCACGCGCTCTTGGAGCGTCGCACTCATGGTCGCATCGATGATATCGATCGCATGAATGGTTTTGGGTGGCACCAAATAGCCCGCTGTCTCGCGTTTTTGAGCAATCAACTGGTTAAGTGCTTGATCAAAAGAAAGTACTTGGGCGCCATCGGCGCGGGGCAATATGCCAATAATATGATGAATATAAACATCACGGGTCGCACCAATCCGATAGGCACGGTCGCTTGCTTGATCTTCTTTGGAGGCATTCCACCAGCGTTCATAATGAATCACATGGTTTGCCTCGGTGATGGTCAAGCCCACCCCTGCCGCCAGCGTAGATAGAATAATCACCGCAAAGCCTTCGGTGACTTTAAACCCGCCCAATCGGTCTTTGACCTGCGCAGGGCTGTTGTTGTCGCCATTGATAATCGCAACATCAATGCCAAACTGGGTTTGTATACCAAAACGCAACGCGTCTTGCGCCACGCGGCTCATTACAAAAATAATCGCTTTCTCGCCTTTGGTTTTGATGGTCTCTAATAATCGCAACAACTCAGCGGTTTTTGAAAACGCATTTAAATCGACATTGTGCTGCGCTGCCCCTCTTAACTCGGGGTGCAAACCAAAAGCTTTTAAGCCATGTAAACGCTCTAATGCAGTCGCTTCTTGATTCTTAATCTGCAAATAATCCGCTGCTTCAGCGACTGAGAAGCGCACTTCGTGGGTTTGCTCGATTTTTTTCGGTAACTCGCTGCCCAAGTAGTCTTTTTTGAAACGCCGCAAGACATAATTGCTCACGCGCTCACGCAGGCGTGAGTCTACATCCGCGCTGTTACTCACAAATTCTTTTTTAAACGCCTTCCACGACCCCAAATGCGCTGGGTCAAAAACATCGAACAGCGCCCACAAATCGCGCAACTCGTTTTCAATCGGGGTGCCAGTCAACAACGCGCTAAACGGCGTGAGGCTGCTCAACGCACGTGCAGCTTGCGAAATTTGCGCGTTGGGGTTTTTGATTTTGTGCGCCTCGTCATAAATCACACACCCCCAGTTAAAGGTTTTATCCGCAAAGGAAAACTGATAATTACTCAAAGTTTCGTAACTGATAATCAACACGTTGGGCTCATTTTCAACCATTAAAAACTGCGCCACATCAAACGCGTTATACGATAGCGCGTCATTCTGCTTTTTTAAATTGCGGTAACCCAAATCATGCCCACGCAGAATTTTGATGCAAAAGCGCTTCCGCGCTGCGGTATCGACCACAAACTTATTGACTTCATCACGCCAGTTGTCCAGCAAAATTGTCGGTGCAACAATTAATATACGCTGCGCATTCGTGCCCTGATACTGCGGCAAACTGAGCAAGTGGTTCATAAACACCACCATTTGATAAGTCTTGCCCAGCCCCATATCGTCCGCCAAAATCGCCCCACGATAATCTGCTTCAAATAAGTCTTTGAGCCAATTCACACCCGCCACTTGATACGACTTGGGCGGATAGGCAATCGCATGAAACGAATTTCCCTGCTCTTGATGGTTGACTCGTATCTCATTTAAAAGCTTACGTGTGGCAAATGAGACGTCAATTTCATTCTCATCATTAGGGTTGATTTTTATTACTATTTTGTCAGTTGATTTCGCGCCTGTTTCAGCTCCACCAGTCAGGACCTTGTCAAGAGCAGCGATGCCTGCGCCAAAAGCCATCGCTGGCAAAACAACGCCATCCGGTAAGGTAAAATCTGGATCTCCCCGTTTTTGTGCATTTTCTAACTCACTCTTGATGTCACCTATTTCAGCAATAGTTCGATCTGAAACCGCATTTACCACCGCGTCTCGAATATCGCCATGCACTTTGGGGTCTCCATCTTGCATCAGGGCTATTTTAATCGGTGAGTCCAAATTCTTTGAGCCAAAATAGCCCACATACGGCTCGCCCATGCCCGTAATACGGTAGCTGCCAAAATCAATCGCCACATCGACTACGGCTTCATCATCGTTCAAAATAAACGCCGCAGGGTTGTCCAAAAACTTACCCACTTCCTCGCGGTCAATGCGCCCAATCGACTCAATTCGTTGATGGGCTTGAATCACGTCAGCCTCAGTGATTTGGCGCACCACTTGGCGATTCGCGCCCTCACCGCGCACCTCGGTCATGACCAAAATCGTGCGCCCTTCTTCATTTAGACGTTCTTTGTGGTTTAAATAAGTCTCCTCCGTCACGCCGCCCAGTCGCGGCTGTATCGACGCCGAACCATCGGCGTTCATGCGCACATCGATTGCCACCGCATGGCTGTTGGTAAACACCGTATTGTCGGGCAACCCATCAAAGCGCACACGCCCACCTGTGTTTTTTGCCCGCTCGAGCACGCGCCAGCGCAAAGCTTCATCGCTGTTGGGCTGGTTGGCCTGTGCAATCAGTTCGCTCAAATCAAACATCACCTGAGGCAACACATAGGCCGTAAACTGATTGAGCCGCAACATGCAACCCTCACGGCGCACGCCATGCAACGGCTGCCCCCGCTCATCGATAAATTGTGGGGTAAATTGGCACGCCGCTTGCGCAGGTGTACCCCGCATCTGCACCGATAAATACCCCTCAAACAACGATGGCACATTAAGTTGCGCCAAACGTTCGGGCTCGATTTGATACAAATCAGTATCAGTGATTTCAATCAATGAATGACCCGCTTGGTCAAGGACGATGTGCCCCAAGCCATCATTAACGATGTTTTCAGCGGTGGCTTGGGCGAATGGGGTGAGGATGGGGAGTTGGATCATGTTTTACCTTTTTGTGTATTACTTAGTTCATGCTTTATATTTTTCAAACTCTTGATAAGAAATCAGACTCAAGCTCCATAGTTGAGCAGCAATTGCCTTGTCAGAACGCTCAAATTGAGCTGCGAGTTCTGTAATCGTTGCTCCACGAATAAAACTTGCTTTTAAATCATGAAGCGACTCTTTATCCCACCGAAAATGGGAGTTAGCAGGAAGACCTTTCGCTACATTCGCCGCTCGCTTTAACTCGATCTCATCGAGACTCACCGCCTTGCTTTTAGGTAGTTTTTGGCTTAAAGGCATGCCTTTCGATATGAGTATAGGATTTTGGCGAATACCACTTTTCAAATCACTGCTGCTAGAGTGTTCATAGGCTGGTACAAGCGTACCGCCAAAATCACTTACTTTTTTGAGTATAGGATCGATGATTCGGCGAATCACATTTTGCCAATAATAACTTTGAGAGTTGATGTGCGCCCCATCATGCGATAAAAGTTGAGCCGCTGTTCCTGTATGAAAATCGTAATAGTCGTACTTCACAGCCTCCATATTGATTGGCCCCATTCCCGTGTTATTGTACAAGCGCCACTTACCAGAATGCGTCGCCTCAATCACACAAAACGATCCGAAGTCAATAAACACACACGATCGTTCCGCTTCGTTTAACTGGCTGTAGGTTTCAGGACTGTCAATAAACCGCTGATACATATCAGGGGCTTGCTTACGCAACCGACCCAATGCCGTTCGACCCAACATGATTTTCGCGTTGTCGGCATAGTCAACATACTGCAACCAAAATTGCTTGCGGTATTGGTAAATCGCATCGCCTTGCCCATCGGTCATGGTTTCTAAAAACTCGCGCAAATCGCCGCGTGATAAAATCCCGCGATACCACAAATGCAGCTCTGTACCAACGCGCTGCCATGCTTGCGTATTTTTCGATGCACGTGGGTCACCGATGGTTTCAAAAATAAACTGTTGCCATGGCGTATCGACAGCATTATTGGTGTTTTTGCACTTTGATAGCATTTCACGCACACACTCTTCTAAAATCAAACGCTGTGCATTCGCCCACACATACGGATACTGCTTAACGTCGGCAAACAGTTGCTTGACCTGCACATCATATTGATTGGCACGCAACGCCCGAATATTTGCCAACAAACGGAGTAAACATAAACGATCAAAAATTTCATGGTTGTTCGACAAAATCAACTCCGCACGGATTTCATCGAGCGGTTTAACATCATCAAAACCGAGCAGTACTTTATCCAACTTACCCTCAAGCAGCGGCGTATTGCTTCGCGCCAATACAGTCATGCGATGACGTCCATCATAACGGCGCAACATTGACTTAAGTGGCACAAGCAATGCGCTGCGCACCGCATCATCTGCAATGCTTGCTTCAAAACTAAAATAACGTTGGTAATACAAGTTAAGCAGTTTTGAAGTCAATCGCTGATGCGCGTTATTTGTATCAAAGCCTTCTTGCTCAAACGCCAGCAACTCATCCATCAAAGCCTTAAACCTTGATTTTTCAATAAGACGGGTCAATAAATCCTCATCGCCCGCCACCTCACCGCGCTCCTGCACCAATGCCGCGACTGCATAACGCACCTGTCCATGCGTTTCAAAACCAAAACGGGTCAATTGTCGATGATTCGCCAACACCCACAACCTCTGCACCACGGCGTTATATGCCTCGCCCGCTTGTGCACCGTTGCCAATTTGATTTAACACATCACTGGCTTTGCTCAAACTTGTTTTGAAATCCGTAGTTGGGAATTTTTGATAAAAGTCAGACATCTACCCACCCTATTTTTTAAGGTTTAACTGCGGACTGGTCAAGGCAAAGAAAAACTCAATCCGTCGATTTTGCGCCCGTTCCAATTCAGTCGAATTCGAATTACCAGGAACGGGGCGCTGGTCAGCATAGCCACTGTACGAATACAGATACTTGTCATCACGGTTTTTCATCTGTCCAATCTGGGCTGCCGCATCCATCGTGGTGTAAGTGTTAATCGCTCGTTGCGCGGACAGCTCCATGTTTGTCCAGCGCCGCCCACCAATGCTTTGGTTAATCGGCACATTATCGGTGTGTCCCTCGATAAATACCGTATCAATTGCATTTTTAAAAGCTTCTTTCTCCTGCCATTTGGCTTGAATCACCAGCGCAATCTCCGCCATTTTGGCTTGCCCGTCCGCGCTCAAATCCGCTGCGCCCACCGCAAAGAAACCATCGGACTTGATGCGCATGTTGCCGTTTTTAATATCGATATCAACATCTATATTCTTGGCTTGGAGTGTGGTTTGAATCTGAGTGAGTAACTCTCCACGTTTGTAAAAACTCTCTTCAAACACTGCCGACTTTTCGCTAAAACTTAAAATCGTATACGCCAAAATAATGATGAAAATAAATAGCAACGAGGTCATTAAATCGGATATAGAAATCCAGTAATGCCCATCGTCTGCGGACTCAACACCGCTGGGTCTTTGTCGCTGCATCATGATTTGTTACGCCCCATCATTTCACTCAAATCCTCAACCGTAGCGTTTAGCTCAGCAATCGCACCGCTCAAATCAGTCGCAAATTTTGTGAGTTGAGCATCAAATGCGCCCAAGGTTGTTTTGATGTTGGCATCGGTTTGGCTTTGATACGCGGCAATGCTTTCATCGGCTTGTTGTTTGTAGGCGCGGACTTGCTCGGTAAAGCCTTCCACGCTTTGAGCGTTTTGCGCCAACAATTCGCTGTAGCCTTGCGCCAAACGCTCATAGGTCGCTTGGGTGCTGTGGGTAATGTCGCCCGCGTGTTCGACGGTTTGACCCAACTGCGTAGACACGTCGCTCATGCTCGACTGTTGCGCGAGTAATGCCGCCGCAAAACCTGCCATTGAGGTTTTGAGTACTTCATTTGCCCCATCCAAACCACCAACGGACTGCGCTAATTTGCTCGCCCCGCTGTCGGCACTTGCCGCGCTGGTTTTGAGGCTTTCGGTGCTGCTGGCAAATTGGCGTAAATAATCAGGTACTGGAGCCAATTGATTTTTGGATTGCTCAATCGTCTCTTGCATCCCTTTAAAAGTTTCGTGAATGCTGCGTGTCAAATTCTCCAGCGTCTCGCGAATGCCTGTCAGCGTCACATTGACTGTCTCGCTGATTTTTGCGGTGGCTTGCGTTGTTGTTTCGCCTAATTGACCCGTGTGTGTCGCGTGCGCATCGGCTTGAGCTTGCACCAAGTCCAGAATGGTCGCCATTGAAGTTTGCAATCCCTCATTTTGAGCCGCCACACTGCTGCCGATTTTCATCAAACCATCGCTCAAAGCCTTGAGTGTGTCATCGGTGGCTTGTTTGGTTTTGCTGTTTTGCTCGTCAAAGGTTTGTTTGAGGTCAGACAAGGTTGATGTGAGCGTGGACAATGTCGCTTGCAGTTGCGCTGCATCTGTGCCCGTGGTTTTGCGAATTTCGCCCAAAACATCATTCATCATGTTGCGCATACCACTCACGAACTCATCACCCAAACCGCCACTGAATGATTTCATGGTGTCGTACAGCGTGTGTTCGTCCGTGCCGCCGATATGGCGCGTCATCTGCTGAATCGGCTCGCCAATCGCCGTCTCTAAGGTTTCTTTGATTTTTTGCCCCAGCGCGTCGGAGAGTTTCTGCACCGAGTCCTCGGTAAGGCTTATGGATAGGTTATTTAAGATGCTGGTTTGCTGTTTGGATTCGTTCTCCATCACCGCCAAACTCTGCTCGGCAGTTTGCCGTTTGAATGCCTTGTTGACCAGCCATTGGATTTTTTCGATGCGTTGCTCTAATTTGCCCTCTGAGTATTTTTCATAATAGGTAAAAGCCAACGACAAACCCAGCCCCCAAATCGATGCGGCAAATTTGACCCCTGCGGCGTTGATGAGTGTGGCCATTGAGATTTTGAGTGTTTCGGCATCGCCACTCATATTGAGCTGCACCAGCCCATAAAACAACCCAAAAAATGTACCAATTAAACCAATTCCCAACAAAATAGATGGAATTGCGGCGTAGTATTTGGTACCCAAATGGGTCAGTAAGGTGTGCTTATTGAAAAAATACTCGGCATCAATCGAGTTGCGGATTTCGATTTTGCCTGTGTATTGGTTGGTGGTTTTGATTAAACTTTCGTCAAACTCATTCCACAAGTCTACCAGTCCGCTGTCTTTTAGTTCAGCTTGCTTCAGCTTAACAACAAAATCGGCATAACCTTCCGCCATATTATTCTTATGTTTCTCGAGTATATTGTGCAGATGTGACACGCCCAACTCATCCGCTTGCTTTGAGCGCCACAATTTATAAATTGCCCGACCAAAAATCCCCCACAAGACCAAAATAAAAAAAGTGATAATCCAATCACCTTTTTCTAAACTTGTCAAACCAAAACTCGTACCCGTCGCATCCTTGTACGTAAATGGCAGTAGCTTTTGTAAAACATCCAAAAAATCCATATTTTTCCTCAAAATTTCGCTGCCGTTTGATGCGGGCGAGTTAAATAACCGTTACATCCTCCGCGTAACTGATGTGAATTTTGAATTCACGCATTCAATTAAGCGTAAAAATTGCACCTTTGAAATTTGGTGCAAAAATAATGACGGGTGAAATTATAGCAAAAGTAGACGTAAACAATAAGAGGCATATTTGTAAATATAGACTTAACGTAAAAAATTCCATATATAAAGCGCCCCCATGATTGGGGGCGCTTGCGTTAACAACAAAACGTTAAATTTCAACTGTTAAAAATAGGCAGTCATAGCTCAGTGTGAACTATTAAGCGCCCTTACCCATTTGGCGCGGGTTCCTTTAAAGCGTTACCCATTGCAATAAAATTTTCTCAACCCGTTTCAGGCTTGATTCTCTGAGTGCGCGCCATTGGTTTAAATCAGCGCCTGCATTTGTGCCGTTCTCGCCTGTGTAATTGGTGCAAACGGTCATGGCAGCGTAGGCCAAATCGAGCTCTTTCGCTAAAACGGCTTCGGGCATTAGGGTCATGCCCACAATTGTTGCGCCGTCTTGTACCATGCGGCGAACTTCTGCGCGGGTTTCTAGGCGCGGGCCGTTTGTGCAGGCGTATGTGGCTTGTGTGATGGCGTGCTCGTTTGCTTTTGCGGCGGCGGCTTGTAGGTTTGCGCGCAGTTGGGGGTTAAAGGGTTCATACATGTCTGTGTAAACAATCGGCTGGTCTGGGCCTTCAAAATACGTGTTGGCGCGGCCTGCTGTGTAGTCGATGACGTCGTCGGGCAAGATGATTTGGCCGGGTTCAACCGTGTCAACCAATGCGCCCGCGCTGCCAATGGCGCAGATTTGGGTGACGCCGACTTTTTGCATGGCCCATAGGTTGGCTCGGCTGTTGATTTGGTGTGGCGCTAAGGTGTGGCCGTAGCCGTGGCGGTTTAAAAACACCACGTCTTTGCCTGCGATTTCACCAAATGTGAGGGCGCATGATGTGTCGCCAAATGGGGTGCGTACGATTTCACGGCGCACGTTTTTTAAGTCGGTTAGGCGTTGTAAGCCGCTGCCTGCAATGATTCCCAGCATGATGAGTTCCTTTTTAAGTTCAGTTATTGGGCGGTTTGTAGCAGTTGATACAAGTCCGCCTCGTCTAGTATTGCAATGCCTAATGACTGCGCTTTGTCGAGTTTTGAGCCCGCCGCTTCGCCTGCCAATAGGTAATCTGTTTTGCTCGAAACGCTGCCTGAGACTTTGGCGCCTGCGTTCTCGAGCATGTGTTTGGCTTGCTCTCTGCTTAATGTGGGGAGCGTGCCGGTGATGACAAATACTTTGCCGTTTAATGCTTGCGCGGTGCGGTCAATTTGTATGTTTTCCCAAACAAGTCCGCATTCTATCAGAGCTGCGATGACCTTTCGATGACGCGGGTCAATAAAAAACGCGTGGGCGGATGCGGCAACAATTGGGCCGACGTCTTCAACCGCGCACAGCTCTTCGATGCTCGCTTGCATGATGGCATCTAGGTTGCAAAAGTGTTGGGCCAAACTTTTGGCGGTTGATTCACCCACATGCCGAATGCCCAGTGCGTAGATAAATTTGGGTAACGTGGTTTTTTTGGAGGCATTGATTGCGTCTAGGACGTTGCGGGCGGATTTGGCGGCCATGCGTTCGAGTTGCTCGAGCTGATTCATGGTTAATCGGTACAAATCATCGGGCGTGCGAATTAAGCCCACGTCGACCATTTGCTCAATCAATTTGTCGCCCAAGCCGTCAATATTGATGGCGCGGCGCTGGGCAAAGTGGATGAGGCTTTGTTTGACTTGCGCGGGGCAAATCATGCCGCCGGTGCAGCGCGCCGCTGATTCGCCTGCTTCGCGTACGATTTCAGAGCCGCATTCTGGGCAGCGGGTTGGCATTTCAAACCGCCGTGCGGTGGGTGGGCGCGATGCAATAATGCTCATGACGACTTCTGGAATCACATCTCCTGCGCGGCGCACCACGACTGTGTCGCCAATCCAAATGTCTTTGCGGCGCATTTCGTCTTCGTTGTGCAGCGTTGCATTGCTTACAATCACGCCGCCCACTTCAACGGGTGCAAGCCGCGCCACGGGTGTGATTGCGCCTGTGCGCCCTACTTGGACGTCAATTGCCAAAACCGTTGTGCTCATTTCTTGGGCGGGAAATTTGTGTGCGATTGCCCAGCGCGGCGAGCGCGTGACAAAGCCAAGCGCTTGCTGCAACGCCACGTCGTTGATTTTATAAACCACGCCGTCAATGTCAAAAGGCAGCGCGTCGCGCTGGTTTTGAATCTGGGTATAAAACGCCAATAAGCCGTCCGCGCCCAGCACGGGTTGGATGGGGCTAAAAATTGGAAAGCCGAGCGCTTTGAGCTGTGCGGCGATTTGCGTGAATGTGTTCTGGCTAAAGTCGCCAACCACTTCGCCCACGCCGTAAGCAAAAAACGACAACACGCGTTGCGCGGTCACGCGTGAATCGAGCTGACGCAAGCTGCCTGCGGCTGCGTTGCGCGGATTGGCAAATGGCTTTTCTGCCCGCGCCAGTTGTGCGTCATTTAGGCGTTTAAAATCAGCGCGCTGCATGAGCACTTCGCCGCGCACTTCTAAAACCTCGGGCAGGTTCTCCCCCATCAAGCGCAGCGGTATGGCGCGGATGGTGCGCACATTGGCGGTGACGTTTTCGCCGACAAACCCATCGCCACGCGTGGCGGCGCTGACCAAAACGCCCTTCTCATAGCGCAGCCCGATTGCCAAACCATCAAATTTGACTTCTACGGCGTATTCAAGTGCGCCTTGTGGTTTGAGGTTTTTTTTGAGTAACAAATCGGCGTTGCTTGCATCGAAGGCGCGCACGTCTGATTCCTCAAACGCGTTGCCCAATGACAGCATGGGCAAGGCGTGCGTGATTTTTTCAAAGCCGTCTAAAACCGCGCCACCCACGCGCAGCGTTGGGCTGTCTGCGCGCATCAATTGCGGATGCTGTGCCTCAAGCGCCAATAGTTCACGAAACAGCGCGTCGTATTGGGCATCGCTTATCAGTGGCGCGTCTTGCGTGTAATACGCCTGATTGTGGCGTTCAATTTGGGCGCATAAATCGGCCATGCGTTGCGCTGGCGTTGCGTCATCGGAGAACAAATCGGGGGTTATCATGGATACATACTTTCACAAACTAAATCGCAAGGCGGCATTTTAAGCACAACGGCTTTTCTAACAAGCCACATAATTGTTTTTTGTCGCAACCTTTGCAAATATTCTTAAGCAGGTAATTTTAAACAAGCCGTTTTGAAACTGGCCGTTTTTAAGCAGGCGCTCGCTCAAGTTTAATCACCGAAATCTCACCCAGTACATCCGTGGTACGCAGCGCCGGCCCCCAATAACCCGTGCCAGAGTTGACATAAACCTGCATGGCATCGCGCCGATTTAAGCCTTGGCTGTATTGGTGCACCCACTGAACCAGCCAGGTGAAGGGGAAATATTGTCCCGCATGTGTGTGACCTGAGAGCTGTAAATCAAGCTGCAAGCCATCTGTAAGTGGCGCGGTGCTTGGATGATGGGCAAGCAGGAGCTTGAGCGCGGCATCTGCGGGGCTGCCCTGAAAAGCGTGCACAGGGTCGCATGCATCGGCTGCTTTAAAGTTGGCCGCTTTCAAATCATTCACACCCCCCACAACAACTGCGTGGCCATTGACTTGCAGCACTTGGTGCTGATTGGCCAACACCTGCCAGCCCATTGAGGCAAAATGCGAGCGCCAATCGTCGGCATTTGAATAATACTCATGGTTGCCTGTGACAAAAAACGTGCCGTATTTGCTTTGTAGCTGCGCCAATGGTGCAATCGCTTTGGCCATTTGCGCCACGTGTCCATCCACAATATCGCCCGTCATGGCAATCATGTCTGCGCCAGCGCCATTGACCAGCGCAATCAAGCGCTGTAAATAATCCGCTTCATTTTTAAGCTGTCCCACATGTAAATCTGAGATTTGAACAATGGTAAAACCCTCCAACTCGGGCGGCAGGTTTTCAATTTTGACCTTGATTTGATGCAGGTTGGGGGCATTCTGAGCATGGTGCGCGGCGGTGCCGAACACGGCCGCCGTTGCGCCCCACACGCCAATGCGCGAGCTGTTGCGCAAAAATTCGCGCCGTTTGGGCGACACGTGTTTGTGCGCTGGGCTAAATTTGAACATCAGCCAAATGCCGTCGCGAATCAACAACATGGTCAGCAGCAATGAAAAAGCGCCCATGCCATACGTCATCGCGCTGGCAAACCAAGGATCAAGCTCTGAGCGCGTGGTGCGCGTTTGGACATAAAGCGGAAAACAAGCCGCCAGCGCCACAAATATCAAAAAAGTGATGCGCTTGAACCAAACAGATTGCGCCTGCGTCTGTAAGCGGCGCATGAGGTAAAACATTGCTGCGATAGAAATAAGACAAGCAATTAAAAGAAATAGTTTTTGCATAAAAATCCTTAATATTGCGGCGCGTATTCGTCCGCGAAATCAGCGTTGTCAAACTTGGTAAATTCACCAATAAACTTCAAATGTACCGTGCCAATCGGCCCGTTCCGCTGCTTACCAATAATAATTTCAGCGCGCCCTTTTAAGTTCGGGTCTTCTTTGTTATAAACCTCGTCGCGGTACACAAACATAATAATATCGGCATCCTGCTCAATCGCACCAGACTCACGCAAATCGGACATCATCGGGCGCTTGTCAGGACGCTGTTCAACGCTTCGATTGAGCTGCGAGAGCGCCACCACAGGACACTCCAGCTCACGCGCCAAGGCTTTTAAAGAGCGTGAAATTTCAGAAATCTCGGTGGCGCGGTTCTCGCCGCCGCGCCCGCCGCCAGACATCAATTGCAAATAGTCAATCACAATCATGCCCAAGCCGCCACACGTACGCGACAAGCGCCGCGCCCGCGCCCGCAGCTCCATTGCGGTTAGCGCGGGCGTTTCATCAATATACAATTGCACGTCATGGGTTTTTTCCAGCGCAACAGTCAAGCGCTCCCAATCATCATCGAGCAATTGCCCGGTGCGCAAACGGCCTTGATTGAGTTTGCCCACAGAACCCAAAATCCGCATGCCCAGTTGCTTTGCGCCCATCTCCATCGAAAACACCGCCACAGGCAACGCCTCATTAATCGCAATATGCTCCGCCATATTCATCGCAAACGTGGTTTTACCCATTGATGGGCGCCCAGCCACAATCACCAAATCACCTTTTTGCATGCCCGCCGTCATGCGGTCTAGCTCATAAAACCCGGTTGAAACGCCCGTCACCTCATCTTTTTGATCACGGTGATACAAGTCGTTAATCTGATCCAAAACCTCCGTCAACACTTTAGGCAACTCAAAAAAATCACTGCTGCTGTTTTGCCCCGCCTCAGAGATTTTGAGAATCGCCTGCTCCGCCGCGTCAATAATCGCCTTGGTGTCTTGGCCTTGGGTATTAAATGCCGACTCAGAAATGTTGTCCGACGCACTCACCAATCGGCGCAATAAGCTGCGATCATGCACAATCTCAGCATAACGCCGAATATGCGCCGCAGAAGACACGCTGGTCACCAACGCGTTGAGGTACACCATGCCGCCCACATCATCAAGCCGCCCGTGCGATTCGAGCGATTCAAAAACCGTCAACACATCCGCTGGCTGGCCTTTTTCAATCAAAGCGGCCGCAGTTTTAAAAATCAAACGGTGATCAAAACGATAAAAATCATCTTCGCGCACCACATCATTGATTTTGTCCCAAGCCGTATTGTCCAGCATCAAGCCGCCCAACACAGACTGCTCGGCCTCAATTGAATGGGGCGGCGTTCGAAGCGCGGAAATTTCATTGTCCATGGGGATGTTTCGAGAGTTCATAACGGATTACCAGTAAAATAACAAGCCGCTATTCTAAAGGGTTTTGCCGCTTCAAACCAAAGAGATGTGCAACTCTTTTTAAGACAAACGCAAACAAAGAGTTGACACAATCGGCAATCGACTCTATAATTCCGTTTCTCTTTGGGACGTTAGCTCAGCTGGTAGAGCAGCGGACTTTTAATCCGTTTGTCACAGGTTCGAACCCCGTACGTCCTACCAAAGATATTTAAGCCCTGTATCCATACAGGGCTTTTCAAAGAAGTAAACCAGTATCACATTGGGACGTTAGCTCAGCTGGTAGAGCAGCGGACTTTTAATCCGTTTGTCACAGG
>JAFEII010000020.1 GCA_017495165.1 Hydromonas sp. | reverse complement strand
CCATGCCCGCATCAACCTGCGTTTCGCTTACGCTCAAGGCAGGCTACGTGTGCGGGGTACGCGGTGAGTTGATCAACAAAAATGCTTTTAGAGTCATACAGCAAACGCCCGATGAGGGTGGATTTACCGTCATCGACTGAACCTGCGGTGATGAAGCGGAGAAGGCCTTGGTTGTGGGTGGTGGTCATGGCTGCGTTCCTTGGGTCAAAAATAATTGGGTTGTTGTGTGTTGCGTTGTCTGCGCGTAGCCCGCCATGAGCGTAGCGAATCGCGGGGGTTTTGTGCCATGCCCGCATCAACCTGCGTTTCGCTTACGCTCAAGGCAGGCTACGTGTGCGGTGATTATTCAAAGCCTTTAAGGCTTGTCAAGTAATTCTTTTACAAAAGGAAAATCTAAAGAGCAAATAGATTTAAGATTAAGTGCAATATTCTCATCACCTGCACTATGTGAACAAACATCTAAATAGTAGTTAGTAGAGTTATGTTTGGTAAAAATTATCCATTCACCCGTTAATTTGCCTTTTGCATGCCGCGATTTGAATGGTTCTGTGGTTAATCGATAACTCATTTCTTGTATCATTTCTTTAATGTCCTTATCACCCTTGTTTGGGTTGAAAACATCTTCAACTAAGTCCTCTAAGCCATTTTTACCAAGTTCATTTAGTGTATTTGCAGCCCATGCACTTGGATGGCTATAGAAAAAATGTTTGTGATAAAACCCTTTTAAAGGTTTTCTTTTAAACATGGTTTCATTTTTAGTTAAACTCGTCTCTACTCCTTCTAGTGCTCTTATTTCATGCAAAATTTCGTCTGGGTGGACATGACTAAAACGTTCATTTGCCATTAACTTTACAACAAATAGGCGACTATAGCGATTTGGAATAAGTTTGTTTAATTCCCAAAAATCAGCATATTTTTCAATGGCATCTTGAGTAAAAACATACGTTTGACCATTATGCTCAAGTTTAAGATTACCTAAGTTTTTCATTTTTAAAAATACCCTTCTTTTTTGCGCTTCTCCATCGACGCTTCGCTGGTTTGGTCGTCCAAACGGGTTGCGCCGCGCTCGGTGACTGTGGTCTCAGCGCGTAGGTGCGATTAGCGCAGCGTAATCGCACGAATGTGATGCTTTCATGCGCCTCATACGTACGATGACGCTGCGCTAATCGTACCTACATTTGGGTTGTTTGGGAGATTGCGGGTCAAGCCCGCAATGACGCGGTGATTGAATGTGGCCTTGTGTTTTTGCATTTCCCATTGAGGTCACTTCATTGCTTTTAGCCATTCTTGCATGTCCGCGATTTCTTTCTTTTGGGCCGTGATGATGTCTTGTGCCAGCTTGCGTACCTTTGGGTCTGAGCCGTACTTGAGCACCACTTCGGCCATGTCAATCGCACCTTGGTGGTGTGGAATCATGCCTGCCAGAAAGTCTTTGTCCGCATTGCCTGAAAATGTAATCGCCATGTCGCGATGCATTTTGTTGTTCACGGCTTCAAAGTCTTTGGTTGACTGACTCATTGAGCCGTCTGAAACCGCGGGCATGTTGCTGTGTCCTTCGTGCTGTGCATGTTGACCATGTTGTTCATGTTGTTCATGGGCAATGGTTGGTTTTTGTTGCATTGAGCTGACTCCAAAGCCTAAAGCAAAAGCAGTTACTGTGAGTAACGTGGCGGCAATAATGGTTTTTTTGTTCATGATAAAACGCCTTTGTAAGGTTTATAGCGTATTGATTTAAAGTTTATGTTGATTCATTTGTTGGTTGTGCAGGGTTTATAATAACCCCGTGCCTACCAGCCCGTAGGGCGCAATAAGCGATTTTTGCGCATTGCGCCGTATGTTTGCGGTGTGTCTTTGGTTTCACGGTGTAATGCGCCTGCGGCTTATTGCACCCTACATTTTCCTCTTTTTCAGGGGATTGCGGGTCAAGCCCGCAATGACTGAATTAGCCCGTAGGCCGCAATAAGCGTTTCTCGCGCATTGCGCCGCATGTTTGTGTTTCATCGTTCAAACAATAAACCCCAACCCCTTATCCCGCACCAAATACAACAACTTCAACGCCGCGCCTGTTGGGTGTTTGTTGCCCGTTTCCCATTTTTGAATCGTTGATACGCTGGTGTTGAGGAATGCGGCAAAGACCGCTTGGCTGGTGTGGGAGGCTTCGCGGATTTGTTTGATTTGTTCAGGTTGTAGGGGCGCGATGGGTGGCAGGCATAATACATCAAACTCACGCAAGGTGGTTTGGCTCAAAGCGCCTGCTTGGTACAGCCCTGTTGCCGTTTCGTGTACGGCTGCGAGGATGTCTGATTTATGGGTTCTCATCATAATTGATCTTTATAAGTTCACCTGCCGTGGTGGCTTGGTTGATTTGCGTCTGGGTAAATGCTAAAAATTGTTGTGCCAACAGTTTTAAAGCGGTCTCTTCGTCTTTGTCGATGTTGCTGCGCTGGTTTTTGTCAAAGCCGTACATAAAAAACCAATGGTCGCCAAAGTTACTGGCAAGCAAGGTGCGAAAGCCGCCGCTTTTGCCTTGCCCTTGTTTGGCGATGCGTTTTTTGTACAAGCCGCCGCCAAGGTTTGCGTCGTATAAACCGCCCATCATTTCTGAAACGGCAGCGCAAATAATGCTGTCGTTTAACCCGTTTTTGCGTGACCAGCGTGCAAACCATTTGGTTTTGTATATTGACATTCAAGCCTTGGGTTTAATATAGCACTGGGTGCTATATTTGTAAAGGGTGGTTTACAACAAAACAGGAGATTGCGGGTCAAGCCCGCAATGACTCCCGACTCGGTATTTTGCAAGGACGCGGCCTTAAAAATACCCTTCCTTCTTCCGTTTCTCCATTGACGCTTCGCTGGTTTGGTCGTCCAAACGGGTGGCGCCGCGTTCGGTGACGGTGGTCTGTGCGGTTTCTGCCAAAATTTTATTGACGTCATCGGCGTTTGATGCGACGGGGCTGGTGCAGGTCATGTCGCCGACGGTGCGAAAGCGCACGCGTTGGGTGGTGAGGCTGTTGCGCTCGGCATCGGTCAATGGTGGGGTGATGGGCATATTGGAGACGATTAAACCGTTGCGCTCGAACACTTGGCGGTCGTGGGCAAAGTAGATGCTCGGCAATTCGATTTGTTCGCGTGAGATGTATTGCCAAATGTCCATTTCGGTCCAGTTGGAAATCGGGAACACGCGCATGTTTTCGCCTTTGTGAACGCGGGTGTTGTATAAGCTCCAAAGTTCGGGGCGTTGCGCTTTTGGATCCCATTGGCCAAAGTCGTCGCGGAACGAGAAGATGCGTTCTTTGGCGCGGGCTTTTTCTTCGTCGCGCCGCGCGCCGCCGATGCAGGCGTCAAATTTGTATTGCTCGATGGTCTCTAATAATGTGACGGCTTGGGCGGCGTTGCGGCTGTCGGTGTCTGGGTTGCGCAGGCGCACCGTGCCTTTTTTAATCGATTCTTCAACGCTGCCGACGATGAGTTTTTCACCGATTTTGTCCACGATGTGGTCGCGAAATTCGATGACTTCGGGGAAGTTGTGCCCCGTGTCAATGTGCACGAGCGGGAAAGGCAGTTTGTTGGGGCGAAAGGCTTTGAGCGCGAGGTGCAGGACGACGAGCGAGTCTTTGCCGCCTGAGAATAATAATGCGGGGCGTTCGCATTCGGCGGCGAGTTCGCGCAGGATGTGGATGGATTCGGATTCGAGCCAGTCGAGGTGGGCGGCGTTGAATTGGTGGTTAAAGTCAGTCATAAAATAGTCCAAATGGTAGGGTGGGCATTGCCCACCGGTATGTATCGCGTGTGTTCGAATCATGGTGGGCGGTGCCCATCCTACGCATGATTGCCTTATTGTGGCGTTTGCGGGGCAAGTTCGCAATGACGGCGTATTGTCAAATTTAATCCACCTTGTCTTCATGCGTCACATGTTCGCCGTGTTCGCTGATGTGCAAACCGCATTCTTTGCTGTCCTGCGACTCCCACCACCAGCGGCCTGCGCGCACATCTTCCCCTGCTTTAATCGCGCGGGTACAAGGCTCGCAGCCGATGGATGGATAGCCTTTGTCGTGCAGCGGATTATACGGCACACCGTTTTGCGCAATATAATTTTTGACGTCGTCAAACGTCCAGTCGGCGAGCGGGTTAAATTTATCCAAGCCGTTGCCGTCGTCAAACTCGTGCGCTTGCAAGGTGGTGCGGGTCATGGATTGCTCGCGCCGTTGCCCTGTAATCCATGCTTTTTGCCCTGCCAAGGCGCGTTGGAGTGGTTTGACTTTGCGGATGAAGCAGCAGGCTTTGCGCAATTCAACTGAATCATAAAACGCGTGTTTGCCGTGTTCAGTCACGTATTGCGCCACGTCTGCGTCGTCGGGCGTGTAGGGCGTCACGGTGATGCCGTAATGCGCTTGAATCACGTTGACCATGTTGCTGGTTTGCGCGTGCAGCATACCCGTTTGTAAGGTAAAAATCTCAATTGGCAATTGTGCTTTGGCGATTAAATCGGTCAAAACCATGTCTTCAAATGCGAGCGAGCTGGCAAAGCGCACGGGCGCGTAGTCGCGGGCGATGGTGTGCAATTGCAATGCGGTGGCGGCGATTTTGTCGCTCAAACTCACGCTGGAGGCGGATTGATAGGTGTCAACTGGCGTTTGGGTGGTGCTTGATTCACGCGCAAAAAACGGGCGGGCGTCGTCGCTTGAGCCTTGATAGCTGACGGTAAACATGTCATTGAGTGCGCGCAAAGCGGAATCAATTTTTTGATCCGCCCGCAATGAGTACGCATTAAAACCAACCCGCTGCATGTAATACAACTGATCCACCAAGACATCGCCAATCGCGCGCAATTGGTGCGTAAAACCGCAGCGATTGCGCAAAATATACGCAATCGAATGGCTGCGTCCATCGGTGAATTTGGGGTAGTCCAACGCAATCACGGGGAACTGATTCCAATCAATATTGAGGTTTTCAGGCTCAGTGGTGTTGGGCAACCACACGCCAATATCGGTGCGATTGTGCAAAGCGGTTTGTGCTTGCCATACGTTCAGCGGCACGATGGCGTTGGGCTGAACCGCGATGCTGGCCGCATCATCGGTCTCATTTAAACGCACCACGTGCCACGGGTCAACGGCGGCGGTTTTGTCTAATATAAATGGTGTGTGCATGAGCGTTTCTTTCTAAATAGTTCATGTTTCCCTCTGTCATTCCCGCGGAAGCGGGAATCCATTCAGCGTGTAAAACACGGCTTATCGCGCCAATTGCTGAACTGTCACAAACGCTATGCGTTTGGTCTGGATTCCCGCCTACGCGGGAATGACGGAGTAAGTTTGATGTCGAACAACATTTTTTGACGCGTTTAATGTTTGGCGGGATACACCGCCGCCTTAAACGGCGCAATTCCAATCCGTTGGACGGTTTCAATAAACCGCTCGTCATCCACGCGGTTGGCAACAAACACATCAATGATTTTGCCAATCACATTGGGGACTTCGTCGGCGGCAAATGATGGGCCGATGATTTTGGCGATTGCGGGTGCGTGTCCGCCCAGTGCGTCGCCCGCCGAGCCGCCGAGCGAGATTTGATACCATTCTGAGCCGTCTTTGTCCACACCCAAAATCCCAATATGCCCCACATGGTGGTGCCCGCATGAGTTCATGCAGCCCGAAATATTGAGCTGAATTTCGCCCAAGTCGTGCAAATAATCCAAGTCGTCAAATTTTGCTTGAATCGCGTTGGCAATCGGGATTGATTTTGCGTTGGCAAGCGAGCAAAAGTCACCACCGGGGCAAGCAATAATGTCGGTGAGCAGGCCAATATTGGGGGTGGCCAAGCCTTGTGATTTTAACGCTTGCCATACGTCGTACAAATCGGCTTGCGGCACGTCGGCCAAAATCAAGTTTTGTTCATGCGCCACGCGGATTTCGCCAAAGCTGTATTGGTCTGCTAAATCGGCGATAAAGCTCATTTGCGCGGTTGTTGCGTCTCCCGGCGCAATGCCGTTGGGCTTGAGTGACGCGACCACCGACACGTAACCCGCCACTTTGTGCGGGTGCGTGTTGCGCTCGCGCCAGCGGGTAAAGGCTTTGTCGCTGACATCGAAACCCTCATTGGCGCGGACTGGGTACACGCGGGGGCTAAAATGCGCCGCGACGCGGTCAAGCTCGGCTTGGGTTAAGGTGGCTGGGCCGCCTTGGCTAAATTTAAATTCCGCTTCGACTTGACGGGCAAATTCCTCTGCGCCCAAGGCTTTGAGCAAAATTTTAATCCGCGCTTTGTACATGTTGTCGCGTCGCCCGTGGCGGTTGTACACGCGCAAAATCGCCTCGCAATAGCTCATCATGTCTTGCCACGGTAAAAATTCGCGGATGACCGAGCCAATAATCGGCGTGCGCCCCAAACCGCCGCCCACCAAGACTTTGAGCCCAATCTCACCCGCAGCGTTTTGCACCAAAAACAGGCCAATGTCATGCACGCAGGTTGCGGCACGATCCTCAAGTGACGCGGATACGGCAATTTTAAACTTGCGTGGCAAACCCGCAAACTCAGGGTGGAACGTACTCCATTGGCGGATGATTTCGCAAAACGGGCGCGGGTCAATCAGCTCATCGGCCGCCACGCCTGCGTACTCATCAGAAGTTGTGTTGCGAATGCAGTTGCCCGAGGTTTGAATCGCGTGCATGTTAACGGTGGATAAGTCATGCAAAATATCGGCGGTGTCTTCTAATTTGGGCCAATTGTATTGCAGGTTTTGGCGCGTGGTGAAATGCGCGTAATCGCGGTCGTATTTGTGCGCAATGTGCGCCAAAATGCGCATTTGATCGCTCGAGAGCAAGCCGTACGGAATCGCCACGCGCAACATGGGCGCATGACGTTGGATGTACAAACCATTTTGCAGGCGCAGCGGGCGGAACTCTTCTTCAGACAATTCGCCCGAGAAAAACCGCGCGAGCTGGTCACGGTATTGGTTGACGCGTTGCGCCACAATGGTTTTGTCTAAGTTGTTGTAACGGTACATGCTCATTCCTGTTATTTAAAAAGTTGCGCCAAATTATAAAGGCTGACCAAGGTGATTAACGAACCGACCAAAATAATCAACGTCTTGGTTTTAAAGTGGCGGGTGGCGTAAGCGGCAAATGGTGCGGCAAATAATCCGCCAATCGCCAAACCAGCCACGATGACCCAAACCTCGCCGCTGAGTAAGGCGAAAAAAGCCGTGGCGGAAGTAATGGTTAAGAAAAACTCTGCAAAATTGACTGAGCCAATCGTTGTGCGCGGGTTGTGGCCAGCTCCGACCAATGATGTCGTGACAATCGGCCCCCAGCCACCGCCGCCAACCGTATCCATAAAACCGCCAAAAATAGCCAGTGGGGAGACTTTGGCTGATTCAATGTCTGTGCGCAAGCGGATTTGGCGGAATGCCTTACTCAAAACATAGAGTCCCATCAGCAGTAAGTAAACGGTAATGTAAGGTTTGATGAGCTTGCCGTCAACGTTCGTCACGATGTAAGCGCCTAAAAGTACGCCAATGAGTCCCGGAATCAACAAGTTTAAAAACAGTTTTTTATTCACATTGCCCAAGCGCAGATGCGACACACCAGAAACCCCCGTGGTGAACACCTCGGCCAAATGCGTCGCGCCAGTTGCCATGGCAGGAGAAACGCCCGATGCCAACAAAAATGAGCTGGCCGTAATCCCATACGCCATCCCAAGCGCGCCATCAATAATCTGCGCCAAAAGCCCAACGGCAAGCGCGCTCCAAAATAGTTTGCTGTTGAGGGTTTGTTTGATGAGCTCCCAGCCGGTTTGATCGTGTTGCCCCCAAAACAAACGGCTTAATAAATAACCCACGAGCAATAAAAGGGTGCTCGCGATGACGTACGACGCGGTGATCAGTAATGGATGTATGGTTGCTTGGGAAATTTGACGCTCTAAAGGTGGCAGCCCCATGTGTTCATGCTCATGAGCCAGGGCATTGTCGGTGTAATCAAGGTTGCGAATTTTCATAAATACCCCAAAGAATGCTTAAAAACGGTTTTGACTGGCGCTTGTGTTCGCTGCTTTATGCCATTTTTGTGACGGCAGATGCGCTATTACGGCCTGATTGTACTGGGCTGCTTTATAACTTCAAAATAGTTTTTTTATATCTCCATATTCAATTAAAGAATAATTCGGCGTGCGCATACGTGCGCGCTCCCCATTTTGGTGCAAAAATGGGTCTAATCGGCGTGTTTTAATCTTTTTTGCCACAAATGTTTGTGCGACAATTCAATCGGTTAAAGTCGCTTGTTTACAGCAGGCGTGCTTGATTTTTTACACAATCTTTTGGGGGCAATATGAAAGAAATTACCGCAATTATCAAACCATTTAAACTCGACGAGGTTCGCGAAGCGCTCGCAGAAGTGGGTGTAAATGGTTTAACCGTTACCGAAGTCAAGGGCTTTGGCCGCCAAAAAGGTCATACAGAACTGTATCGTGGCGCAGAATACGTGGTGGATTTTTTGCCAAAGGTCAAAATCGAGCTGATTATTGGGGACGAGTTACTTAACCCCGCGGTTGATGCCATTATTAAAGCGGCTTACACGGGCAAAATTGGCGATGGTAAAATTTTTGTTAAAAATGTTGAAGAAGTGATTCGGATTCGGACGGGTGAGACCGGCGGCGACGCGGTTTAAACCGCCGCAAATTTTCAAATTTTGTATATTGGCGTGCTTGCGTTCTTACAGACTTACAGATGTGCAAAAAACCAGCATTTTGCTGGTTTTTTGTTTGGTGCCGCCGACACGAATCGAACGTGTGACCCTCTCCTTAGGAGGGAGATGCTCTATCCACTGAGCTACGGCGGCGTTGTTTGGGGCTTGGGTTTCAATGCACCCGCGATGCGACAATCTGCCGAATTATACGTTGATGGGTGCATTTGTCAAATCTGAGTTTGAGTGTTTGTTCCCACGCCTGCACCCACATCTTTTTTGCGCTAGGGTGCTTTTTAAAGCCATTGGATGATACAGGAAATGGTGAGTAGATAAAACAAAAGCCACGTAAATCGTGGCTTTGTGGTGAATCAGGTTGTTGCATTGCGTTGCATGAAAAAGCGTGGTTGGCGGACAAAGAGGGATTCGAACCCTCGGTAGGCTATGAACCTACACACGCGTTCCAGGCGTGCGATTTAAACCACTCATCCATCTGTCCGTATTGTTGCTAGATTTGTAACGTGTCTTGGAGCGGGTGAAGGGAATCGAACCCTCATCTGAAGCTTGGGAAGCTGCCGTTCTACCACTAAACTACACCCGCGTTTGTTTTTTACAACGAGCGCTATTATAGCCATTTTTGAGCGCTCGGGTGTTTTTTATCGCGTGTTTTAAACGCTGGGGGCGACTTTGGCGAAGGCACGTTCAGCGGCGGCAATGGCGCGCTCGATGTCTTGGTCGGTGTGTGCCGCTGAGATAAAGCCTGCTTCAAACGCTGAGGGGGCGAGGTAAATGCCTTCGTCCAACATGGCGTGAAAAAATGCTGGGAATAGGTCTGCGCGGGATGCCATGACTTGTGCGTAGCTTTTGGGCGGGGTTTCGCTGAAAAACAGGCCGAACATGCCGCCTTCGATGTCGGTTGAAAATGGTACGCCTGCGTTTTGTGCTGCGCGGGTAAAGCCTGCGAGCAGGGTTTCGCCTTTGCTGCGTAAGTTTTCAAAAAAGCCTGTTTCACGAATGAGGTTTAAGGTGGTCAAGCCTGCGGCGACGGCGACGGGGTTGCCTGATAGCGTGCCTGCTTGATAGACGCCGCCCAAGGGTGCCATGTGCGCCATGATGTCGGCGCGTCCGCCAAATGCGGCGACGGGCATGCCCCCGCCGATGACTTTGCCTAAGGTGGTGATGTCTGCGTCAATGCCGTATAGGCCTTGTGCGCAGTGTAGGCCGACGCGAAAGCCCGTCATGACTTCGTCAATAATTAAGAGTGCGCCGTGCTGTGTGCACAGTGCGCGTAAGGTTTGCATGAATTCGGTTGAGGCGCGGACAAAGTTCATGTTGCCGGCGATGGGTTCTAAAATGACGCCTGCGACTTGCGCGCCTTTTTCTTTAAATAGTTGCTGTAGCGCGGCAACGTCGTTGTAGGGCAATACGAGTGTGTCGTTGGATACCGATTGCGGCACGCCTGCTGAGCTTGGGTTGCCTTGGGTTAATAGGCCTGAGCCTGCTTTAATCAATAAACTGTCGGAGTGGCCGTGATAGCAGCCTTCAAATTTGACCAATAAGTCGCGCCCAGTAAAGCCACGCGCCAAGCGGATGGCGCTCATGGTGGCTTCTGTGCCGCTTGAAACCAGTCGAACTTGTTGCAGACTTGGTAGCATGGCGCATAGGGCTTGAGCCATTTCTACCTCCGCGCGGGTGGGTGCGCCAAACCCTAGGCCGTCTGCGGCGGCGGTTTGTACCGCTTGTACGACTTTTGGGTGGGCGTGGCCGAGAATTGCGGGGCCCCATGAGCCGACAAAGTCTAGGTATTGCGTGTCATTTTCATCCCACATGTATGCGCCCAAGGCGCGTTTGATGAAGCGTGGTGTGCCGCCGACTGAGCGAAAGGCGCGCACGGGTGAGTTGACGCCGCCTGGGGTGGTGATGCTGGCTTGCTCGAATAAGATTTGATTTTGATCGGTCATAATGTCAATGGCGGGTTCAGCCGCGAAAAGTGAAAAAATAGGGTTATTGTAAGGTGCTGGGGGATGGATTTGGGCGTTGCAGGCCGCTGGCGTTGGGCTGCGCATCAACCTCGTCGCCCGTGCGTGTCCAAAAAAAGCGGTCGGGGATTTTTTTGCCCATGCCCATGCTGATGCCGTGCTTGAGGGTTTGCCATGTGTATTCTAGGCCTTCGCCAACTGCTTGTGGCGTGGCTTGACCATGCGCAATTAAGGCGGTAATGGCGGCGGACAATGTGCTGTTTGCGCCCAAAAACGAGTCGGCCAACCGCGCTGTGCTGTCGGTGCGCAATAAGCCTTCGTCATGAAATAATTGATGCACCACTTGTGTGTCGGGCGCGGTGGCGTCGGTGACTAAAATGTATTCGCAGCCCATGCCAAGTAAGGCTTGCGCGTGTGCGGCCACGAGTGCATGCGGCTGGTGCGCGGCGACGCTGGCAAAGTCGTGTCGGACTTCGGCCAGTTGCGCGAGCATGGGTTTTTGAACGATGAGTAAATGCGTGTTTGGCACAATCATTTCTAGCATGGCGCGCACGATTTCTTCCGCGTCATTTTCTTCATCGTCATCGGCGACCAAAATAGATGGCGCGAGAATGACGGGTACTTGTGGGTAGTCTGAGATGATTTCGGCGATGACGCGCACCATGTTTATGTCAGGTAAAACCCCAATCTTGATGGCTTGAATGACCGAGTCCTCAAGCAGGGTGCGCGCTTGGTCGTCAATCCAATCTGCGTCCAGCGGGCAAACCGCGTCAAGTTGGCTAAAATCGCCCGTGAGCAGCGCGGTGGTTACGGTAAATGCGCTGGTTTCGAGGCTGGCGCACGTGAGTGCGTCTGCAACAACGCCTGCGCCGCCCGTGGGGTCGTGCGCGTTAAAGCATAAAATAATTGGATAGGTCATGACGGTCTCGGTATTTTGTGTTGTGTGGGCTGGGTGGCTTGAAAAACGTGCCAGTCGCCCCATGTTGAACATGGTAGCATTGTACCGTTTTGTGGTGTGCGCGTGCGCATGAAGATGAATCGTAATGTGGGTAAATAATATGAAAACTTGGGTGTGTTTAATTTGTGGTTGGGTGTATGACGAAGAGTCAGGTTCGCCTGAAGACGGCTTGGCGCCTGGGACGCGCTGGGAAGATGTGCCGGCTGATTGGTTGTGTCCTGAGTGCGGCGCGGGCAAAGATGATTTTGAAATGATGGAATTTTGATGCTGTTTTTGCTGTGATTTTTTGCGCTGGTTTTTGGCTGTGCTAAAGACCGGCGCAATCGATTTTGTTGCATGATTTCAAGACAAAAGCCGCTGATGCGGCTTTTGTCTTGGAACGATGCATTTGATACATTGGATGCGTTTGATAAAATACGGCGTTATGGGTTGTCGTTGACGTCGGTTAATGCGTACCAATTTAAGCGGCGGGTTGCAATCATTATGGCGCTCATCACGATAAATAAGCTGACGCTGCCAATCAATAATGCCATTTCTTCTGCTTGCAATAATCCAAAAATCGCCAGGTAAATCGCGCTTAATAACGCCCCAAAACCTGCGCCGCGCTTGACGCTGTGTAAAACGTGGCTGACATAAAACGTGATTTGCCCCACACACGCGGTGCTGGCGATGGCGTACGCCCAGTTAAAGCCAACTTTTTCAGACAATGCGAGTAAAAGTAAGTAAAAAATCGACAGCGCCACGCCAACCAATGCGTATTGAATCGGGTGAACACGTAAATCGCGCAACACTTCAAATAAGAAAAAGGTTAAAAACGTCATGCCAATGAGCAAAATCGAATATTTGACCGTGCGTTCGGTGAGCTGATATTGATCAACGGTTTGTAGCAGTTCTGTGCTAAATGCGGCGTTGCTCATGGCTTGTATGGATTCTGGGTTTTTTTCAGACTCTGCGTTGATGATCGCTTGTTTGATGGTGGCGTTGGGTTGATTGCTTTCCCAATTGGCGCTAAAGCCTTGTGCATTGATGTCGCGGCTGACGGGCAATTGTTCGCCTGTGAATTTTGGGCTGGCCCAGTTGCTTTTGAGTTGCAATGTGCTGTGTTCGCCCAAAGGCAGGTAGGCGATTTTTGTGGAGCCGTTTAACTTAAACTCAAATGCAAAATTTACGCTGGTTTGGTTGGTCAAATCAAGTTCGCCCAGCTTGGCGTGTCTGCCGCTGCTCATGCTTTCTAAGAGGCTGCCCGCATCAAGGCTAAGGTTTGTCCCATTGATTTTGACGGTTTTCGCTTCCAAGCCGCTCGCCTCTTTGACCGCCATGCTCAGGTACGGCGTGCCCAAAATTTTACCGTTTTTGCTTAACTGCGCAATCGCACTGGTATTAAAACTGCCTTGAACGGCATTGGCGCTGGTAAATTTTTCTAGCGTGTAAATGCCGCGCTTGAGTGTTGTGGTGGGTAAGTCGCTGGTAAATTGTAGTTCGGTTGGCAGAATGTATTCTTTTAAAACAGCGCCTTTGGCGGTGTTTTGATATGGCTGAACCAAAATAAGCTGCTCGCCGCCGACGTTTTTGCTCAGTTGTTGGGTGACTTGGGTTTGGTTGTCTTGGCGCTCTGCGACGATGTTCTTGATTAAGCTGATGGGCAATTGCAGCACGACTGTGATTAACAGCAGTAGGCCAATTTTGATGCCCAGTCCGATTTTTTTCATGATGTGACTCCTTGGTTGAAAGAGTTGGCATCATAAGTGGCGCCTGTGTGTTGGCCATGTGCTGTGTGTGAAGCGGTGGTGAAGTGCGGCTAGTTTTCGCTGCAAGTCCCTAAATTCGGCCCGCTCGCGCCAACACCCAAACCGCGACGCTCTGCGCGCCCGCGCTCAGGCAGATGCGCGCAGCTTCATTGAGCGTGGCGCCGCTCGTGTACACATCGTCGACCAATAATACCTGCCGCCCTGTTAAGTCGATGGTGGCGGCAAATGCGCCTTTGACCTGCTCACGTCGCGCGGCTTTGTCTGCGCCCACTTGTAGCTGCGCGTGATGCAGGCGCATGAGCGCATTGGGTAATATGATGGGCGTTTGGGGTTGGCGCACCAGCGCGTGTGGGTTGACGCTGTGCAATATGTGCGCGAGCGGGATAAAACCGCGACTGTGCGTGAGTGCGTCAAACTGCGGTACGGGAATGATGCAGTCAAATTCTGAGCTCACGCAGGACAACCCGTGTTGCGTGATGTCGGTTAACAGCGGCGCGAGCGATAAGTCGTGGTGAAATTTATAGCGCAAAATCAGCTGCGCGGCCAAGCCTTTGTAGCTGGAAAATGCATGGCTGGCGCTAAATGCGTGCGGTTTTTGTTGGCAAGACAAACACAAATGATCGTTTGTGGTGAGTGCGGCTGCGCAGCCCGCGCACCGGTGTTGCGTGCGCCCAAGCATTTGCGCATCGCACACTGCGCACAAGCGGCTGGAATAATCGGCGCGAGCGCGGTGGCTGCCGCACAGCACGCAGCCGCCAACCCAATGCGCGAGCAGGTTGATGGCGCGTGTTTTGAGGGCGTGGCTTCGTGTTAGAATGCGCGGCATATTTGACCTTGGCTGTGGCGCATTGTTGCGGCGCGGATTGAACGTTGGTGTCACTGTTTGGATTGAGATTTAACCATGGAATCACATTTTTTACCTGCGCCATTGGTGCAGCATGTCGCGCGCAGCTTGATTGAGCGCGCATTAAACCTTAAGTTTTCGCCCAGCTTGATGCGCGAATTGAGCAGCGCGCCGTTGCCTGCGTCTGATTTTCGCGCGATTGGTTTAACTGCGCCGCTGATTCAAACGGCGCTGGGCGCGGCGTCTGAGCGCTCGGTCTGGCAGCGGCTCAACCCTTTTGCGCGCACAGCACTTGCGCTGGCTTGGGCTGATTTGCTTGAGCCGTCAGCCCATCGACCCGCAGCGGCTATGGTGTTTGCGCCGTTGGTTTTGGATGGCGCGCCTGATGTGTTGGCGGCGCTGCAACACATTCCACACTGGTTTGCGGCCGACGGCGTGTTGTTTTTTGCGATTTTGGGCGCGGGCGGTTTGCCTGAACTGGTCAATCAGCAGGTCGAATGGCTCGAGCTGCTTGGGCATTGGCCAAACATTATGGATGCAGGGGCGCGTTTGCAAGAGCTGCGGTTTGGTTTGCCGGTGTTGGATGTGGAAACGGTTGATTTGACTTATGCTGATTTTGACGTGTTATGGGCAGATGTTAAATGCTTTTTGCCTAAATTAAACGATTTTAGCCCAAACGAGCAATTGGAGTGGCGCGCCAAGCTGCACCAATTGTTTGAACAAGGCTTGCGCGATATTAGTCTGCAAGTGATTTATGCGCAGGTCTGGCAAGTCCAAGCGCCGCGCCACGCCAGCGATGTACAAACGATTTCACTCGAAAGCCTCACCGCGCAACTGCCGCACAAAAAAACCTTTGCCGCCAAAGATTGAATTGGCAAGCACGGATGAGTCATCTTGAATAAAAAACCGCCTTATCAAAAGGCGGTTTTTTTATTTGGCGGATTTTAAATGGTCAATCGTGATTAAATGCGCGCCGTTGTCGTCCGATAGCCACATTTCACCGTCTTGAATCGTGCATTGAATGGCCGTCGTGCGCCGCGCCAGTTTGACCAATTCGCTGGTATTGGGCAGGTTAAACACACTCACTTTATCCAACGGCTGCATTTTTTTCTCATTCGCCGCCCACCACATATCGGCGATATTGCCACCGTACAAATACACCGCCACCGCACTGGAACGCCCGCACGCCTTGCGAATCCGCTTTTCGTCAGGCAAACCCACATCAATCCACAGCTCAATATCGTCGCCATAATCTTTGTGCCACAAATCAGGCTCATCCGCGCTCGCCAAACCTTTTGCAAAAATCAAACGCTCATGCGCATGGCGCGCAAACGCCAACACCCGCACCATCATGCGCTCCTCGGTCTCGGACGGATGCTGCGCCACAGTCAGCGCGTGGGTTTCGTAATAATTTCTGTCCATATCCGCGATGGAAAGTTCGATTTTGAAAATGGTGGATTTGAGTGCCATGAGTGCTTTCAAAAAATAAATGCTGCTTTTGTAGGGTGGGCATTGCCCACCATTCAGCGCATGGGTGTCATGCGTGAGAGAGTCGAAGCCTTGCGTAAATGGTGGGCAGTGCCCACCCTACGGCGGCGTAATTAACAAATTTTCTTGAGCAATAGCCGTGCTCGATGGTGGATTAACTTGTATGCACAACTCTCTGAAAAAGATTGTGCAAAAGCATGGCCGCTAAGGCAAATATGTTCATGAATTATCTCAACAACGTTTGCAGCACCTCAAAATACGTCGGAAACGTTTTCCCCACGCATTTTGGATCGTTAATCGTCACGCCGACTTTGCTCAACGCCACCAACGAAAAACACATCGCCATGCGGTGATCGTCATATGTGTCAATCGCGGCGTGTTGCCAGCCGTTATCTGCGGGCGGGGTGACGACGATGTAATCTGCGCCCTCGATAACCGTTGCGCCGACTTTGCGCAGTTCGGTGGCCATGGCGGCGAGGCGGTCGGTTTCTTTGACGCGCCATGAGGCGATGTTGGTGAGTTTGGTGCTGCCTTTGGCGAATAGCGCTGCCGCTGCCAACGTCATGGCTGCGTCTGGAATGTGGTTGCAATCGAGCTCGATGCCGCGCAATTGCTCGCCCTCGATGCCGCGCACTTCAATCCAATTTTCGCCCATCATGACGTTTGCGCCCATTAGTTGCAACGCATCGGCAAATTTGACGTCGCCCTGAATGCTCGATAAACCCACGCCCGTGACGCGCAACGGCCCGCCGCCGAGCGCGCCCAACGCGAGAAAGTAGGATGCGGATGATGCGTCGCCCTCAACGTAAATTTCGGTGGGCGATGTGTACGCCGCGCCTGCGTTGATGGTGAATGTGTTCCAGTCGTCACGCGTGACCGTCACGCCAAACCGCGCCATGAGATTGAGCGTGATTTCGATATAAGGCTTGGAAATCAATTCGCCGATGACGTGAATGGTCAGCGTGCGTTTGAGCAGCGGTGCGCTCATCAACAACGCGGTTAAAAATTGGCTCGACACATTGCCTTTGACCGACACGCTCAGCGCGCCATCAGGCACAACGGCAGGGGAGATGATGTACGGTGGAAAGCCGTCATTGGCTTGATACGCAATCTGCGCACCCATTTGGCGCAACGCGTCGACCAAGTCACCAATCGGGCGCTCGTGCATGCGCGGCACGCCGCTGATGTGATACGTGCCGTTTTGCAACGCCAACACCGCCGTGAGCGAGCGAATCGCCGTGCCTGCGTTGCCCATGAACAAATCAGCGCTTTTGTTGGGAAAATCACCGCCAGTCCCGATGATGTCAAAATCGTGCTCAGTGACTTGCGTGACCGACACGCCCAACGCCTTGAGCGCGGCAAGCATGACTTGCGTGTCGTCCGAATCAAGCACATCACGCACGCGTGTGGTTGCGCCTTTGGTGGATAAAGCGGCAAGCAACAACACGCGGTTGGAAATGCTCTTAGAACCGGGGAGTTTGATGTCGCCACGGGCGGCGGTGGCGGGGGGGAGTTGGATGTTTTTCATAAGTTACTGTGCGTTATTAATTTCTTTAAAGGTGACTCGGGCTGTGAGGTTGGGGTCGAGAGAGCAGGCTAACTCATATGAGTGACCTGACAAAAAAGCCCCTTTCAGGTCAATCAGTGATGAGCCGTTTTCTTGAGGAAAAAAACACTCTACTTGAACAATGGACGCATCTCCTCTGAGATGCAAATCAGTGCCCATATTGTCAATCCACCTCATTCTGCGAAAAGGATCTATGATTTTTGTGATTGTCCGTTGCGTGTTGGCTGTTTTGGGGGCGTAAAAGTGAGTCGATGCCGCATCTTTTTCATCGCCTTTTGCATTGGTGACAATCGCGTGTCTTAGACTTTTTCCCCCTGACATTTCTTTCTCGTAAGTGGCTTTGTCAGATTCTTGAACTAAAAATTTATAGTGTTTGATATCCACTTTCTCACATGAGACTTGATAGTATTTGCCAAATTCGTATTTTTTTGCAGGGACGTATTCGGTGACATAGCTGTAACCACTGTGAGAATTGCCAATTGTTTTACACTGAGCATAAAACTGGGGGATGTCCTTAACACTTGATATAAAGGCACTGTAATAAGCGCTGCCGCTTGTAGGTGAGTGCATAAATGTTGCCATGCCAAGCCTGCTGCTTTGGAAAGACTGCCCAAAAATAATCACTTTGGGTGTTGTGTCTTTTTCAAAAACTGGGGGTTTTACTTCAGGATAGTACAATTTTGGGTGCAAAAAAGCTGATTCATCTGCGGCGCAAGCGGCTAAGTATAAGGGGATGGTAAAATAAATGCCCTTTTTTATGAAATTAAACATGATTTCCTTTCAATGATTGTGTTTGCCATGAGAGCCGTCTCTCGCTGGCCTTAGTAAACTGCGCCAACATCGCCTGCGCATCTTTCCGCGCAATCACCTCACGCAGCTGCTGCACATGTGCCAAATAACCGTCGAGCTCAGACAAAATCGCCTCTTTATTGTTCAAACACACATCCCGCCACATCTCAGGGCTGGCGGCGGCGATGCGGGTAAAGTCTCTAAAACCCGCGCCTGCCATGGCGAATTTGTCGGCGGATAAATCAGAATCGGCCACGTGGTTCATCAGCGCGTACGCCAACACATGCGGCAAATGCGAGACGGCAGCAAAAATCGCGTCGTGCGCGTGTAAATCAAGCTCAAACACCTGCGCACCCGCCGCTTGCCACAGCGCGGCGATGGTGTGAATATCTGCGGTGCGGTTGGTGGCATGTGGGCAAATCATGACTTTTTTGTTCACATATAAATCAGCTTGCGCGGCTTGCGGGCCGTTGACTTCACGCCCCGCAATCGGGTGCGCGAGCACGAACTGCGCGATGTGTTCACCCAAAGCGGCCTGCGCATCGTGATATACCGAGGTTTTGGTGCTGCCCACGTCGGTGATGATGGTGTGCGCCTGTAAGTGAGGCGCGATTTGCGCGCACACCGCGCGGGTTTGCCCCACGGGCATCGCCAGCACAATGATGTCGGCGGCTTGTACCGCTTGGTTAAATTCGCTCGAGTTTGCCAAAACGACTGAATCGACAATCCCCAATTGCAGCGCTTGACGCATGACCTCGGCATTGCGCCCCACGCCTGTGACGTGGGCAACGGCTTGGGCGTGCTTGAGCGCAAGCGTGAGCGAACCGCCGATAAGACCTGCGCCGATGAGGAGGAGGTTTTGGGTGGATGGATTTTCTAGTTTTGAGTAATGTTTCATTGAATTATTAAAGGTTGTGATAACTCTTCAACTTTCTTTTCAAGGAAAAGCCTTGACTGCTCGTTTGGTTGCTTAATGTTCGGGAATAAAGAGAACATACCTTGTATGGCTTTAGATAAAAATAATGATGCAATGTCTAAATTTTTTCTCATGTGGTTCAAACTCTTTTCCTCGCCTGCTTCAAAGTCAAACAATATCTCTATTGCCATGCCATAGCTGTGAACGTGTTGAGATAAAAAATTAATAAAAAAAGAGTATTGTTCATGGTTAACGCCTCTCGCCTTGTTCAACTCGCGTTGGCTTAAATGTTGCGAGCAATCTTTCCCGTTATTCTTTTCAATCTCAGTGCGCCGTTGCGTGTTTGAGCCAAAAAAAGCCAAACATTCTGGTTTCAGCAGTTGTTCTTTTATGCTTTTTGCATCATTCTCCCACTCAGGCACTCGCTGATTGCTACCTATTCGTTTATGTAAATCAATTCGCTTTTTACGTGAGTGGTAGCCCATGACAGCCTCTCGAAAACGGAACTCATCCTCGGTCATTTCATCGAGCGCAATATAGGCTAAAGCATCATAGGTTTCGATTAAAACCCTTGTTAGTGCAGCACTGGATGGTAAGTCCCAAATCGTGCCTGCTTTTGAATTCGGTTTTGGGGCAAGCAAATGGATGGTGTGGGCATGACTATAAAGCTTAGAAAAAATTTTATCCGCCAAACATTGGCGGCTAGTGCCTTCTAAGCTTGCAAGCTGAGCGCTTATAGCGCTCATCGTTTGAACAAGACGTTCATGAATCTCAAGGCTTGATTGATAATCAGAATTCATAAAGAATACTTTCAAAGTATTAATTTAAACCGTCACAGGATACGACCCCAAACACTTATAAAACGCCGCATTCGCTTCTAATTCAGCCAATGCCGCCGCCACATTTGGCTCGTCCACATGGCCTGCAAAGTCAATGTAAAAAAAGTATTCCCAGCCCTTTTGTTTGGCGGGGCGGGACTCGAAGCGCAGCATGGAGACGTTGTTTTTGGCAAAGGCGGCGAGCAGGTTGTAGACCGCGCCCGCTTGGTTGGGGGTGGCGAGGATGATGGAGGTTTTGTCGGTGGGCGACACGCCGCATAATTGGCGCCCAATCACGACAAAGCGCGTGCGGTTGTTGGCGTCGTCTTGTATGCCTGCCGAGATGCTTTGTAAGCCATAAGTTGCGCCCGCAATGTCGCTGGCAATGGCGGCAATGCTTGGGTCGGCGGCGGCCAGTTGCGCACCTTGGGCGTTGGATGAGACGGGTTTTTGTTCGACGTTGGGGTAATGTTGTTTGAGCCATTGATAGCATTGCGCCAAGGCTTGCGGGTGCGCGACGATTTGGCGGATTCGGCTTGCGTCACCTGTTTGGTGCAATAAATGATGGTTGATGGAGATGGACACTTCACCGCAAATTTTAAGCGGTGTGCCGAGTAATAAATCCATGGTGCGGTTGATCGCGCCCTCAATTGAGTTTTCAATCGGTACTACCCCAAACGCCGCGCCGTTGGCCTCGACCGTGCGAAACACATCGTCCACCGTGGTGCAATCGGTGGTGTGAATGGCGTGGCCAAACTGCTTGTACATGGCCTGCTCGGTATAGGTGCCAGCGGGGCCCAAATACGCGACTTTTACCGCTTCTTCCATGGCGCGGCAGGCGCTCATGACCTCGCGCCACAAGGCTTGCAGTTGATGATTGGGCAACGGGCCTGGGTTTTGCGCGGCAATTTTTTCCAGCACCGCCGCTTCGCGCTCAGGGCGAAAAACGGGCTGATTGTATTTTTGCTTGACGTGACCGACCGCTTGCGCGAGCTTGGCGCGCTCGTTGAGCAGGTGAAGGAGTTGCGCGTCCACCGCGTCAATTTGGGCGCGGATGGGGGCGAGGTCTGTGTCAATGGTTTGATGGTTTGTGGTGTTTTGACTCATGTGTTGCCTTTGCCGTGTGGCGTAGGGTGGGCATTGCCCACCAGTCTGTTTTTAAATCATGCGGTGCTTCATCGGGAAGTGGTGGGCAGTGCCCACCCTACGGTTTAAACTTCATTTAAACGTGCCATAACAGTTTTATAGGCCTCTAAATCGGTGTCGATGGTTTGTGGTGTTTTGATTCATGTGTTGCCTCTGCCGTGTGGCGTAGGGTGGGCATTGCCCACCAGTCTGTTTTTAAATCATGCCGTGCTTCATTGGGAAATGGTGGGCAGTGCCCACCCTACGGTTTAAACTTTATTTAAACGTGCCATAACAGTTTTATAGGCCTCTAAATCGGTGTCGATGGTTTGTGTGGTGTTTTGATTCATGTGGTGCCTTTGCCGCGTGGCGTAGGGTGGGCATTGCCCACCAGTCTGTTTTTAAATCATGAGGTGCTTCATTGGGAAGTGGTGCGCAGTGCCCACCCTACGGTTTAAACTTCATTTAAACGTGCCATAACAGTTTTATAGGCCTCTAAATCGGTGTCGATGGTTTGTGGTGTTTTGATTCATGTGGTGCCTTTGCCGTGTGGCGTAGGGTGGGCACTGCCCACCAGTCTGTTCTTAAATCATGCGGTGCTTCATTGGGAAATGGTGGGCAGTGCCCACCCTACGGTTTAAAACGCTTGACCATTTTGCCGCTCAAACTCACCCATAAACCCCACCAACGCCCGCACGCCCTCAATCGGCATGGCATTATAAATACTCGCGCGCATGCCGCCGACCATTTTGTGGCCTTTTAGTGCGGCCAGACCTGCGGCGGCGGATTGCTCTAAAAACGCGGCGTTGAGCGATTCGTCATTGAGGAAAAATGGCACGTTCATGCACGAGCGATATTTGGATTGCACATCGTTGCGGTACAGTTTTGAATTGTCGATAAAATCGTACAAAAGTTTGGCTTTGGCATCATTTAGAGCCGCCATTGCTGCCACGCCGCCCATGGATTCGAGCCATTCAAACACCAAGCCTGCTATATATATAGACAACGTCGGCGGGGTGTTGAACATCGAATCATTGTCGGCGACGTTGCGCCAGTTGAATGCGGCGGGGCACAGCGGGTGCTGCATGTCGAGCAAATCATCGCGCACGATGACAAAGGTCACGCCTGCCGGGCCGATGTTTTTTTGTGCACCGCCGTAAATCACGCCGTAATTGGCGACGTTAAGCGGGCGCGACAAAATGTGGGACGACATATCGGCGACCAAAAAAGCGCCGCTGGCGTTGACCACTGCCGCTTCTGCATCAGACGGATACCATTCCACGCCGTGAATGGTTTCGTTGGTGCAAATGTTGATGTAAGCGGCATCCGCCGAGCGATTCCATGTGGTAAATTCAGGGAAGCTGACAAACCGCCCTGCAGCATCGCAGCTGTTGGCGATAATCGGCGCGGCATCCGCATAACGTGCGGCTTCGGCTTGGGTTTTGACTGCCCACGCGCCTGATATCACGGAGTCGATGGTTTTGCGTGCGCCGCCCATTAAATTAAGCGGGATAATCGCGTTTTGACCGATTGCGCCGCCTTGCATGAATAAAATTTTGTAATTATCAGGCACGTTTAATAAGCGTTTAAAAGACTCACGGGCGCGGGTGATGACCTCCGTGTACACCGCGCCGCGATGGCTCATTTCCATGACGCTCGTGCCGGTGCCTTTAAAATCAAGGAGTTCGGCTTGCATGGTTTGTAAAACAGGCAACGGCAATGTGGCGGGGCCAGCGGCAAAGTTGTATACGCGGTTCATGATGGGCTCGGTGAAATAAAAGCGCCATTATGGCTGAAAATGCTTGAGAAACCAAGGCTGCGCCGGGTTTATTGCGCAGATAATGCGCGGTTTTTGTCGGGCGTGGATTTTTAAATGCGGGTTTGGCGTTGTGGCGGCGCGCACAAAATTTTGGGGTGGTTTTGGGGCAAACCGGAGGTGAATAAGGTGGCGAACAATCTGTCCCTTTAATGGTGTTTGTACAAAAAAGGTGCGAAATTAAAACAATAATGGATGAATGTTGGTGGAAAAGTGGAGGAAAAACGCATGCTTTTGGTGGAAAAACACATTTTTTTTGGATTGTTTCTGGGGTTTTTTTCTGTATTTTGCGGTTTGTGTGGTGCTTTTTATGTGTTTCAACCTGTGTTGCTAGCTTAAAGTTTTGAGTTATAGTCGCGCCCCAATAATAAGCTTGTATTGGTAGGGCAAACCATTATAATGCGACATCTTTTTTTTCACGAATGCGTTGTTTGGGTGTTTGGAGATAGTGAAAAATGGATTGTCACAGCTGAAAAGCAAGAATTGAAGGGCAGACTTTTACGCCAGCTTCAAATTTATTAAGCAGCAAAAATAAAGGAAAATTTATGGCTACGATTAATGCGAATCCATCAAAAAATGGCAGCAGCCGTTTGGCGATTCAGATTTTAATTGCAATGGTTTTAGGTATTTTGTACGGCTGGCTGGTTTATAGCAAGAATTTAGATGGCGTCATTAACGGCGTTATGGGGCTGTTTTCAAGCAAGAAATATGTGGTTGATATGTCTTATGTCGGCTTGTTGTCCACCTTGTTTTTACGTGCGATTAAAATGATTATTGCGCCATTGGTTTTCTCAACGTTGGTGGTTGGGATTGCTAATATGGCGAGCTCTGGCGGTATTGGCCGGGTTGGCGCAAAAGCATTGGGCTGGTTTTTGACTGCGTCAGTGGTTTCATTGTTTTTGGGTTTGGTTTTCGCGAACTTGTTCGAACCTGGTGCTGGCAGCAGCTTGGCGCAATTAACCCCTGAGCAAATTTTGGCAGGCAAAGCAAAATTAGACAGCTATGCCGCAGGCGTGAAGTCTTCTGGTTTTGTGGCGTTTATGACGGATCAATTGATTCCAAAGTCGATTTTTTATGCGGCAGGTGGCAATCCTGAGGGCGACAGTAAATTGTTGCAAATCGTATTTTTCTCTGTGTTTTTTGGCGTGGCCTTGGGTTCTTTGGGCAAAATGGGTCAAGGTTTGATTGATATCATTGACCAATTGGCACACGTCATGATTAAAATCACTGGCTACTTGATGAAAGCGGCGCCATTTGCGGTATTTGCTGCAATCTCTACCGTCATTGCTGAAAAAGGTTTGGCTGTTTTGATTACTTACGGTAAATTTATGGGCTCGTTTTATATCGCCTTATTTGTGCTGTGGGCGTTGTTGGTGTTTGCTGGCTACTTCTTCTTGGGCAAACGTGTGTTTGCATTGATGAAAGAAGTCAAAGAAGCCTTTTTCTTGTCGTTTGCGACGGCCTCTTCAGAAGCGGCTTACCCAAAAATTTTGGATGCGCTGGATCGTTTTGGCGTGAACCGTAAAATTTCAAGTTTTGTGATGCCTTTGGGTTATTCGTTTAACTTGGACGGTTCAATGATGTATTGCACGTTTGCATCTTTGTTTATTGCTCAGTTTTATGGGATTCACTTGCCGTTTGACACCCAAATCGCAATGTTGTTTACGTTGATGGTGACTTCAAAAGGCATGGCGGGTATTCCTGCGGCATCTTTGGTGGTGATTGCGGGGACTTTGGCGCAATTTGGCTTGCCTGTTGAAGGGATGTTGCTGATTCTTGGCGTGGACCGTTTTCTTGATATGGGGCGCTCTGCAACCAATGCGGTGGGTAACTCAATCGCTTCGGCCGTTGTTGCGAAGTGGGAAGGCGAGTTGCTTTCAGAAGAAGATGCTGCGGTGCGTGCGTTGGCGATTCAAACTGAAGCCACGGCAACCCTTGATCACCATCTGTGATGTTTGACTGGCGGCTCGTGTTCATACGGGCTTGCTAAAAATTATGGGTAGTAATACGTTTTAGAGCATACAAAAAGCGAGCGCAATGCTCGCTTTTTGTATGGGCGGGCGGTATTATCGTGGCTTGCTGGATTTGGGATGCAGTGATGCAAGGATGTAATGATGCATTTTGCGTTCTATCAATACAAATAAAGGGGTTTAGATGCGCGGGATACAATTGTCAAAATTTTTATTAAAATTAAAGTTTTTTTTACTGGGCTGGGCGTTGTTTGGCTCAAATGCGTTTGCGGCGCAAGGCGGCGCGATGAGTGATTTGGGCTTGATTTGGGCGGTGCCGTTTGTGGGGGTTTTGTTGTCGATTGCGATTTTTCCATTGGTTGCGCCCAGTTTTTGGCACCATCATTTTGGCAAGGTTGCGGCGGGCTGGATGCTGCTGTTTGCGGTGCCAGCGGCTGTGCAGTTTGGTGCGAATGACTTGGTGCATATTGTGAGTCATGCGTTATTGGCTGAGTACATTCCGTTTATTGTGCTGATTTCGTGTTTGTATATTGTGTCGGGCGGGATTTATATTAAGGGCAATTTGCATGGCAGCCCAAAAGTGAATACGGCGATTTTGGCGATAGGGACTGTGTTGGCGAGTGTGATGGGGACGACTGGGGCGGCGATGTTGCTGATTCGGCCGTTGTTGCGCGCCAATGACAACCGCAAACACAAAACCCATGTGGTGGTTTTTTTCATCTTTTTGGTCGCTAATATCGGCGGCTCGCTCACGCCGTTGGGTGATCCGCCGTTGTTTTTGGGCTTTCTAAAAGGCGTGCCGTTTTTTTGGACGATGACGCATATTTGGCAAGACACGTTGTTGGCGGCGGTGATTTTACTGGGGGTGTTTTTTGCGCTGGACAGTTATTTTTATCACAGTCGTGAAGAAGACATGCCAGCGATTATGGATCCAACGCCGGACACGCGGCACCTGCATTTTGAGGGTGGCTTGAATTTTGTGTGGTTGTTGGGCGCGATTGGCTGCGTGTTGCTCAGTGGTTTGTGGCGGCCAAATGTGAGTTTTAATCTTTTGGGCACGGATGTGGCGCTGCAAAATATGGTGCGCGATGCGGGTTTGATTTTGATGGCGTATTTGTCGTGGCGCACGACGGATAAAGAGGTGCGCATCAGCAATCATTTTAATTTTGAGCCTGTGTTTGAAGTGGCCAAGTTGTTTGTGGCGATTTTTGTGACGATTGCGCCTGTGATTGCGATGTTGCAGGCTGGGGTTGATGGGCCGTTTGCGGGGTTGGTGCGTTTGGTGCATGACGCCAATGGCGTGCCGATTGATGGGCGTTATTTCTGGGCAACGGGGATTTTGTCTGGGTTTTTGGATAATGCGCCGACGTATTTGGTGTTTTTTAATTTGGCGGGCGGCGATGTGGGGGTTTTGACGACCCAATTGGCCAGCACATTGGCGGCGATTTCGGCGGGTTCGGTGTTTATGGGCGCGCTCAGTTATATTGGCAATGCGCCTAATTTTATGGTGAAATCCATCGCGGAAAACAGCGGCTTAAAAATGCCATCATTTTTTGGCTATATGTTGTGGTCGTTTGCGATTTTGTTGCCGGTGTTTTTGTTGCTGACCGTTTTGTTTATTTGAGTGAAGGTGCGGCGGGCATGAATGCCTGCCCTACGAATCGAATCATTTTGGTTTGATGATAAAAAACCGCGTTGGGCATTGACCCAGCGCGGTTTTTTTATAGGCTGGCCAAACGGTCGCCGCGTGTAAAGCCTTGCAGGGTGTCATCATCGCTAAAATCTAAGCCTTTGTGCCACGCCATGACTTTGAATAATTCGCCCATTTCGGCTTCTGACATCAAGCGCAATGCGCGGTTGGCCGCGAGGCGTGGGTCGGGTTGCTGGGGGATGAAGTCGAGCAAGCCGTTGTTGATTAAAAAATTGGCTTGGCTGACGTAACCCAAGGTGTGTAAGCCGTTGATGTGGGCGAGGGCAGAGAAATTGACGTGCGCGGTGATGTCTTGCACGCCTGCGTAATACAGCGGGTCGGCGTGGGCGACGTGTTGGATGTGGCACATGAGCGTGCCTGTGCTGCGCTGCGGGTGGTAAAACTCGTGGGCGGGAAAGCCGTAATCAATCATGACAATCACGCCTTTGCGCAGCGCGTGGGCGAGGCTGGTCATAAAACCGATTTGTTGCGCGTGGGTTTCTGACAAATAGTCGCTGTGGCTGGTTTGCAGGGCGGTGCGCCATTCATCATTCATGGGCAGGGTTTGGGTGGTTGGGCGGTCGGCGAAAATGAGCTGCTCGTTGTGCCACGTCACGCCGCGCTCAAACCACGCGCCGTTTTTGATGCCGATGAGCTTGACGGGCATGGCGTCTAATACCTCATTGCCAATGATGAAACCATCAAAATCGGTGGGCAAAGTGTCCAGCCACGTCACGTGTGCGGCTGCGTGCGGCGCGAGCTGGGCGATGGTGGCTTGCTGTTCGGCGCGCAACGTGGCGGATAACTCAAGGATGAAATACGTGGCGGGCGTATTGAGCTGCGCGAGGTGATTTAAAATATCCGCCGCCAGTTTGCCTGTGCCAGCGCCGATTTCTAAAATCTGCGGTGCGCCCGTGCGCTCAAACACCTCAACCGCTTGTTGCGCCAAACACGCGCCAAACAGCGGGGTGAGCAAGGGCGCGGTGACAAAGTCGCCTTGGGCGGCGCGCATGGAGAATGGGCTCAGTTCGCTGGCGTAATAGCCTAAATTGGGCGTGTACAGCGCGGCGTTCATGTAATCGTCAAACGGAATCCAGCCACTGTTTTGGGCGATGGTTTGACGAATCTGCGCCACCAGTTGGCTGGAGCGGGCTTGTTGGGCTGGGGAGGGTTGGGGGAGTTTGGACATGGGGTTTTGGCTTACTTTACGGTGGGCTGATTGAACGGCGCAATTAAAAAACCGCATTGTACCGTTTGCTTGAACTGCGCGCCACGTGCAGCGTTCGCGTGATAAAATATGCGATTATTTTTTACCGAGCCACACCATGCCGCATCGAGAACCCATTTGGACCCCGCACGCCACCGTTGCCGCGCTGATTGAGCGAGATGGCAAGTATTTGATGGTGCGCGAACACGCGCGCAACGGCATTCGTTTAAACCAACCTGCGGGGCATTGGGAGGCGGGCGAAACTTTGCTTGATGCGTGTGCGCGTGAGGTTTTGGAAGAATCGGGTTATGAATTCACGCCAACGGCGCTGCTGGGGATTTATGTATCGGACAAAGACGATAAATCGGTGACGTATTTGCGTTTAACCTTTATTGGCACCGTGGGCGATGCGCCAATTCACACGGAGTTGGACGAAGGCATCATTGAGGCGGTTTGGCTGACGTTTGATGAGGTCATGGCGCAGGCATCGATTCATCGCAATCCGATTGTGGCGCAGTGTTTGCGCGATTATGTGGCTGGTCAACGGCTTGATTTGGCGCTGGTGAAAGATTTGAGGGGATTGGTATGACAAAAAAACGTGTGGTGGTGGGCATGTCGGGCGGCGTGGATTCATCCGTGACCGCTTGGTTGCTCAAAGAGCAGGGCTATGAAGTGATTGGTTTGTTCATGAAAAACTGGGAAGACGATGACGACTCAGAATACTGCTCAACCCGCCAAGACTGGCTGGACGCGGCGAGTGTGGCGGACAAAGTGGGCGTGGACATTGAAGCGGTGAATTTTGCAACCGAATACAAAGACCGCGTATTTGCCGACTTTCTGCGTGAATACAGCGCAGGGCGCACGCCCAACCCTGATGTGTTGTGCAACGCCGAAATCAAATTTAAATCGTTTTTAGACCACGCCATGGGCTTGGGCGCAGAGTTGATTGCCACAGGCCATTACGCACGGGTGCGCGAGCGCAATGGCGCGTTTGAGCTGCTCAAAGGCTTGGACGCGAGCAAAGACCAAAGCTACTTTTTGCACCGCTTAAATCAAGCGCAACTGTCTAAAACCTTATTTCCATTGGGCGAAATGCCCAAAACCCAAGTGCGCGACATTGCGCATCAATTGGGCTTATCCAACGCCGCCAAAAAAGATTCCACGGGCATTTGTTTTATTGGCGAGCGCCCATTTAGGGACTTTCTCAACCAATATTTGCCCACCCACAAAGGGGAAATGAAAACGCTGGACGGCCGCGTGGTGGGCGAACACGTGGGCTTGTCGTTTTACACCTTGGGGCAACGCAAAGGCATCGGGATTGGCGGCGACAAACGGGGCAATGGCGAACCATGGTTTGCGGTGCACAAAGACTTAAAAGCCAATGTGCTGTACGTCGCGCAAGGCCACGATGCACCTGCTTTGTACGCCACTATGTTGCATGCACAAGATGTGAGCTTTGTGGCAGGACACGCGCCCACTCAGCGCAGCATTGCCGCCAAAAGCCGTTACCGCCAAGCGGATTCGGCGTGTGAATTTGTGGGCTTGGCCGATGGCTTTGAACTGCAATTTGCCGCGCCGCAATGGGCGGTCACCCCAGGGCAATCAGCGGTTTTGTACGATGGCGATGTGTGTTTGGGCGGTGGAATTATTACGGCGGGCAATCCTGATTTGTCACCGTTGGTTTAGGGTGTTTTTTGAACGCAATTTATAAATAAAGGTGGTTTCAATTGATCGTTGAATTTTTGAAGGTTTTGCCTGGTTTGGTTTTATTCCCATTTTCAATTTATTTCTTTTGGAAAAAAATTGGCTATAGCGTGTCTGTTTCCTATTCGTTCTCCGTAGTCGGCTTTTCTGCGGCAAGGGTAAGTGAAGTAAATATAACAAATCACAAAGACAAACCCATAACCATTTTTTCTGTTTTTTTGATTACAAAAGATAAAATTACTATTCCTGTTGAGCAGTTTAATCCGCCAAAGGTAATTAAAAATTTAGAAACCATTCAAGTTGAGACTAAGGCGTTTTATTGTTATTACAAAGGTGCTGAACGCTACGAGGTGAGTCGAGATGAAATTTATGAAGCCGATTTTTTTGTCGAAAGTTCTAAAAATATAAAGTGTAAAAAAATGAAACGCGCCTCAGCTTTTGGCGCTGCTATGACAAAGGGAAATGTTCACCTTACAACGTCAAGCCTTCGATTTAATGGCGTTGTTTACAACGATTCTGTTTTGTATGCGATTTCATACATTATTGCAGGTGTTCAAAAAACTGCTTTTGTGAAACGTGACGGTTTCATTACAGGGGATTGGGAGTTCCAACTTAATAAAATTAACTCAAATGAAGTTAATGAAGTTGGGATTACTGCTTTTATTAAGCATTGCGGATACGATAAAATTTTTCAGGGCTGGCAAGTTGACGAACTCGATCAGGAGCGCACGATGTCAGCACAATGATTTAATTTTTTATCTCTATATCGTCGTTATATCCCTTCATGCACTTCGCTTGGCGCAGTGCATTTTTTATCCGCTTTAAAAAGAATTGAATCACATGGCAACCCACGCAAACCCTAAAAAAATGAAAATGAACCCGCAACAGCAGGAGGCGGTGGAGTATATGGACGGCCCGTGTTTGGTGCTGGCAGGCGCTGGCAGCGGCAAAACGGGGGTGATTACCCAAAAAATTGCGCGGCTGATTACCGATTGCGGCTATGAGCCCAAGCACATTTTGGCGGTGACGTTTACCAATAAAGCGGCCAAGGAAATGGTGGAGCGGGTGGCGAAAATCATGGGCGATCGTTCGACCAAAGGTTTGACGATTTCGACGTTTCACTCGTTTGGCGTGCGGTTTTTGCGCGATGAGGCCAAGCATTTAAACCTGAAAGAAAAATTTTCGATTCTTGACCAAGACGATTGTTTTTCGATTTTGCAAGAGCTGTGCGCGACGACGGATAAGGCGATGATTAAGGCGATGCAAAGCACGATTTCGTTGTGGAAAAACTCGCAAGTCACGCCTGAGCAAGCCTTAAAAGACGCAAAAGACAATGACGAGCTGCAATTTGCGCGGGTGTACGCCAATTACAATGCGACCATTGCGGCGTATCAGGCGGTCGATTTTGATGATTTGATTCGCTTGCCTGTGGAATTGTTGCAAAACAATGAGGAGGTGCGCAACCGTTGGCAGGCCAAGCTGCGCTATATTTTGGTGGATGAATATCAAGACACGAATACGGTGCAGTATTTGTTGCTCAAACTGCTCACGGGCGTGCGTGCGATGTTTACGGCGGTGGGCGATGATGATCAAGCGATTTATGCGTGGCGCGGCGCGACGGTGGACAATTTAAAATTATTGCAGACTGATTTTCCGCGTTTAAAACTGGTGAAGTTAGAGCAAAACTATCGTTCAACTGTGAGTATTTTGAATGCCGCCAATGCGCTGATTGGACACAATCCCAAACTGTTTGACAAAAAGCTCTGGAGCGATTTGGGGCAAGGCGAGGCGATTAAAGTGTTGCCAATGGCGAACGAGGAAGAGGAGGCTGAAAACGTCGTGATGCGTTTACAGGCGCACAAAATATCCAACAACACCAAATTTTCGGACTACGCAATTTTGTATCGCGGCAACCATCAAGCGCGTTTGTTTGAGCAATTTTTGCGCAAAGACCGCATTCCGTATGTGATGTCGGGCGGGCAGTCGTTTTTTGAACGCGCCGAAATCCGCGACATCATGGCGTATTTTCGCCTGCTCAACAATATTCAAGACGACCCTGCGTTTATCCGCGCCGTCACCACGCCCAAGCGCGGGATTGGTTCGTCAACGCTTGAGCATTTGGGGCAATACGCGGGGCGGCGCGGTGTGCCGCTGTTTGAGGCCGTGTTTGAGGCGGGTTTTGCGAGCATTTCCACGCCGCGTCAGCTAGAGCCGCTGCTTGAATTTGCGGAGTTTATCAATAATTTTGAACAGCGCGCCGCCAATGAGGAAGCTGCTGAGGTGCTGGACGATTTGATTAAAGCGATTGGCTACGAGTTGTATTTGTATGACCAATTTGATGAGCGCCAAGCGCAAAACCGCTGGAAAAACGTCACTGATTTTATGGCGTGGATTAAGCGGCGCGCGGAAGAAGACGATAAGAAACTGTCAGAAGTGATTCAAAGCATGGTGCTCATCAGCATGTTGGACAAAGGCGATGAAGCCGCCGACACCGTGCGTTTGTCCACATTACACGCCTCCAAAGGGCTCGAATACCCGCACGTGTTTTTGGTGGGAATTGAAGAGGGCTTGTTGCCGCACATGTCGCGCGACGAAGCGCTGGAAGACCCAACGCGGATTGAGGAAGAGCGGCGGCTCATGTATGTGGGCATCACCCGCGCCCGCTTGAGTTTGCACGTGACGTGGTGTCAAAAACGCCGCCGTGGGCGTGAGTTTGAGAACCGTGAAGTCTCGCGGTTTATGAAAGAAATGAAGCACGAAATCGATGGCGCACGCGAAAATCTAAAAAACGTGCCTCAAATCACGCCGCGCCAACGGATTGAAATGCTCAAAGCGATGCTGGCAAAACAGGCGGGGCAGCAGGAATTGCCGTTGAAGATTGAGGGTGAGGCTGCGCAAACGGGCGCTCAAAATGAGGTTTGAGGCTCGGCGCGGTCGTTGTGCTTGAGCGCACATGCTCGTTGGTTGTTGAATTTACGGATATTTATATCTAAGGGGATTTTATGTGGACGTTAAAAATAGTGGCGTTGTTGATGGGCGCGGTTGTGTCGTTTGCCAGTGTGGCGCGTGAGCGTTCACTGTCGTTTGAGCACAAAGATTGGATGCTGTCCTGTGACAATACGGGCACGTGCGTTATAGCCGCGTAAACGCTCAATCAAGGTTAAAATGCGCGGCATTGTGCGTGGCTCATTCATTGAAGCTCACAGAAAATTATTGCAACGACATCAAATTGGGAGTCAGCATGACCAACGAACAACAAATAGAACAAACCTTTATCAAAAAACTCATTGAGCTTAAATACATTTATCGCCCAGACATTCGCGATCGTTTGGCTTTGGAGGCCAATTTTCGGACGCATTTTGATGCGCTCAATGGGGTGCGTTTGACCGACGGTGAGTTTGCGCGTTTATTAGAGCAAATCATCAGCCCCAATGTGTTTGACAATGCCAAACATTTGCGCGAAATCAGTGCCTTTACGCGTGATGACGGCACGCCGCTTAATTACACGTTGGTGAACCTCAAAGACTGGTGCAAAAACACCTTTGAAGTTATCAACCAGCTGCGCATCAATACCGACAACAGCCACCATCGTTATGACGTAATTTTGCTCATCAACGGCATTCCTGTGACCCAAATTGAGCTCAAAACATTGGGGCTTAGCCCGCGCCGCGCCATGGCACAAATTGTCGATTACAAAAACGATGCAGGCAATGGTTATGGCAAAACGCTGCTGTGTTTTATGCAGTTGTTTGTTGTGAGTAATCAACGTGACACTTTGTATTTTGCCAACAATGAAACGCGCCATTTTAGCTTTGATGCCGATGAACGATTTTTGCCGATTTATCGTTTGGCGGACGAGCAAAACAAAAAAATCACCCATTTGCATGACTTTGCCCAAGCGTTTTTGGCCAAATGTACTTTGGGGCAAATGATTAGTCGCTACATGGTTTTGGTGCAATCGGAGCAAAAGCTGCTCATCATGCGCCCGTATCAAATCTACGCGGTGCGGGCGATTATCGATTGCATCGAACAAAATCGTGGCAATGGCTATATTTGGCACACCACGGGCAGCGGTAAAACGCTCACCTCGTTTAAAGCGGCCACTTTGCTCAAAGAGCGCCCAGAGATTGAAAAATGTCTGTTTGTGGTGGACAGAAAAGACTTAGACCGCCAAACGCGCGAGGAATTTAATAAGTTTCAAGAAAACTGCGTTGAGCAAAACACCGACACCGAAAGCCTTGTGCGTCGTCTGTTGTCCACCAACTACGCCGACAAAGTGATTGTGACCACCATTCAAAAACTGGGTTTGGCATTGGATGGCACACGCACCAAAAACTACAAAGAGCGCCTAAAAGCCTTGCAGGACAAACGCGTGGTGTTTATTTTTGATGAATGTCACCGTTCACAGTTTGGCGACAACCACCAAGCGATTAAAGAATTTTTCCCCAAAGCCCAGCTGTTTGGTTTTACAGGCACGCCGATTTTTGAGCAAAACTCAAGCTACAAAAAAATTGAAGGTGTTGAGGCGACCATGCTGACCACCGAACATATTTTTGAAAAAGAGCTCCACGCGTACACCATCACGCATGCCATAGACGATGGCAATGTCTTGCGCTTTCATGTGGATTTTTTCAAACCCGATGAGCAAGTCCCCATCAAGGCAGGCGATACGTTGGCCAAAGAGGCGGTGGTCAAAGCGATACTTGCCAAACACGACCATGCCACAGCACAGCGTAAATTTAATGCGGTTTTCGCCACCGCGTCGATTAACGATGCGATTGAGTACTATCAAACATTTAAAGAGCTGCAAGCGAGCTGCCAAGCCACGCAGCCAGACGTCACGCCGCTCAATATCGCCTGTGTGTTTTCGCCACCGGCCGATGGCAGCTCTGATGTCAAGCAACTGCAAGAGGATTTAACGCAAGAGCGGATTGATAATCAAGAAAACCCTGAAGGCAAAAAAGCGGCGCTGCAAGCCATTATGGCGGACTACAACGCGCAGTACCGCACCAACCATACGATTGCAAATTTTGATTTGTACTACCAAGACGTGCAAGCCCGCATTAAAAACCAGCAATGGCTCAATAAAGACTTTGCTCACAACAACAAAATCGACATCACCATCGTGGTGGACATGCTGCTCACAGGTTTTGACTCCAAATACCTCAATACCTTGTATGTGGACAAAAACCTCAAAACCCACGGTTTGATACAAGCCTTCTCACGCACCAACCGCGTGCTCAACGACACCAAACCCTATGGCAATATTTTGGATTTTCGTGGGCAAAAAGACGAAGTGGACTTTGCCATCGGCTTATTTTCGGGTGAAAAATCGGCGGAGGATGCGGCAAAAATTTGGCTGGTGGACGCAGCACCCGTGGTGCTCGAGCAGTTTGACAGTGCGGTACAAAAGCTCAGCGCGTTTATGGCCGAACAAGGTTTGGCCGCTGAACCCGCACAAATTGCCAATCTCAAAGGCGACACCGCACGTGCGCAGTTCATCAATTTATTCAAAGAAGTGCAACGTTATAAAACCCAGTTGGATCAATACACCGACCTTACCGAAGCGCAAGCGCAAACCATTCAAGCCATCTTGCCCGTCGATGATTTACGTGCCTTCAAAGGGCAATACCTTAGCACCGCGCAGCAGCTCAAAGCCCAACAAGCATGTGAGCCAGACAATCTACCGATTCAACAGCTCGATTTTGAGTTTGTGTTATTCGCCTCCGCCCTGATTGATTACGACTACATCATGGGTTTGATGGCCAATTACACCCAAGAAAAACCACGGCTTCATTTAAGCCTTGCGCAAATCATCAGCCTCATCGCCTCAGACAGCCAATTCATCGACCAGCGCGACGATTTAGAGGCCTATCTCAACACGCTCACCAAAGGCCAAGGGCGCACCAAAGAACAGATTCTTGCAGGTTTTGAGGCATTCAAGCGTGACAAACGCGCCCGTGAAATCAGCGCCATCGCCCAACAGTTTGGTTTGGCGGCCTCATCGGTACAACATTTTTTTGACCGCACGATGGAACGCATGATTTTGGACGGTGATTTACTCACCGACATCATGGCGCCATTGGATTTGGGTTGGAAAGAACGCGCCAATCAAGAGCTGGCATTGGTGCAACAGCTCATGCCTTTGCTTAAAAAAGATGCGGCAGGGCGCGATATATCGGGGTTGAGTGCGTATGAAAACTAAACAAACGTCATGGTCGATACAGGCCGAGTCTGCGCCAAACACCTCGAACAGCAGCCAATAAAAGGAAATAATATGAGCCGCATCTCCACAAACAGCGCACACGCACACCACACATTTGAAGACATCAAACACCTTGACGAACAAGGCAATGAGTTTTGGTATGCTCGCTCATTAGCCAAAGTCTTGGATTACAGCGATTTTCGTAACTTTATAGCGGTGATTGAAAAAGTCGTCACGGCGTTAGAGCAAAGCAATATGCAGGTGTCCGATCATATCGGTGAGGTCACCGAGATGATCGAAATGGGTAAAGGGGCACAAAAGGCATGGCCATCATTTGCCCTGTCACGCCACGCCTGTTACCTCATTGTGCAAAACGCAGACCCGAGTAAACCTGTGATTGCCAACGGGCAAGTTTATTTTGCCATTCAAGCACGTCGCCAAGAGCTTGCTGATGACGCGAATTTTCAAGCGTTGGAAGAAGACAAAAAGCGTTTATTCTTACGCCACGAACTCAAACTACACAACAAACAGCTCGTAGAAACCGCCGCCCAAGCAGGGGTCAACACCGACCTTGATTTTGCCATTTTTCAAAACCACGGTTATAAAGGCCTGTATGGCGGCTTGGATGCCAAAGGCATACACGCGCATAAAGGCTTAAAAAAATCGCAAAAAATCCTCGACCACATGGGCAGCACCGAGCTGGCGGCCAATCTATTCCGCGCCACGCAAGCCGAGGAAAAACTCAAACGCGACCAAACCAAAAGCAAAGCCCAAGCCAATCGCACCCATTTTGAAGTGGGGCAAAAAATCCGCCAAACAATTGCCGAATTGGGCGGCACCATGCCAGAGGAATTACCGACGCCCGATAAAAGCATCGTCAAAATTGAACGAGAACAACAAAAAGCGATTGCGCCCAAGCCCGACCAAGAAAATGAAGCATGAGGAAAAAAGCATGAACCCACTCGCGGATACCCCACAAAACCTCATCATCTACCACACCGATGACGGCCAAGCCGCCGTGTCGCTCTACGCGCAAGATGGTGACGTGTGGATGAACCAAAACCAGTTGGCAGAACTTTTTGCCACCTCGGTTGCAAATATCAACACACACATACGTAACATATTGAAAGAAAAGGAGTTATCTGAAAACTCAGTTATTAAGGATTACTTAATAACTGCTGCGGATAACAAACAATACAAGGTCAAGTTTTACGCCCTCGACATGATACTTGCCATCGGCTTTCGCGTGCGCAGCCTACGCGGCACGCAGTTTCGCAAATGGGCAAACACCCATCTACGCGCATACCTCATCAAAGGCTTCATCATGGATGATGAGCGACTCAAAGCCCCCAAAGGACGCTTTGACTACTTTGATGAATTGCTCGAACGCATCCGCGACATACGCGCATCCGAAGTGCGTTTTTACCAAAAAGTCCGCGACCTGCTCAAACTCTCAGATGGCTACGACCCCAGCGACAAAGCCACGCAGATGTTTTTTGCGCAGACGCAAAACAAACTCCTGTACGCCGTCACAGGTCAGACCGCCGCCGAACTCATCGTGGCACGAGCCAATGCAGACGCACCGAACATGAACCTCACCGCGTTTAAAGGCAAAATCGTGCGCAAAGGCGACATCACCACCGCCAAGAACTACCTCACAGCCGACGAAATCGACAGCCTGAACCGCCTCACCGTCATATTCCTCGAAACAGCCGAGTTGCGCGTCAAAGACCGCCAAAACCTCACCATCGACTACTGGCGCAGCACCGTGGATAAACTCCTCGCATTCAATGACAAAGCAGTCCTACAAGGTGCAGGGCGCATCAGCCATGCCCAAATGGAAGCCCATATCAATAGCCTATACACACAATTTGACACACAGCGCAAAGCACAGCAAGCCATTGAAGCGGATCAACAAGATACAGAAGAAGCCGACCCATTGACGATAGAAGCGATTGAGCAAAACATCAAAACCAGCAAACGAGGTGCAAAATGAACGTGCCAAAATTGCGGTTTCCTGAGTTTCGGGGGATGGGGGAGTGGAGGCTGGATGAGATTGGTAGGGTCATTGACCTTCTCTCAGGCTATCCATTCGATGGCATCGACATATCAGAAAATTCGACGGGTAATAAATTGTTAAGAGGGATAAACATAACAGAAGGAGTAATCCGCCACAGCAAAGACATCGACCGATATTATCTTGCTAGTACACAAGGATTAGAAAAATACAAAGTTGAGATTGATGATTTGGTCATTGCTATGGATGGCTCAAAAGTAGGTAAAAATGTTGCTTTGATAACCCAGAAAGACAAAGGGGCATTACTCGTTCAAAGGGTTGCGCGGCTAAGGGCAAAAGACTCAACTCCAATACAATTCATTTTTCAACAAATTAATTCATCATATTTTCAGAGTTATGTTGATAAGATTAATACAAGTTCTGGCATACCACACATTAGTGCAAAGCAAATTAAAGAGTTTAAAGTCTGTTTTCCAAAGATTTCGGAGCAACGAAAAATCGCCGCTTGCCTTTCCAGCCTTGACGAGTTGATGACTGCTGAAACCCAAACATTAGAAGCCTATAAACAGCACAAAAAAGGCTTGATGCAGCAGCTTTTCCCGCAAACAGGCGAAACCACACCGCGAGTGCGGTTTGCTGAGTTTTTGGGGGCGGGGGAGTGGGAGGAAAGTAAATTAAGTGGTTTGATCGATACGATTACACCACCTCAAAAGTTGTCTACTGCGTCATACAAAATGGATGGTGAATATCCAATAATTGACCAGTCACAAAGCTATATTTGTGGATGGACAAATAACCAAGATGCCTTGATTACAGACGATTTACCATTAATCATATTTGGCGACCATACGTGCATCTTGAAAATTGTAAAGATGCCCTTCGCTCAGGGTGCTGACGGTATAAAAATCCTTAAGGCAAAGGGTCAAATTGATGCTTTGTTTTTGTATCAATACTTAAAGTTCTCCCCTGTTGTCATGGAGGAATATAAAAGACATTTTTCTATTCTTAAAGAAAAGTTGATATTGTTTCCTAAAATCGATACGAGCGAACAACAAAAAATCGCCAATTGTCTTTCCAGCCTTGATGAACTCATCAACGCACAAACCCGCAAAATCGATGTCCTCAAAACCCACAAAAAAGGGCTGATGCAGGGTTTGTTTCCCAACCCAAGCGAGGAGGTTCAGCCATGATGGGCGGCTTAAAGTTGACGCGAAATATTGCTTGAGGCGGCAATTATTAAGGATTTTTTAATCGTTCGTGGTGTCACGAAAACGGCCGATTGATGATTTTATGCTCACCCATTATGCGTGTTACCTAATCGCCTAAAATGGCGACCCGCGTAACATCAGTCGTTAATTAAAATATGGACACGCAGGTTTAATTTAGCGAGGGCTTAAGTTAAAGAAAACGCGTTTTGTTTAACTTGGGTGTTTCCTAAGTTAAAGCACTGAAATCATTCATACAACACTGGCCAAAAAAGCCAAAACTTTACTGCATCAAGATAGGAACAAAAAATGACCGAACAAGACCAAAAACAATTGGGCGCAACGCTGTGGCGCATTGCGGATGATTTGCGCGGGGCGATGAATGCGGATGATTTTCGCGATTATATGTTGTCGTTTTTATTTTTGCGTTATTTGTCTGACAATTATGAGGCGGCGGCGCAAAAGGAGCTGGGCTCTGATTACAGGCCGCTGATTGAATGGTATCGCGACCACCCAAATGACACGGCGCAGTTTGAAAAGCAGATGAACCGCAAGCTGCATTATGTAATTGCGCCTGATTATTTGTGGGGCAATATCGCGCATTTGGCGCGCACGCACAGCGCGGATTTGTTGTCTACGCTGCAAAAGGGCTTTAAATATATTGAGGAAGACTCATTTGAGGGCACTTTTAGTGGCCTGTTTTCTGAGATTAATTTGGCTTCTGAAAAATTGGGCAAAACTCAAACTGAGCGCAATAAATTGCTGTGCACGGTGGTGGGTAAACTTGATGAGGGCATGACCAAGTTTTCGACCCGCGTGGATGTGTTGGGCGATGCGTATGAGTATTTGATTGGGCAGTTTGCGGCAGGTTCGGGCAAAAAAGCGGGTGAGTTTTATACCCCGCAGCAGATGTCGACGATTTTGTCGCGTTTGGTGGTGCTTGATGCGCAAGACCCAACCACTGGGGCGCGGGCCAAGTTGAATAAGGTGCTCGATTTTGCTTGTGGCTCGGGTTCGTTGTTGCTCAATGTGCGCCAACAGTTGGGCGAGCATGGCATTGGCAAAATTTATGGCCAAGAAAAAAACATCACAACCTATAACTTGGCGCGGATGAATATGCTGCTGCATGGCGTGAAAGATTCGGAATTTGCGATTTTTCATGGTGATTCGCTGCTCAATCAATGGGACGAGTTTGGTGAGCCCAATCCTGCCAAAAAACTCAAGTTTGAAGCGATTGTGGCCAACCCGCCATTTAGTTTGAAGTGGGAGCCAACCGATGCGCTGGCGGATGATTTTCGCTTTAAAGATTATGGGCTGGCGCCTAAATCGGCGGCCGATTTTGCGTTTTTGTTGCATGGTTTTCATTATTTGGCCGACGACGGTACCATGGCGATTATTCTGCCGCATGGCGTGCTGTTCCGTGGCGGCGCGGAGGCGCGCATACGCACCAAATTGCTCAAAGATGGGCATATTGATACGGTGATTGGTTTGCCTGCCAATTTGTTTTATTCGACAGGTATTCCTGTGTGTATTTTGGTGTTAAAGCGTTGTAAAAAATCGGATGATGTGTTGTTTATCAACGCGGCCGAGCATTTTGAAAAAGGCAAACGCCAAAATAAATTGTTGCCCGAACACATCGATAAAATCGTGGCGACCTATCAATACCGTCAAGAAGAGCCTCGTTATGCGCGGCGCGTGACGATGGCTGAAATTGAGGCCAATGATTTTAATCTGAATATTTCGCGTTATGTGAGCACGGCTGTGGCCGAAGAGTCGATTGATTTGGCGGTGGTGCACGAACGGTTGAGTGAGGTTGAGCTGCAAATTATGCATGCGAAAAAACGGCACAATGGATTTTTACGCGAGTTGGGTTTGCCTGAGCTGCTGTGAGGTTGGGCTGGTTTTAGCCGCTTGTGTGCTTACAAAAAACCGCTCTCATGTAAGAGAGCGGTTTTTGTATTTTTATATTTTTATATGTCTGTGTTTTGGGTATGTTCAAGCGTTGACCCTGTCCGAAACCTCAACGCTGCTTTGGCGCATCGTCCTCATCGGTTTTGATCCGTCGATTGCCTGCCAAGTGTTCGGTGCGTTTGCGTTCTTTCTCTTCTTTTATGGCCAGTTTTTCTGCTTGCGCAATGTCGTGGGCGGCGACGGCGGCGGCGCGGCTGGCGGGGGTTTCTAGGCTGACGCCGCCCAGTGCGCCGCTGCGGTAGTCGAGCAATAATGTGTGGCAGGCTTTGTCAAAGTCCAGTGTGCCGCCTTTGATGCGGTAGCCGCGTTGGGCGGCGACGCGTTCAAGCACGGCGACGTCGTCTATGTCTGCAACGTCTTTGATGCCGTAGCGCGCTTGCAATACGTGCGGGTAGCGCGTGCGCAAAATACCAGCCAGGTAAATCGCCACGTCGTCTTCGTAATACGCGTTGACGCCCACGGCGTGGCTGGCGGCGAGCATTTGGCCGTCTGAGTCCATGGCGATTTTTGGCCAGAGCATGCCGGGGGTATCAACGAGCAAGGTGTCGTTGTCTAGTTGAATGCGTTGCTGGGTTTTGGTGATGGCTGGTTCGTCACCGACGTTGGCGACGCGGCGTTTTAAAATCGCGTTCATCAGCGTGGATTTGCCAACGTTGGGCACACCCATAATCATCATGCGCAATGGCTTGGTGCCGTCGTTGCGGTGCGGCGCGAGGCGGCGGCACAGCGGTAATATTTGCAATACGGTGTTGGGTTTTTTGGTGTTAATCGCAATGGCGGTGGTGTTTTTTTGGGCGTTGAGCTCTTTGAGCCACAATTCGGTTACTGCGGGGTCGGCCAAGTCGCTTTTGTTTAAAATTTTGAGGCAGGCGCGCTGGCGGTGCAGGCGCATGGTTTCAACCAAGGGGTTGCTTGAGGCGAGCGGGCAGCGCGCGTCGATGACTTCGATAACGAGGTCGGTGGTTTCCATGGTTTCAATCGCTTGGTTGCGCGCTGAATGCATGTGGCCGGGGAACCATTGAATGGACATGATGACTTTCTGTGCCTGTGCGGCGGTGGGTTTTGAGCTGAATCTTGAGCGGGCGTACGGTTGATGGCGTTGCCGTCAACGGCTAGGGCGCATTCTACGGGCAATGCGGGGTGCGGTCAAACGGTTCGCGGATTTTGAGGTTTGCGGGTTTTTTAATCGGGTGTGGCTTGATGGCGTTGCCAAATCAGCGCAGCAAGCCGTTTTGTGCCAAGTGCAATGGCGTGCCCAGTGGTTCAACGTGCAGGCTTAATACGGCTGCGGCTGCGCCCAATGCAGCGGCGTGGTGGCCAAATTCACACAGCTTGATGTGCGGCTGAATGTGGTTTTGGTGGGAATGTTTGACAAAACTTATCAACGTTGGTTCGAGTAAGTGGTTGCCAAATTGGCTCATTGGGCCGCCGATGATGATGGTTTCGGGGTTTAAAATATTGGCGACATTGCGCAGAACGATGCCCAAAAAATGCCCCACTTGCGCCAAGCCGCTTTTGACCAGTTCATCGCCTTGCGCCAAGCGGCGCTGCAAGGTGTCCATGGACAATAATCGGTCGGTTTGTGTGACCATGCGGCTCAAGGCGCGCTGCGATACGAGTGTTTCGACGCAGCCGTGCTGGCCGCAGGCGCAAGGCAGGCCGTCAATCGGTTGTAAAATCGCGTGGCCAATTTCGCCCGCCCAGCCGTTAAAGCCTTTGTACAGGCCTTTTTCGGTAATAATGCCCGCGCCCACGCCAACGGCCATGGTGAGGTGAATCAGCGGCGAGCGGCGGTATTGGGTGTGGCCAAATACAAACTCTGAGAGCGCGGCGGCGTTGGCATCATTGATGATGGTGATGGGCGTGTCGGGCATGTTTTTGGCGGCAAATTTGGCGCGCAGCAGCTCGGCAATCGAGACTTCTTGCCAGTTGATGTTGGGCAGCACCACGACTTTTTCGTCCAGCGGGTTGATCAATCCGGGCAATGCAATCCCCAGTCCAAGCACGGTGTGGCGGTTCTCCGCCATGATTTCCCACGCGTGTTTGAGTAAGCCCACGAGTTGCTCGAGCGATGCATTCATGTCGTCGTGCTGAAACGGCACGGTGGTGTTGAATAAAATTTCGCCGTTAATGGAACAGGCCAACACCGTAATGTAATCCGCGCCAATTTCAGCGCCCAATAGCGCGAGGACTTTGCCATTGAGCGTGAGTCCCGTTGGCCTGCGCCCAGCGCCATCGAGCAGTGTGGGCGTGATTTCTTCGGCCAGCCATAAGTCATCAATCAAGTCTTGCACCAGTTTGCCGATGGTGGATTTATTCAGGCCCGTTCTTTTTGCAAGGTCGGCGCGCGAGATGCCTGGTTTGGTTTTGACCAAGTTAATGACCGCTAAGCGGTTGATTTGCTTGAGGTCGCTGTGGCTGCTGGAGAAACTCATGGGTTGCCTTGGTTGATTTTGATGGCAGATTCTAAGTGATTTCAAGGCAACAGCGGCGAGGTTTTTGCGGGAAATATCGGCTTGTTGAAAAACATGGATGAAATTAGTATTTTTGAGCAATTAAATTTGACATGCTGCATATTTTGAGGTTGAATGCTACCCAACGCCGAGCCTTGACGCTTTAAAACCTCGAATCGACGTCATTTTTTAATCTTTGGAGACTGTTATGAAAAAATCATTATTGGCTTTATCCGTTGTTGCAGCGAGTTTTGCACTGTTCGGGTGCAACAAGCCAGCAGAAGCACCAAAAACCGCAGCGGGCGAAACAAAAACAGCAGCAGAATTGCCGAAAATTGGCGTCGTGATTTACAAGGGCGATGACAACTTTATGTCATTCGTGCGCAACGCAATTGAAAAAGCAGGCGCGGGCAAGGCGGCGGTTTCTGTGTTGGACTCGCAAAACGATCAAGCCAAACAAAACGGCCAAATTGACGCGTTGATTGCAAAAGGTGTGAAAGCATTGGCGGTTAATTTGGTAGACCCAGCCGCAGCCGCATCAATTGTGAGCAAGGCAACTGCTGCCAAAATCCCAGTGATTTTCTTTAACAAAGAGCCAGCGGCTGATGTGTTAAAAGGCTGCGCACAGTGCTGGTACGTGGGAACAACCTCTTCTGAGTCTGGCGTGATGCAAGCAAAAATCATCGCCGATTCTTTAAAAGCGCACCCTGAATGGGACAAAAACAAAGACGGCAAAATCCAATTTGTGTTGTTAAAAGGTGAGCCGGGTCATCCTGATGCGGAAGCACGCACCAAGTACGTGCTTGAAGAAATGAGCAAAGCGGGTTTGAAGCCAGAGCAGCTTGAGTTGCAAACGGGCATGTGGGAAACCGCAAAAGCCAACAACTTGATGGATGCTTGGTTGGCAAAACATGGCGACAAAATCGAATACGTGATTGCCAATAATGACGGCATGGCTTTGGGCGCGATTAATTCTTTGCAAGCAAAAGGTTACTTTAAAGACCCGAGCAAGTTTATGCCCGTGGTGGGCGTGGATGCGATTCCTGATGCTTTGGCAAAAATCAAAGAAGGCACAATGGTTGGTTCAGTGTTAAATGATGCGAAAAACCAAGGCGCTGCCACAGTTGAATTGGCGATTAACGCGGCATTGGGCAAAGCGCCTACTGAAGGTACTGCATGGAAATTGGATGAGTCTAAATCGGTGCGCGTCCCTTATGTCAACATCAATAAAGACAACTTGCAGTTGGCTGAAGATGTTTACAAAAAATAATTAAGCAGTTAATTAAAGGGTGCTTGCTGTAAGCACCCTTTATTTGATTGGCTGGTACAGGCCAAGCTGAGTCAGTAAATAAAACCCTTAATGGGGGTTTTTTTTAACTCAATCGACGCGGTACACGTCGCAAAATGACCAATTGACCAATGAGCAGGAGGTGGTTATGAACCACGCAGCACACACACAAACGCATCCTAAAAATGCCGCGCGGGCATTATTAGAAATGCGCAATATTTCAAAAAGTTTTCCAGGTGTCAAAGCGTTGGATCAGGTGAATTTAACGGTTCGAGCAGGCACGGTTCATGCGCTGATGGGCGAGAACGGCGCGGGCAAGTCGACGTTAATGAAGAGTTTGTTTGGGATTTATCATCCCGACGAAGGTGAGATTTTTTTGGACGGTGCGCCGATTCAATTTACCACGGCCAAGCAAGCATTGGAGTGCGGCGTGGCGATGGTGCATCAAGAGTTAAATCAAGTGCGCCAAGCGAGCGTGATGGACAATATTTGGCTGGGTCGTTATCCAAAAAAAGGCCTGTTCATTGATGAAAAACGCGCTTATGAGGACACAAAAAAGATTTTTGAGTCGTTGGACATCAAACTTGACCCAAATGTCAAAGTGGCGACATTGTCGGTCTCTGAAATGCAAATGGTTGAAATCGCCAAAGCGGTGTCGTATGAGTCCAAAATTTTGGTGCTCGATGAGCCCACGTCGTCATTGACTGAAATTGAAGTGAGTCATTTGTTTAAAATCATTGACACGTTGACCAAGCGCGGCGTGGGCGTGATTTATATTTCGCACAAAATGGAAGAGATTTTAACCATTTCGGATGATGTGACGGTGATGCGGGATGGCAAGTGGATTGCGACGGAGCCTGCAAGCGATTTGACGATGGATCGGATTATTAACCTCATGGTTGGGCGCGATTTAACCGAGCGCTATCCCGCCAAAACCAATCAGCCCGCTGAGGTGATTTTGGAGGTGAAAAACTTGGTGTCGCTCACGCAGCCGTCGTTAAAAGACGTGTCTTTTACGCTGCGCAAAGGTGAGATTTTGGGGATTGCAGGTTTGGTTGGCTCCAAACGCACCGAAATCGTTGAAACGCTGTTTGGTTTGCGTGCGCTGGCCTCGGGTGAGGTGCTTTTGCACGGTGAGCCCATTGAGGTGAAGCACACGCAACAAGCCATTAACCATGGTTTTGCATTGGTGACGGAGGAGCGCCGCCAAACGGGTATTTTTGGGATTTTGGATATTAAGTTTAATGCCACGATTGCCAATATTGGCAGTTATCGAGGGCCGTTTGGCTTGCTGCGCAATGCGCAACAGGAAAAAGACACCCAGTGGGTGATAGAGTCCATGCGCGTGAAAACGCCGTCGCAGAAAACCCAAATTGGTACGTTGTCGGGTGGGAATCAACAAAAGGTGATTTTGGGGCGTTGGTTGTTGACTGAGCCTGAGGTGTTGATGCTTGATGAACCCACGCGTGGGATTGATGTGGGCGCAAAATATGAGATTTATCAGTTGATGATTGATTTGGCTAATAAAGACAAGGGCATTATCATGATTTCATCTGAGATGCCTGAACTGATTGGCACAACGGATCGTATTTTGGTGATGAGTAATGGGCGCGTGGCAGGGATTGTGGAAACTGCGCAGACGACGCAAGCAGAAATTATGGCGTTGTCCGCCAAGTATCTATAAATAAGGGGAACAAAGTGAGTCGAGATTTAACAAGTAAAAAAAGCATAGGCACGTTCTTAATTGACAATGCCATTTTCTTTGTGATGTTGGCGTTGTTGATGGCGTTTGTGGCCAAAAACAACAGTTTTTTGTCGCTGACCAATTTGAGTAATATTTTGTCGCAAGCCTCAACAGGCATCATTATTGCGCTGGGTGTGGCCGGTTTGATTGTGACGCAAGGCACGGATTTGTCGGCTGGGCGTATGGTTGGGCTGGCTGCGGTGGTGTCAGGCTCGCTCATGCAGTCGTCTACCAACATGAACCGCATGTATGAAAGCTTGCCGCCCATTTTGGCCAATCAATGGATTGTGGTGGCTATTTTGGTGGCGTGTTTGATTTGTGGTGCGTTGGGCTATTTGAATGGTTGGGTGATTGCCAAACTCAAAGTGCCGCCGTTTATTATGACGCTGGGTTCGATGATTGTGATTTTTGGTTTGTCGTTGATGTACATTGACCGCGAGCCAAATGGTGCACAGCCTGTGGGTGGTTTGGCGCCGCACTTTGAGAGTTTTGCCCAAGGTGGTTTTATGTTGGGTGAATTCCGTTTGCCGTATTTGGTGATTTATGCGGCGGTCACAACCGTGTTGATGTGGATTTTGTGGAACAAAACCCGTTTTGGCAAAAACATGTTTGCGATTGGCGGCAACCCTGAAGCGGCTGCGGTGTCTGGCGTGAATATTGACAAAACCTTGATTGCCGCTTACACCTTGGCGGGGGTTTTGTATGGTTTTGCCGGCACGCTCGAAGTGGCGCGTGTGGGCAGCGCCACCAACAATACGGGCAATATGTATGAGCTTGATGCGATTGCGGCCTGTGTGGTCGGCGGCGTGTCGTTCAGCGGCGGCGTGGGTAAAATCGGCGGCGTGGTGATTGGCGTGCTGATGTTCCAGTTGATTAACTATGGTTTGAGCTTTTCAGACGTGAATCAGTCGTATCAATATGTGATTAAAGGCATGATTATTGTGGCTGCGGTGGCGATTGATATGCGCAAATATTTGAAGAAGAAATAAGAATTTTTGCGTTAAACTGGCAAAGGCGCTTCCCGATAAAGGATGCGCCTTTGTTGTATTTGTTCAGAAAAATAAATGGGATTGAGGCTGATGATGGTTGAGCAATTAAAAGACGAATTTAAACAACAGTTTGGCGCGGGGGCAAGCCACGTTTTTTTTGCGCCTGGGCGGGTGAATTTGATTGGCGAATACACGGATTTTAATGGCGGACACGTGTTTCCGTGTGCGCTTGATTTGGGTACATACGCGCTGGTGCGCGCCCGCACGGACAACGTGGTGCGGATGTATTCGAGCCAATTTGCAAGGGTTGGGCAGGTCACTTGGGCGCTTGATGCGTTGGTGTTTGATGCGGCGAAGGATTGGTCCAATTATCCTGCGGGCGTGTTGGCGGTGTTGCAGCAGGCGGGTTGCGGGTTGGCGCACGGGTTTGATGTGTTGTTTTGGGGCAATTTGCCCAATGGCGCTGGGTTGTCGTCGAGCGCCTCGATTGAGGTGTGTACGGCGGTTTTGGCGCAGCATGTGTATGGGCTTGACTTGTCGATGGTGCAATTGGTGCAAATCGCGCAGCGTGCGGAGAATCAGTTTATTGGGGTCAATTGCGGGATTATGGATCAATTTGCGAGCGGGTTTGGGCGCGCAGGTCATGCGATTTTGCTTGATACGAATACGCTGAAATTTGAGCATGCGCCAGTTGATTTGTGGGATGAATTTACCCTGTTGATTGCCAATACCAATAAGCGGCGTGAATTGGCTGAGTCCAATTACAATCTGCGCCGCGCTGAATGTGATGCGGCGTTGGCGGCGTTGCAAACGGTGACGGCGATTGGTGCGTTGTGTGATTTGAGTGTGGCTGAGTTTGAGCGGCATGCGCATGTGATTGTGGACGAGAATGCGCGCCGCCGTGCGCGGCATGCGGTGTCTGAAAATCAGCGCACGTTGCAGGCGGTTGCTGCGCTCAATCAGCGCGATTTGTTGACTTTTGGGCAGTTGATGAATGCGTCGCATGTGTCGTTGCGCGATGATTTTGAGGTGACTGGCTTGCATTTGGATGCGCTGGTGAATGCGGCTTGGCAAGCGGGCGCGGTGGGCGCTCGGATGACGGGCGCGGGGTTTGGTGGCTGCGCGGTGATGTTGGTGCGCAGCGCTCAAGCGGCGGCGTTTCAGGCACAGGTTGAACAGGCGTATTTGTCTGAGACTGGGTTGAACGCTGATTTTTATGCGGTTCGGATTGGCGAGGGCGCGCGGTTGCTTGAGGCGGTTTTATGAAGGCGCATGCGTATGTAAAGGCTTTGTTGCAATACGGTGTGGCGCAGCGTTTGTTTGCGCCTGTTGATTGGTTTTATGTGCAGCACCGTTTGATGGCGTTGTTGGGTTTGGCAGAGATGCCTGCTGAGGTGGCGCCGCTTGAGCCGTTCGGGTTTGGGCAGGTGCAAACCCTGCTTGATGCGATGTGTGACGATGCGATTGCGCGCGGGGTTTTGGCACCTTGCGGCGTTGCTGGGCGCGATATATTTGATTCGGCGTTGATGGATTGTTTGATGGCGCGCCCGTCGGAAGTGCAGGCGCGGTTTGAGCGGCTGAATGCGCAGTCTGCCCAATTGGCGACGGATGATTATTATCACTTGGCGCGTGCGAGTAATTATGTGCGTTTGGCGCGGGTGGCAAAAAACATCAAGTGGACTTGGCGCGGGCAGTTTGGTGTGTTGGATATGACGGTTAATTTGTCCAAACCCGAAAAAGACCCCGCACAAATTGCGGCGGCGCGCAGCGCTGCGGCGGTGGAATATCCCAAATGTTTGCTGTGTCGTGAGAATGAAGGGTATGCGGGGCGGCTTGATCACCCTGCGCGGCAGAATTTGCGGTTGATTCCATTGCGCTTGAACGGCGATGAGGATTGGTTTTTGCAATATTCGCCGTACGAATATTTTAATGAGCATTGCATTGTGCTCAAAGCTGAGCATGAGCCGATGACGATTGGGGCGCACACGTTTGTGCGTTTGCTCGATTTTGTGGCGCAGTTTCCGCATTATTTTATGGGCTCAAATGCCGATTTGCCGATTGTGGGTGGTTCAATTCTGAGCCATGAGCATTTTCAGGGCGGGCGATATGATTTTGCGATGGCAAATGCGGCGGTATTGGATGGGGCGTCGATGACGCGGCACGCCAAGGTGCGCATGCAGATGTTGCATTGGCCGATGTCTGTGTTGCGTTTGTTGAGCGCGGATAAAGAGGCGCTGCAAGCGGCGGCGTCTGATGTGTTGGCGCAATGGCGGGCGTATTCTGATGAGCGCGTGGACGTTGTGGCGCACAGCGCTGGCACGCCGCACAACACGATTACGCCGATTGCACGGCATCGAAATGGTGGCTTTGAGCTTGATTTGGTGTTGCGCAATAACCGAACGTCGCCTGCGCATCCGTTGGGGATTTTTCATCCGCATGAGGTGTTGCATCATATTAAAAAAGAAAATATCGGCTTGATTGAAGTGATGGGGCTGGCGGTGTTGCCTGACCGATTGGCGGGTGCGATGGCGCAAATGGCTGCGTGTTTGCGCGGTGAATGTGCGTTTGAGGTGCTGCCTGAACTGGCGGCGCACGGCGCGTGGTTTGCCCAGATTGCGGCGCGCTATGATGCGCAAATGGATGCGCTGGCTTATGTGCAACACGAGGTTGGCGCGGTGTTTGAGCAGGTGTTGTGTGATGCGGGCGTGTTTAAACAGGATGCGGCTGGGCTGGCGGCTTTTCGGCGGTTTGTGGCGCAAATAAATGGAGTGGTCGATGAGTGAGGTTATCAAAGAGCAGGTTATCAAAGAACAGGTTAACGCTTACGTTTTACAAAATGCGTTGGGGATGCGGGTTGAGCTGAGCTGTTTGGGTGCGACGTTGGTGGATGTGTGCGTGCCAGACCGAGCGGGCGCGATTGAGTCGGTGTTGCTGGCGCATGAGTCTGCGGCTGATTGGCGCGTGAATGCGCCTTATTTTGGCGCAACGATTGGCCGCACGGCGGGGCGGATTGCGCATGGGCAGTTTGGGTTGGCGGGTGCGGTTTATCAGTTGCCGTGCAATCAGGGCTTGCATCAGTTGCACGGCGGCGCAGGCGCCATGAGCCATCAAGCGTGGCAGGTTTTGGCGGCCGATGAGTTGGGCGTGACGTTTGCGTATGATTCGCCTGCGGGCGAGAATGGCTATCCGAATGCGTTGCGGGTGGTTTTGCGCTATGAATTGAGTGCGACTGAGCATCGGCTAAGTTTGGATTTTAGTGCCACGTGCGACGGCGCGACGCTGTGCAATTTAACCAATCATGCGTATTTTAATTTATCGGGCAAGCAGCGCCGCACGATTCATGCGCACGAGCTGACTGTCGCGGCTGATTTTGTGTGCGCGATGGATGGCGACTTGTTGGTAACCGGTGATGAGTGGGCGGTGGCGGGCAGCGCGTTTGATTTTCGCACGGGCGCGTTGGTTGGCAGCGCGCTGGCAAGCGGTGATGAACGATTGGCGTTGGCGCAGGGTTTGGATCATTATTTTGTGTTGAATAATTTGCCTGACCATGCGGCCGCTGTGCAGTTACAAGACGCCCAAAGCGGGCGGCGCTTAAGGGTATTTACCGACCAGCCGTGCGTGGTGTTGTATGCGCACAATAATGCGGGCGGTGAGGTTTTGCGCCACGGCGGGCGCGGCGTGAAACACGACGCGCTGTGTATTGAGACCCAAAAATTGCCGCACCGTGCGCGCCCGAATGGCGACCATCCGTCTGCGCTGTATCCCGAGCAAATCTATAGGCAGCGCACGGCGTTTTTGTTTGATGTGGTTTAAAGTTTTGAAGGAATGATATGTACTTAGGCGTTGATTATTACCCCGAACAGTGGCAGCACCTTGGTGATGACATGATGGCGCAAGACATGGCGCGCATCAAACAGACCGGTGGCAATATGATTCGGATTGGTGAATTTGCGTGGCATTTAATCGAGCCTGCGGATGGTCAATTTGATTTCTCATTTTTTGACTTGGTGATTCAAACCGCCAAGGCGCATGACTTAAAGGTCATGTTTGGCACGCCAACGGCCACATTTCCCGCGTGGCTGGCCAAGGCGCATCCTTCGATTTTGGCGCAAAACGCGCATGGCCATGCGCATGCTTTTGGTGGGCGCAGGCAATATTGTTTTAATTCAACGGTGTATCAACAATACAGCCAGCGCATGGTGGCCGCTTTGGTGGCGCATTATGCGGATGAGCCGGCAATTGTTGCGTGGCAAATTGACAATGAACTTGGGCATGAGGGCTCAGATCAATGTTATTGCGCACAATGTCATCAGGCGTTTCAGGTTTTTTTGAGTGATAAGTTTGCGGGGGATATTCAGGCTTTAAATCAAACCTACGGCACGATTTTTTGGGGACAAACTTACAATCAGTTTGATGAAATTCCCATGCCAACGCCTACGATTACCGTGCATAATCCAGCGCTGCGCTTGGACTGGGCGCGGTTTCGCTCCGCGTCATTAAACCACTTTGCGATTGCGCAAATTGATTTGGTTCAGTCATTGCGCGGCAGCCATCAGCCCGTGACGCACAATTTTTTTGGCGGCTTTTTTAATGTGGCGTGCGATCAAAATGAGTTGGCGGCGCATTTGGATTTTGTCTCATACGACAATTACCCCGTTTGGGGTGGTTTGACCGAGCCAATCGCGCCTGCGCAGATTGCGATGACGCTTGATTACATGCGCGGTTTGAAACAGCAAAATTTTTGGATTGTTGAGGCGCTCATGGGCGCACAAGGTCACAACCATATTGGCTATTTGCCGCGCCCGAATCAGGCAAAAATGTGGGCGTATCAAGCCATGGCGCGTGGTTGCGATAATTTACTGTTCTTTCGCTGGCGCGGCATGGACAGAGGCGCGGAGCAGTTTTGCTTGGGGGTTTTGGATGTGGACAATCAAGACAACCGCAAACTTGCAGAGGTGCGCGATTTTATGCGCGACATTGTGCAACATGAGGCGGCGCTCAAAATCCCTGTGGTTGCGGACGTGGCGGTTTTGTATGACTTTGATAACATCCAATCTTGGCATGTTCAGCAGCAATCATCGGCATTTGATTTCACGCAGGAGTTGATGCGCTTGTATGCGCCGTTTTATGCTGCCAATGTGATGACGGATGTTTTGAGTGTGCATAAAGATTTTTCGACGTATAAAATTGTGGTTGTGCCAGCGTTGCAAATCATTGATGGTGAGTTGGCTGCGCGCTTGCAAGCCTATGTTGCGCAAGGCGGTGTGTTGGTGATGGGCTATCGCGCTGGAATTAAAAACCGCGACAACAACCTGCATTTTGGCGTGTCTGCGCCTGCTTTTTTGACCCAATTGCTTGGCGTGACCGTGCGTGAGAGCGAGGCGCTGGGCGTTGGCCAAAGTGCGCCTGTGTTTGATGTTCTGACGGGGGAAGTTTCTCAGGCGCAGGTTTGGCGCGACATGGTTGAGCCGTGTGGCGCAACCGTATTGGCGCATTACAGCGATGTTATGTATCGGGACAAAGCGTGCGTGACCGAACACGCGGTTGGCTTGGGTTGGGCGTATTATGTCGGCGCAGGTTTGGCGGCACACGTGCTGCAATCTTTGACGGATGTGGTGCTTACCAAGGCTGGCTTGTCCTCGAATGCGCAGGCGGGCGGCGTGGAACAAGTGGTTCGGGGCAATGCGCCTTTTACCCGCTTTTTGCTCAATCATCAGGGGCAGGATGCGGTTGTGAATGGGGCGGCGCTCGCGGCTTATGGGGTGCGCGTCGAGCTTGAGTGATGTGCGGATTGGTGAAGTGAATGACTGGCGGCCTGCGGTAAATATATCGCGTGGCGGGTGATATTTCACTTCTATTTACAAGCAATACCGTTTAAAATGATTCTTATGTCTTATATAAGTCTTGTGGGCGGTTTGAAATTATGGTTAGGTGAGAATATGTTTAATAACAGTCATGTGGTGGTAGAAGATGTGGTTCGTAGGGCACGCCTGCGCTGGCGCGCCAAGCGCGGGATGCTTGAAAATGATATTTTTTTGACGCGGTTTTTTGATGTGCATGAAGCCAATCTGACCGACGATGAAGTGTATGGCTTGGATATGCTGCTTGATTTGCCTGATAGCGAGTTGTTTGATTTGATTATGCGGCGCAAAGAGTTGGCGCAAGTGGATAAATCGGAGCATTTAATGGATGATGCCGATATGCTTAAGGCCAATCATATATTGGGCTTGCTGCGCGAAGTTTGAATTAATTTACCTTAAGGAGTTTGTATGAGTACGAGTACTAAAAACGCAACGTTGAGCTTTTCGGATGGTTCGCCATCCATTGAATTGCCAATTTATGAGGGCTCAATTGGCCCAGATGTGATTGATATTCGCAAGCTGTACGCGCAAACGGGCAAATTTACATTTGACCCTGGTTTTATGTCAACCGCTGCGTGTACCTCAACGATTACCTACATTGACGGCGATAAAGGCGAATTGTTATACCGTGGTTATCCGATTGAGCAATTGGCGGAAAAATGTGACTTTTTGGAAGTCGCTTATTTGCTGATGAATGGCGAGTTGCCCAATGCCGCGCAAAAAGAAGAGTTTGTCCACGGTAAAATTTTGCGCCACACCATGGTGCACGAGCAAATGGGGCAGTTTTTCCGCAGTTTTCGCCGCGATGCGCACCCAATGGCGGTGTTGACCGCAGCGGTGAGTGCGATGAGCGCGTTTTATCATGACTCTACCGACATCACCGATGCCAAAAGCCGTGAGATTTCTGCGATTCGCTTGATTGCAAAATTGCCCACTTTGGTGGCAATGGCTTATAAATACTCGATTGGCCAGCCATTTATGTACCCCAAAAACGACTTGTCGTACACGGGTAACTTCTTGCGCATGATGTTTGCTGTGCCTGCTGAAGAGTATGTGGTGAACCCTGTTTTAGAACGTGCATTGGATCGTATTTTTATTTTGCACGCAGATCACGAGCAAAATGCGTCCACCTCAACCGTGCGTTTGGCTGGCTCGTCTGGCACAAACCCGTTTGCGGCGGTTGCTGCGGGCGTGGCTTGTTTGTGGGGCCCTGCGCATGGTGGCGCAAATGAAGCGGCGTTAAACATGCTTGAGGAAATCGGTCACGTTGACAACGTGGCGGCGTTTATCGAAAAAGTCAAAGACAAAAACTCAGGCGTGCGTTTGATGGGCTTTGGGCATCGTGTGTACAAAAATCACGACCCACGCGCCACATTGATGCGTGAAACCTGCCATGAAGTTTTGGGCGAATTGGGCTTGGAAGAAGACCCATTGTTCAAGCTGGCAATGGAACTAGAACGCATTGCGTTGACTGATGAATACTTCATCAGCCGCAAATTGTATCCAAATGTTGATTTTTATTCAGGCATTGTGCAACGCGCGCTGGGTATTCCAACGGATTTGTTTACGGGGATTTTTGCGCTGGCGCGTACCGTTGGCTGGATTGCGCAGTGGAATGAAATGATTGAGGACCCTGAGCAAAAAATTGGCCGTCCGCGTCAGTTGTTTGTGGGTTCGCCCATGCGTGATGTGCCAGACCTCGCATCGCGTTAATCTGCGATTTGTGGCAAAAAAAACCCAGTTTATGACCGGGGTTTTTTGCATTTTCACCGAGTTGTTCAGGTTGCTTGCAGTTTTTTACACAAAAGATTAAAAGTTGATAAAATGCGAGACGCTGAATTTTTAGACAGCTGATTGGTCTAGTAGTAACGTTTTACCCGAGTTTTAGCCACTCACCCGATGTGTTTAGACAGTGACACATTGGCTATTGATTGCGCGGCGTGGCCGCAATGTTAATGGGAGTGTTCTCCCTAATCCCCATGTGCGAAGCGCACGAAAGGAAAAGCCCATCATGATGAAGGCCTTTTTAGAAAATTCTTATCTATTTGGCGGCAATGCGCCGTACGTAGAAGATTTGTACGAGCAGTATTTAAGCAATCCAGCCTTGGTGTCCGAACAATGGCGTCAATACTTTGACAACATGCAAAACGTGCCAGCCAGTAATGGCGCGGCGGATTTACGCGATGTGGCGCACGCGCCCGTGGTCGAGTCTTTCGCCCAACGCGCCAAACAAAACAAATTCCTTACAGCGCAAGCTGCCAACAACAATTTGGGTCAAGCCAAAAAGCAAGTCAGCGTGCAGTCGCTGATTGCTGCGTACCGATTTTTGGGGGCGCGCTGGGCACAAGTTGATCCACTCAAGCGCCAAGAACGCCCGCTGATTCCTGAATTAGACCCTGCGTTTTATGGCTTGACCGAAGCCGATTTGGACGAACAATACAGCGCGTCTAACACCTATTTTGGTGCCGAAAATATGAGCTTGCGCGATATTTTGCAAGCCTTGCGCGCCACTTATTGCGGTACGTTGGGTGCAGAGTTTATGTACTTGTCTGATCCCGCCGAGAAGCGCTGGTGGCAAGAGCGCCTTGAGTCTGCGCGCTCAACGCCGCAATACGACGGCGCTAAGAAAAAAAATATCTTATTACAATTGACCGAAGCCGAAGGCTTGGAGCGTTATTTGCACACGCGTTACGTGGGGCAAAAGCGTTTCTCACTTGAAGGCGGCGAATCATTTATCGCCTCGATGGATGAGCTGATTCAACACGCGGGCGCGCAAGGCGTGCAAGAAGTCGTGATTGGTATGGCGCATCGTGGGCGTTTGAATGTGTTGGTCAATACATTGGGTAAAAACCCCTCTGATTTGTTTGCTGAGTTTGAAGGCAAACACGGCGATGATTTGCCTGCGGGTGACGTGAAATACCACCAAGGCTTCTCAAGCGACGTCTCAACACCGGGCGGCCCTGTGCATTTGACATTGGCGTTTAATCCATCGCATTTGGAAATCGTTAATCCAGTGGTTGAAGGCTCGGCACGTGCGCGCCAAGACCGACGTGGCGACACGTTGGGCGATTGCGTGTTGCCTGTGCAAATCCACGGCGACGCCGCATTTGCAGGCCAAGGCGTGGTGATGGAAACGTTGAACCTCGCGCAAACACGCGGCTATGGCACGCACGGCACGATTCACATTGTGATCAACAATCAAATCGGCTTTACCACTTCTGACCCACGCGATAAAGGGTCTACGACCTATTGCACGGATGTGTCAAAAATGATTGAAGCCCCGGTGTTGCACGCCAATGGCGACGACCCAGAAGCGGTGGTTTGGGCAACGCAACTTGCGCTTGATTATCGCAAAGCGTTCAAAAAAGATGTGGTGATTGACATCGTGTGTTTCCGTAAATTGGGACACAACGAGCAAGACACGCCTGCGCTTACCCAGCCGTTGATGTACAAATCAATTGCCAAACACCCTGGCACGCGCGCCATGTATGTGGAACGCTTGACCACGCAAGGCGTGATTGCGGCGGGTGAGGGCGACAAAATGGTGGACGACTACCGCGCCGCGATGGATGAAGGTCGCCACTTGCACACATCTGTGTTGACCAACCACAAACACCAGTTTTCAAACGCCAGCAGCTGGGGCATGTATTTGCACAAAAAATGGGCAGATGCAACCAACACCTCTTTGCCTTTGACTGAAATCAAGCGCTTGGGCGAAAAAATCACCACCGTGCCTGATACCTTCAAAATGCACTCATTGGTAGAAAACCTCATGAAAAACCGCCGCGCCATGGCAAATGGTGACCAGCCGCTCGACTGGGGTATGGGCGAGCATTTGGCGTTTGCATCGTTATTGGCAAATGGCTATGACATTCGCTTAACGGGGCAAGACTCTGGACGCGGCACGTTTGTGCACCGTCATGCGGTTTTGCATGACCAAGCGCGTGAACGTTGGGATGCAGGCACTTATATTCCTTTGCAACACGTATCAGATGACGCGAGCTTCACCGTGATTGACTCGGTGCTGTCTGAAGAAGCGGTTTTGGGCTTTGAATACGGCTACTCAACCACTGCGCCAAATACCTTGGTGCTTTGGGAAGCGCAGTTTGGTGACTTTGCCAATGGCGCACAAGTCGTGATTGACCAATTTATCTCAAGCGGTGAAGTCAAATGGGGACGTGCGTCAGGTTTGACGCTCATGTTGCCACACGGCTACGAAGGCCAAGGCCCAGAGCACTCATCGGCGCGTATTGAGCGTTATTTGCAACTGTGTGCGGATCACAATATGCAAGTGGTGCAACCGACCACGCCTGCGCAGATTTTCCACATTTTGCGCCGTCAAATGGTGGCAGATTTCCGCAAACCGTTGATTATTTTTACGCCAAAATCATTGTTGCGTCACAAAGAGGCGATTTCTAACCTTGACGAATTGGTCAAAGGTGCATTCCAAACCGTGATTGGTGAAGTCGATGCAACGGTCAAAGTGGACAATGCAAAAGTCAAACGCGCCTTGGTCTGCTCCGGCAAAGTGTATTACGATATTTTGGCATTCCGCCGTGAAGAAAAAGACCAAAACGTGCCAGTGATTCGGATCGAGCAAATGTACCCATTCCCGCACAAAGCCTTTGCGGATGAGCTTAAAAAATACCCGAACCTAGAAGAAATCGTTTGGGTGCAAGATGAGCCACAAAATCAAGGGCCTTGGTTCCAAATTCAGCACAACTTATTTGAGAACTTAAGCGATGGTCAAAAACTGGCATACGCAGGTCGTCCAGCCTCAGCCTCGCCTGCAGTTGGCTACTACGCCACGCATTATGAACAGCAAAAAGTCATGATGCAGGCGGCTTTTGGTAAAATCAAATCGTTTTTAAAAAAGTAAATTAATTTGTCATGCCGCGCTTGACGCGGCAGCTCTCATACATTGAGATTGCGGGGAGAAGCACTGCTTCGAGTACCGAAGGCAAGCCCGCAATGACACCCACAAACTGCAAAATTGAAAGAATATCATGGCCATTATTGAAGTTGTTGTCCCCCAGTTGTCCGAGTCCGTTGCCGAAGCAACCTTATTAACATGGAACAAAAAAATCGGTGAATCTGTCGCACGCGACGAAAACCTGATTGACGTTGAAACCGACAAAGTGGTTTTAGAGTTGCCAGCGCCCGCCGCAGGCGTGTTGGTTGAAATCATCGCCGCCGACGGCGCGACGGTTGCCAGCGGGCAACTGATTGCCAAAATCGACACCGCTGCCGTGGCAGGCGCAAGCGCGCCCGCCGCAGTGGCTGTTGCTGCCGTTGCCGCGCCAGCGCCCGCCGCTGTTGCAGCCCCAGCAGCGCCAGCCGCCTCAAGCGCTGCAACCAACAATGCCGCCAGCCCTGCCGCCGCTAAAATCATGGCAGAAAACGGTTTGAGCAATGTCGCAGGCACAGGCAAAGATGGCCGCGTGACCAAAAACGACGCCGTCAACGCCAGCAGTGTGAGTGGCTCAACCACCGCATCCGCATTGCCTTCAACCGCCATTACAGGCGCATTGCCAACGGTCAAAGCCCCTGTGAATGTGGCCTCTGTATTGGCAGACCGTCCTGAGCAACGCGTGCCAATGAGCCGTTTGCGCTCACGCATCGCTGAGCGTTTATTGCAATCGCAAGCGACCAACGCGATTTTGACCACGTTTAACGAAGTCAACATGGCGCCCGTCATGGAAATGCGCAACAAATACAAAGACAAATTCGAAAAAGAGCACGGCGTTAAACTCGGCTTTATGAGCTTTTTTGTCAAAGCCGCAGTTGCCGCACTCAAAAAATACCCCGTGTTGAACGCATCGGTGGATGGCAATGACGTGATTTATCATGGTTACTTTGACATTGGCATCGCCGTGGGCAGCCCGCGTGGCTTGGTGGTTCCTGTGATTCGCAACGCCGACCAATTAAGCCTTGCCGATATTGAAAAGCAAATTGCCGAGTTTGGCGCCAAAGCCCGCGACGGCAAATTAACCTTAGAAGACATGACGGGCGGCACGTTCAGTATCAGCAACGGCGGTGTGTTTGGCTCCATGTTGTCCACCCCCATCATCAACCCGCCACAATCCGCGATTTTGGGCGTACACGCCACCAAAGACCGCGCCGTGGTTGAAAACGGTCAAATCGTGATTCGCCCAATGAACTACTTGGCCATGTCGTACGATCACCGCATCATTGATGGCCGCGAAGCCGTACTGGGCTTGGTGGCGATGAAAGACGCGCTCGAAGACCCTGCGCGTTTGTTGTTGGATGTGTAAATAAAACGGCTGTCATTGCGGGCTTGCCTTCGGTACTCGAAACAGTGCTTCTCCCCCGCAATCTCCGCAGCTGAGGAGATGCCGTGTCAAGCACGGCATGACGGTGTTTTTGTGCGTAGGATGGATTCGCGCAGCAATCCACCGATGGCGCCAAGAGCGGCTCGTTTGTTTGAACACATGCGGCTGATTGCTTCTCGGACCCGCCTTACGGGTTGGTTAAATGTGGAATTTAACAAATAGAAAAGTAAGGAAGCTCTATGAAACATAGTTTTACGGTTAGTTTGCTTTTAGTCGGCTCATTTTTTTTACATGGCTGTTCAACACACTTTGGTGCAAACGTTTTTTGCAATCTTAAAACGGGATTTACTCCAGTCTCAACAACGAAAGTGGCTACGGGGCGTACAATTTGTAAAAGCACGCCAAATATTGGCACTAGCAAGCAGAATGGGCAAATAACAAGCGTGTACGGTATGCCAAGCGAGACTATCTGCGAGCCTGAATATGAAGTAGTTTACAACCAAAAGGAGCTTGATAAGATCAAGAGGGATTGCATGAAATCAAAGGGTAATCCTTGATCATTTCCCAATGAAGTTTTGATACTGCGCAATCGTACGCGTGTATGCTTTGAAAACTGGAAATTACGCCCTGCTCTGAGCCATAGGCGAAGCACAGGATTACATGCCCCGCGATTCGCTACGCTCATGGCGGGCTACAATTAACCAAAAATTAAAAGGAAATAAAATATGTCACAAAATTTTGATGTCGTCGTTATAGGCGCAGGCCCTGGCGGTTATATTGCGGCAATTCGTGCGGCGCAGCTGGGTTTGTCAACCGCTTGTATTGAGGGTGAAGCGTATGCTGACCCCAAAGGTGAGCCGCGTTTGGGTGGGACTTGCTTGAATGTGGGTTGCATTCCGTCTAAGGCGTTGTTGGCCTCGTCGCACATGTTTGAAGATGCCAATTCGCATTTTGCTGGGCATGGGATTGAGCTGAAATCACCTGCAACCATTGATGTGGCAGCGATGCAGGCGCGCAAAAATGGGATTGTGGACAAAATGACCAAAGGGATTGAGTTTTTGTTCCGCAAAAACAAAGTCACGTTGCTCAAAGGTTTTGGCGCGTTTGTTGGGCAAGCCGATGGTTTGACGCAAGTGCAAATCACCGCCAAAGATGGTTCAACGCAAATTGTGTCGGCCAAAAACGTGATTATTGCCACGGGTTCGCAAGCGCGTCATTTGCCCAATATTGCGGTGGATAACGTGACGATAGCTGACAATGAAGGCGCGTTGGCGTTTACTGAAGTACCCAAAAAACTGGGTGTGATTGGCGCGGGCGTGATTGGGTTGGAGCTGGGTTCGGTGTGGCGCCGTTTGGGCGCGCAAGTGACGGTACTCGAAGCCATGCCAGCGTTTTTGGGCGCGGCCGATGGCGCGGTTGCCAAAGAAGCCAAAAAACTGTTTGAAAAGCAAGGGCTCAAATTTGAATTGGGCGTGTCGATTGGCGATGTCAAATCAGACAAAAAAGGCGTGACGGTGGCGTACAAAGACGCGAGCGGCGCGGCGCAAACCTTGTCTTGTGACAAATTGATTGTGTCGGTTGGGCGCACGCCCAATACCGCAAGCCTTAATTTAGATGCGGTGGGTGTCAAGCTCACCGAGCGCGGTTTTATTGAGGTCAATCATGATTGCATGACCAATGTGGCGGGTATTTGGGCGATTGGGGATGTGATTCCTGGCCCAATGTTGGCGCACAAAGCTGAGGATGAAGGCGTGGCAGTTGCCGAGCGCATCGTCGGGCAAAAGCCGCACATTGATTACAACTGCATTCCGTGGGTGATTTACACGTCGCCCGAGATTGCGTGGGTTGGCCAAACCGAAGAGGCACTAAAAGCTGCGGGGCGTGAGATTAAAACGGGGCAATTTCCATTTATGGCCAATGGTCGTGCGTTGGGCATGGATGCGGCGGACGGCTTTGTAAAAATGATTGCGGATGCACAAACCGATGAGATTTTGGGCGTGCATATTATTGGGGTGGGCGCGTCGGACTTAATCGCTGAAGCGGTGGTGGCGATGGAGTTTAAAGCGGCGGCTGAGGACATTGCGCGCATTTGTCATCCGCACCCGAGTTTGTCAGAAGTGATGCGTGAGGCGGCGTTGGCAGTGGATAAGCGTACGCTTAATATGTAAGTTTTTACGTAATTACATAATTTTTACCTTTTTATAGGTTTCTGCATTTATACGTGCTAATATAACGTATTACTACCAGCAATGAGCTTTTATGAGACCTTTATCTACCTCCCGCTTGTTTAGGCAGCCACGCCCGAAGCATCGACTTTTGTGCTTTTTCATTTTAATTGGCTGTGCGTTTGCTGTTTATTTTGCGTTTTATATGCAAAAGGCCTATCACTTGGCGCCTTGCCCGCTGTGTATTTTGCAGCGATTTGGCTTTATTGGGCTGGGTTTGGCGGCTTTGTTTGGTTTGTTGCGGGGCTATGTGGGCGCTTTTGGCAAGTTGTTTGGGGTGTTTTTTGGCTTGGTTGGGCTTGGCAGCGCGGCGTATCACAATTGGGTGATTGCGCAGCCAAATGCCGCTGAATGTGGTAGAGATAAAGTCCAAGCGTTTGTCAATCAGCTGCCAACCGCGTCGTTGTGGCCTGATATGTTTATGGCGACAGGCTTGTGTGGCGAGGCTTTGCCTTTGATTTTTGGGTTGTCAATCCCACTTTGGTCTTTGATTTTGTTGTTGGTATTTATGCTCGGTTTTGTTTATCGCACGTTTAGGCGGTGAATCAAGAAGGGTTGGATTGCAAAAAAACACCGCGCTTGGCGCGGTGTTTTTTGCGTGTTTTTAGCACGCCGTTTATAGCCCTGTGCTGCCAAAGCCACTTGCGCCGCGTTCGGTTTTGTCAAAGCTGCTGACGAGGTTAAATGTTGCTTGAACCACGGGCACAATCACGAGCTGCGCGATTCGATCAAGTGGCTCGATGGTGAATGCTGTGTGGCCGCGATTCCATGTGGAGACCATGAGTTCGCCCTGATAATCCGAGTCGATAAGGCCAACCAAGTTGCCCAACACAATGCCATGTTTGTGGCCAAGCCCGCTGCGGGGCAAGATGAGCGCGGCGAATTTTTCGTTGTCAAGGTGGATGGCCAGCCCGGTTGGGATTAAAACGGTTTGACCTGGTTCAATCGTGATGGCGCTGTCGATGGCGGCGCTTAAGTCAAGCCCAGCGCTGCCGCTGGTGGCGTAGGCGGGGAGTTTGTTTTGCATGATTGGGTTGATGATTTGGATGTCGATTTGCATGGTTCTCTTTCTGAGTTTTTGATTGATTGAAGGTTAATAAAATAATTATGCGGGCAGGCGCTTGGCAATTTCTTGAATGAGGCTGGCGGCGAGCTGGTGTTTGGGCTGCTGCGCCAGTGCGTGGCTGCCGGTGTCGTCAATCAGCGTGACTTGGTTTTCGTCTGCGCCAAATGTGCTTGGGCCGTGATTGGCGATGAGCAGTGGAATGCCTTTTTTGAGTCGTTTGGCTTGGGCAAACTCAAGCAAATTTTCGGTTTCTGCGGCAAACCCCACGCAGTACGGTGGTTTTTCTTGTTGGGCGATGGTGTGCAAAATGTCTGCAGTTTGTTCAAATTGCAGTGTGGGCACGTCTTGCGCGTGTTGTTTTTTGATTTTGTGGGGGGCGATGTCGCTCACGCGCCAGTCGGCAACTGCTGCCACGCCAATGAATACGTTGGCTTGCTGCGCATGGTGTAAGCAGGCTTGGAGCATTTGCGCGGCAGATTCAACTTTGATTGTGTGGACGTTGATGGGGTTGGCCAATGCGGTTGGCCCAGCGATTAACGTGACGTGAGCGCCCGCTGCGGCTGCGGCTTTTGCCAATGCGTAACCCATTTTGCCGCTGGAGCGGTTGGTGATGCCACGCACTGGGTCGATGGCTTCAAAGGTTGGACCTGCTGTGATGAGTACGTGTTGGCCTTGCAGGACTTTTGGGGTCATTAAGGCTTCAATCAGCGTGAGGCAGTCTTGTGGTTCAAGCATGCGCCCGTCGCCAAATTCGCCGCAGGCTTGGTCGCCCGAGGCTGGGCCAAAAATTGATACGCCGTCTTGTGCCAATTGCGCCATGTTGCGCACGGTGGCTCGATTGCGCCACATTTCTACGTTCATGGCAGGTGCGATGGCCAGTGCGCAGCGTTTCTGGTCGCGGGCTAGGGCTAGGTTGGTGAGTAAATCATCGGCAATGCCTTGGGCGATTTTGGCTGCAACGTTGGCGGTGCAAGGGGCAATAATCAGCGCATCGGCTTCACGGGTGAGGTTGATGTGGGCAATGTTGCTGCTGGCGGCATCTCGGTTGAGCCATAATTGGTCGGCAACGGGTTTGCCTGTGAGCGTGGCAAAGGTGAGTGGCGTGATAAATTCTTTTGCGCCTTGGGTCATGACAACCGTGACGCGTGCGCCTTTCTTGATGAGTAAACGCGCAAGCTCTGCGCTTTTGTACGCAGCGATGCTGCCGGTAATACCGAGTAGGATGTGTTTGTTGGTCAGCATGGGCGGTCAGTGAAAAGTTGTGTGGCGCAAAACCTGCGCGTGGGCGGAAATTATAACACCAAGGCGATTGCGAAACCGCAATCAGGTTGGGCAAATAATTGAGCGGTTGTTGATACAAAACTTGGTTAATTTTTACGGTTTATCTAAACAGAAAGCAGTACAATCTAAACTGTGTTTTCTACTTTATTTCAACACAATTGAAATGTTTGTTTACCCATTTTGGGAGGTTTTATGTTCGATGATCTGATGCATGCGTTGTTGATTATCATTGGCTTTGGCGTGATGTTTTTTTTATTCATATTGTATGAGGTGCACTACTTTCGTTCGCGCAATCAAAAGGATGTGTATCACCTTAAGGAAACGTTGAGTAATATCGCGTTGGCTGTGATGTACAAAGTGACCGATGGCGCTGCGGTGGCGCTATTTTCATTTTATTTTTATGACTGGTTTAAGCGCCATGGCCTTGATTTTGCGCCGAACAATCCGATTGTGGCGTTGATTTTTTTGTTTTTCGTGGTCGAGCTGACGTTTTGGTTTTATCATTTTTTTATGCACAAAGTGCGTTGGGGTTGGGCTTCACATTCGGTGCACCACAGCTCCGAGCGCTATAATTTTTCGACGGCGCTGCGTCAAAATTTTTTGGTGGATCTCTCAGGGGTTCAATACTTGTTGTGGGTGCCTGCGGCTTTGATTGGGTTTGATAAATTTTCGATTATTGTCATGATTGAATTTAGCCTGTTTTATCAGTTTTTTATTCACACGCAGATGGTGAAACGGTTGCCTGCATGGTTTGAGTTTGTTTTTAATACGCCGTCGCATCACCGCGTGCATCATGGCAGGAATCCTGGCCAGTTGGATCGCAATTTCGGCGGTGTTTTAATTGTATTTGACCGTCTGTTTGGAACATTTAGAGATGAGTCTGAAGCGGGCGTGATTCGGTACGGCATTGCAACGCGCCCACCCAAAACCTTGAATCCATTTTTGCTGAGTGTGACGGAGTTTTGCCTGATGTGGCGTGATGTTGTTGTGCATAAAGACTTGCGTATTTTGTGGAAAAGCCCAGATTGGGTCGATGTGAAATACCCGAAAAATATGCCGTCGTCCAAAATACGATTCAAATCTAAGAGATAAAAAATGGCTTATCACACAGAAAACTTTGTTTTAAAAGACACCACGCGGCTTAGCCTCACATGTTGGCGAGCCGTTGTTGGCAGCCCATTGCCGCCTGTGTTATTGGTGCATGGTTATGGTGAGCATATTGGGCGCTATCAGCATGTGATTGATTTGTTGAATCAGCATGGCTTTGAGGTTTGGGGCTATGATGCACGCGGGCATGGCCATTCGGGCGGTTTGGTCGGGTACATTCCCACGATTGACGCGTTGCCCAATGATTGCGCGCAAGTGTTTGAGTACGTTGCTGCGCAAACGGGGCGCACGCCCATTGTTATTGGGCACAGCATGGGGGGCTTGACTGCGGCACTGGCGGTTGCTTTGCAAAAAATTCGACCTGCGGCGCTGGTACTGTCTTCGCCTGCGCTGCGCTTGTTTATGAATCCGATGCAAAAAGCCTTGCTGGCGGTGGGATTGTGTTTGTTTAAAACCAAACCCATCAAGTCACCTGCGGTGGAGGCGAGCTTTGTGGCGCGCGCGCCGTTGGTGGTTGCGCAGTATAAAAATGATCCGTTGGTGCATCAGATGATTAGCCCATTGTTTGTTCAATACATGAAAAACGGCGGCGATTTGGTGCGCGAGCGCGCGGCTCATTTTGAGATGCCAGTCTTATTGATTTATGCGGGCAGCGATAAAATTATTGACCCGACTGGCAGCGATGATTTGGCGGCACGTTTGCCTGTTCATGCAACCTCGATTCGCTATGGGGCGGCTTACCATGAAATTTTTAATGAACCTGAGGCAGAGCGGCAGGTGGTTTTGACACAAATGCTGGCTTGGCTCAAACAAAAGGTGGGATAAATGGACATTCGTGCGTTTGACTTTATTGTGGTGGGTTCTGGCTTTGGTGGCAGTGTGAGCGCATTGCGCTTGAGCGAGAAAGGCTACCGTGTGGCGGTTTTGGAAATGGGACGACGCTGGACGGCGGCATCTTTGCCGAAAACCAATTGGAATTTACGCCGTTATATTTGGAGACCTGCGTTGGGGTTGCGCGGTTTTTTTAATATGCGCTTCTTTAAGCATGTGATTGTGTTGCACGGCAATGCGGTTGGCGGCGGTTCTGTCACGTATGCGCAGACTTTGTGGCAACCCAAAGACAGTGTGTGGGGTGAGGGCGAATGGGCAGGGCTGGCTGATTGGCGCAGTTTGATGCCCCAGCATTACGCAACTGCCAAAAAAATGCTGGGCGCGAGTCTGAATATGCGCGCAGCTTGGGCGGATGAACAGCTCAAAAACATGGCCGATGCGCAAGGGGTTGGGCACACGTTTTACCACACAGAAGTGGGTGTGTTTTTTGGTGATGCAGACAAGTCCCAAGGCGCGGCGTATGCCGACCCGTATTTTGATGGCAAAGGCCCCGAACGCAATAGTTGTGTGGGCTGTGGCGGCTGCATGGTCGGGTGTCGCTACAATGCAAAAAACACATTGGACAAAAATTATTTGTATTTGGCAGAACAGCTTGGGACACACGTTTTTAGTGAGACACAGGTGCTTCAAGTGGTGCCGATGAACCACGCAGATGGGCGAGATGGCTACGTGGTTCAAACCCGTTCGAGTCGCTGGGGCTCGAGGCAGCGCCAGAGCTTCAGCGCAAAGCATATTGTGTTTTCGGGTGGCTCTTTGGGCACGCAAGAACTGCTTTTTCAAATGAAGTCGGCTGGTTTTTTGCCTAATTTATCCAACCAGCTGGGACAGAAAGTGCGCACGAATGCGGAGTCTTTGATTGCGATACGTTATTTAAATGCTGGCGATGCGCATGATTATTCAAAAGGCGTGGCGATAGGTTCAGGTGTTTTTTTGGATGAGCACACGCATATTGAGGCCACGCGCTATCCCGCAGGCTCTGATGCTTTGAGCGCATTGCTCACCGTTTTGGCCGTGGGTGCGAGTCGCGGGGCTCGGGTTGGGCAATGGTTCAAATCAATGTTGTTGCACCCGATTCGATTTTTAAAAATGACTTGGCCTGTCAAAGGTGCCACGCAAACCATGATTTTGCTGTGTATGCAAACCATGGAAGGGCACTTAACCATGACGTACCGCGCGCCGTGGTATTGGCCATTTGGCAAGCGCATGCAAACCACGGGCGCAAAAATCCCGACGTGTATTCCTCAAGCCAATGAGTTTGCTCTTAAAGGTGCGGCTTTAACGGGTGGTGTGGCGGGCATGTGTATGACCGAACTGCTCATGGATATTCCAATGACGGCGCATTGTATTGGCGGCGCGGTGATGGGGACGGATGCGTCCAATGGCGTGTGCGATGCTGGTTTACGGGTGTTCGGGTATGAGAATATGTGGATTTGTGATGGCTCGGTGGTGTCGGCCAATTTGGGCGTGAACCCGAGTTTGACGATTACGGCGTTGGCTGAGCATGCGATGAGCTTGATTCCACATAAGTATGAATAGCCGAGTGCGTATGGCTCATAATGAGCGCATGTATGATGCATTTTTAGGGGTAAATATGAACGAGATTTTTAACGCGCAACGCGCTTGGTTTCATCAAAACATGGTTGTGCCGTATGCGGCTCGAATTGATGCGCTGAATAAATTAGAGCAAATGGTATTGGCGCATGAGGCTGATTTTATTGCGGTGTTGCATCAAGATTTTGGGCGACGCGCCACGCAAGAGACGCAGTTGCTTGAGCTTATGCCGTTGTTGAGCGAAATTCGACACTGCAAGCGGCATTTAAAGCGCTGGATGCGTCCAAAAAAAGTATCGGTTGATTGGTATTTTTTACCGGCACGCGCAAAGGTGATTTATCAGCCGTTGGGCGTGATTGGGATTATGGGCGCGTGGAACTACCCTGTGTCTTTGGTATTAACGCCGCTTGTCGATGCACTGGCGGCTGGCAATTGCGCCATGATTAAACCCTCTGAACTCGCGCCTGCGACCAGTGCGCTGATTGCGCGGTTGATTGGGGAAACCTTTGATGCCCGCCAAGTGGCGGTGGTTGAGGGCGGGGCGGATGCGGCGGCGGCGTTTGCGGCGTTGCCGTTTGATCATCTTATTTTTACGGGTTCTGGGCGTATTGGCAAAAAAGTCATGGCGGCGGCGGTTGAAAACTTAACCCCCGTAACGTTGGAGTTGGGCGGCAAGTCGCCTGTGATTATTCATGAATCGTATGATTTGGATGATGCTGCGGATAAAATCATCACGACGAAATTATGGAATTCGGGACAAACCTGTATTGCGCCTGATTATGTGTTGGTGGCTGAAGCTCAGCGCGATGCGTTAGAGCGGGCGATTGAACGTGTGTTGCATGCGCGTTTTGCAGATGTGGTCGCGAATACGGAATACAGCCACATGATTAACGCGCCTGCGTGGCGGCGGATGAATGACATCGTGGCTGACGCGGCGCAATTGGGCGCGCGGGTGCAGGCGTACAATCCAAAAAATGAGCGGGCAGATGAGGCGAGCGGGGTGTTTTTGCCAACGATTTTGTGGGATGTGACCGATGGTATGCGGGCGATGCGCGAAGAGTTGTTTGGGCCGATTTTGCCCATCATGACCTATCAAACCGTCGATGAGGCGATTGCGTATGTGAACGCGCATGACAGACCGCTGGCGCTGTATTATTTTGACCACAATGCGCGACGTGCCGATGATGTGCTGGCGCGCACGCGTGCAGGTGGCGCGGTGATTAACGACTGCGTATGGCATTACGCGCAACATCATTTGCCGTTTGGTGGCGTGGGCGGCAGTGGCATGGGCGCGTATCATGGGCACACGGGTTTTTTGAGTTTGAGCACACAAACAGGTGTGTTTATGCAAAGCCGTATTTTGTCGATGGTGTTAAAACGCTTGACCAAACCGCCGTACACGGTTTGGACGCAGCGGCTGTTGCGGGTTTTGATGGGCAAATAGTGTCGGTGCGGGCAATCACGCTGGCGCGGCTTGAGGCCTGCGATGCCAAGCGCAATAAAACATCACAAAACGCCATCTTTATAAAGATGGCGTTTTGTATGGTGCGGTTTGGGTTGCTTGTTGAATCAGCGCAAGCGTCACCCCCAGCCTGCTTGATTGCACTCAAAAGTTTTTCGGACGTTGCGGTTTTGAATGATTGCGCCTTGTTAAAAGGTCAAGGGTTCAGCGCATGAATTAACGGTGCGCGTTGCGCAGAAGGTTTGGCCAGCAGCAGTTGGGAGCAGCCAATGGTGCGTTCGATGAAGCCGCCTTCGCAGTAGCATAAATAAAACACCCACAAACGGTAAAAATAATCATCATAGCCAAGGGTTTTCAGATGGGCGCGCGCAGCGTTAAAGTTGTGGTGCCACATGTTGAGCGTGCGGGCGTAATGCGCGCCAAAGTCTTCTTGTTGAATGAGATTCATGTCGGTGTGGTTGCTGACAAGGTTGAGCATGACTTGAATCGAGGGCAATGCGCCACCAGGGAATATGTAACGCTGGATAAAATCAACGGTCTTTTTGGCGGACTCGTAGCGCTGGTCGCGAATGGTGATGGCTTGCAGCAGCATCAGGCCTTGCGGCTTGAGCAATTTTGTGCATTGTTCAAAGTAGGTTTTAAGGTACGCGTGTCCAACCGCTTCAATCATCTCGATTGAGACAAGTTTGTCAAAACTGCCTTTTAAGTCGCGGTAGTCTTGCATGAGCAATGTGATTTGCCCGCTCAATCCTGCGGCGGCAATGGCGGCTTTGGCATAATCATGTTGCTCTTTTGAGAGCGTTGTGGTGGTGACGCGGCAGCCATAATGCTGGGCGGCATAAATGGCCATGCTGCCCCAGCCTGTGCCAATTTCTAATAAATGATCGGTTGGTTTTAAGTCGAGTTTTTGGCAAATGCGTTGCAGTTTGTAGGTTTGGCCTTGTTCTAATGTATCGGTTTCGTTTAAGAACTGCGCACTTGAGTACATCATGGTTGGGTCTAAAAATTGGCTGAATAAGTCGTTGCCCAAGTCGTAATGCGCGGCAATGTTTTGGCGTGAACCTTGGCGGTTGTTGCGCCGCATAAAGTGCACGGCTTTGAGCGCGTATTGTCCCAGTTGCGTCCAGCGGTTGTCTATGCTGTCTAATACGTCAATGTTTTTGGCAAAAATTCTGACAACGTTGGTGAGGTTGTCTGTATGCCACAAGCCCTGCGCGTAGGCTTGGCCTGCGCCAACGGAACCGTACATGGCCAATGCTGGCCAACATTGGGCGCTGGTAATGTGTAAGTCCGCTTTGAGCGCGGCGTCGGGCGCGCCAAAGGTGTGTTGTTCGCCGTCGCAATGCAAGGTGAGTTGGGCGTGCTGTAGTTTAACCAGTTGCTTGAGTACCAGTTTTTTGTAGATTGAGTGGGTGTTCATGATGGGGTTCTTTTTGCGGTTTTACTTGTGCCGTCGGCTGGCTGGTGAGAAAAAAATGGCATGCCTTTTAGAGCCAAGCGCAGGGCTTGCCAATAAATGCCAAGCACTGTTTTGGCGGTCATAAAAGGGAATGTGGCGATGTAGCGGCGCAGGCTTTGCGGGCTAATTTCGGTGCGTTTTAGGTTTAGGCTGGCGTAAAATACTTTGAGGTCGTGTTTAAAATCGGCCATATATAAGGTTAAGCGTTGATTTTTTTGATAAAAACGCATGCGGTGTTCTAAGTCGCGCGGTAAAAAAGGCGAGACATGAAATGATTTTGCAACCCGAAAGGCGTTGGCTGCTGTGTTTTGGGCGGGCAGCACGTAATGGTAGCGCTCGCGCCAAGGTGTGTTGCTGACTTCGCACAACATGCCAATGAGCTCGTTCTGTTCGTTGTACGCATAAAAAATGCTAATTGGGTTAAACGACAGCCCCCAACTGCGCGCTTGGGTGAGGACGCAAACGCGGGCAATGCGTGGTTCGCCCAATTCGGCCAACGACAAACGCACCGCGTCAATCAGCGGCATGCCCTTGCGGGTTAAGTGGGGCAGGTAATCGGTTTCGCGAAAAGAGAGCGGCGCAAAGCGTTTTGCGCTGACCCATTTGGATTGTGCAAAAAACTGGTTTTGCTCGGCCAAGTCCAGCCACAGCATGCCAATGGTGTAGCGGAATGCGTGGGTTTTGGGGTGCAAGCGGCGGTGCTGCACCGTGCCTGAGTACAGCGCGCTATGCATTGATTTGCTTTACCACGCGCAAGGCGCTGTTGACACCGTCTTCATGAAAGCCTGCGCCCCAATAAGCACCGCAAAAATAGGTTTGGCCAACGCCGCTAATCTCATGCCAGCGCGCTTGCGCGGCCACGCCTTGCTGGCTAAATTGGGGGTGCGCGTAATTGAAGCGTTGCAAAATTTTGCTCGGGTCAATCAAATCTGTTTGGTTGAGGCTGACACAAAACGTGGTGGCGCTGTTGATGCCTTGCAAAATATTCATGTTGTAGGTCAGGCTTGCGCGGCTGTTGGTGTTGAGGTTGTAGTTCCAGCTCGCCCACGCCGCTTTGCGGGCAGGCAGGCGGCGAATGTCTGTGTGCAACACCACGTCATTGTCCGCATACGGCAGTGCGCCAAGCAGCTCTTGTTCTAAGGCGCTGGGCGCTTGAATCAGCTCTAACGCGGTGTTGCTGTGGCAGGCAAAAATCACCGCGTCAAATGTTTGGCTGCCATTTTTGGTGTGTATTTGCACCTGATTGGCGGTGCGCACGACTTTTTGGACGGGCGTGTTGAGTAAAATTTTGTCTGAAAAATTGGCCGTTAATGCGGGAATATAGGCGCTTGAACCGCCACGAATCACGTGCCACTGCGGGCGGTTGTTGATTGACAGCAAGCCATGGTTTTTAAAAAATCGAATAAAAAATTGGAGTGGAAAGTTGAGCATTTCTTGCGTGGGCATTGACCAGATGGCCGCGCCCATTGGCACAATGTAATGGCTGATGAAACGCTTGCTGTATTTGTTTTGGGTTAAATATTGGCCAAGTGTGAGCGTGCTGCTGATGCGTTCAACGTCGCGCAATGCCTCGCGGTTAAAACGTAAAATATTGGCCAGCATGCGCCAAAAAGAGTAAGAAAAACAGTTGCGCTTTTGCGCAAACAAACTGGCCAGATTGCTGCCGCTGTATTCAAATTTGAGGTGTGCATCAACCACGGAAAAGCTCATTTCCGTGTCTTGATGCGGCACATTGATGTCGGCCATGAGCCGTTTAAAATTCGGATACGTCCAGTCATTAAACACAATAAACCCTGTGTCAATTGCGTATGGTTGCCCGTCAACCCGCACATCAACTGTGCGTGTATGACCACCAACGTAATCGTTGGCCTCAAAAATTTGAATGTCGTGTTTGTCGTTCAGGTAGTACGCGCAGGTCAAACCTGAGATGCCGCTACCGATAATGGCTATTTTCATAGGGTTATGGGTTCATTCTGCTGCCAATTGCCGTTTGCAATCGCAATGGCAAGCACGCTAAAAGTTTAAGGAAGCCCACAAAAATGCGGGGGAAATTGATTTCAAAGGGGCGCTTGTGGATGCGTTTGGCAATGTATTGCGCGGCACGTTCGCTGCTCCAGCGCATGGGCATGGCAAAGTCATTGCGTCTGGTAAGTGGTGTGTCGACAAAGCCGGGATGAATGGTTGTGACGGCAATGTCCTCGCGCATCAAATCCAAGCGCAAAGAAGCGAGCAAATAATCCATTGCCGCTTTTGAGGCGCCATACGCGCCAGCGCGCGGCAAAGGAAAATATGTGGCGCTGCTTGAGGTTGCGACCAGTTGCGGTTTTGAGCCTTGGCGCAGCAATGGCAGCGCCGCTTCAATGCAATACGCGGTTGCAATGAAATTGGTGCGCATGACGCGTTCAAGCATGGCCGCTTCAAAATGCGCCGCATCAATGTATTCGCATGTGCCCGCGTTGAGGATGGCCATGTCCAGCCCGCCCCATTCTTGCTCAATGCGCTGGGCAACGGCATGTACTTGCTCAAAAACCGTCAAGTCGGCCGTCACCACCAAGACTTGGTTTGGATAGGCTTGCGCCAGCAGCGTCAATGGCGCGGCTTTGCGCGCGGTGAGTGCGAGCCTGTGGCCTTGTTTGAGCAACTCTTGCGCCAGTGCATGTCCAATGCCACTGCTGGCGCCTGTGAGCCAAATTTTTTTGGGGTGCTGTTGCGTCATGCCGCCATCCTGCGTTTGAGCCATGCAATGATTGAGCCAAAGACGGGCAGTTGTTCATACAGCATGGCGCCCGCATCAAAAAAATCGCGGTGATAAAAAACGGTGTCATGCCATTTCAGGTGTGTGCAGCCCGCCACGGAAATGGTACGACCTGCACGCAATTTGGGGTGGCTAAAATGCATGGTCCAGCGCAAATAACCTTCAGAGTCTGAGACGCTGTCACAGGCATGAATCTCAAAGTTGATTGCGCTGACATTGGCGTACAGCTGCGCAAAATAAGCGGTTAATGCGTTCAGCCCGTTGATTTGATGGAGCGGGTCAATAAACTGGATGTCTTTGGCATACAACGTGCCTAACGTGGACAAATTGTCTTTGTTGAGCGCACAAAATCGCTCTGAAAATTGCCTTAAAAATGTGCTCATGGCTGTGCCTTTAAATATTGTGCATCTTATTTTGCGTTGCTGATGGATTGTCTCAATCGCGCATTAAGGTGGATTTACCAAACAAACTGTCCACCAAGTCAACCGCCAATAAGGCGGTTTGATTTTTGATGTCAAACGCAGGGTTGAGCTCCATGATGTCCAATGAGGCGAGTTTGCCTGTGTCGGCAATCATCTCCATGCACAATTGGGCTTCGCGGTAGCTTGGGCCGCCTGCCACCGTCGTGCCAACTCCGGGCGCGATGGCTGGGTCGAGGAAATCCACGTCAAAGCTGACGTGCAGATGGGTGTTGTCGTCCATGTCTTTGAGCGCTTCTTGCATGGTGTGTTTCATGCCCATTTCGTCAATGTAGCGCATGTCAAACACTTCTAGACCAACTTGTTGCACAAAACGTTTCTCGCCCGCATCCACGCTCCTGATGCCAATTTGGCGAATGTCGGCGTAGTTCATGGCGGGGGTTGTACCGCCAATGCGGGTGAGCACCTCTGGGCCGTAGCCGCACAACACCGCAACGGGCATGCCGTGGATGTTACCGGTGGGGGTTAAGTCGCTGGTGTTAAAGTCGGCGTGCGCATCGAGCCACAGCACGCGCAGCTTTTTGCCTTGCTCGCGGCAGTATTTGGCCACCGCGCTGATGGAGCCAATCCCAAGGCAATGGTCGCCACCCAAGACGATGGGCAAGCGGTTGGCGTTGAGCTCGGCGTACATCGCGTCGTGCAGTGACTCGTTCCATTGTTGGACTTCAGGCAAATGGCGGTAGCCGTCCAGCGGCGGCTGCCATGGGTTGGCAGCCCCTGCAATATTGCCTGTGTCCAAGACGGTTAAACCGTGCTCAACCAACATCTCGGTCAAACGCGCAACGCGCAAGGCTTCAGGGCCCATTGATGCGCCGCGTGCGCCTGCGCCAATGTCTGTGGGGACGCCGATGAGGCTGATGGTTTTTTTCATGGGTTGCTCCAGTTTTTGAGTTGAGTCATTCACCACGCACTTTTCCCCACATTAAAATACCGCGATTGCGGGTGGGCAAAGTAAAAGCCGCTGATGGATGAGGCGGGGTTCATGGCGAGGCTCTCAGTCAACGTCATGTTGATTTTATCGGCTTGCAATACGCGGAACATGTCTGCTTTGACCTCATGGTCGGGGCAGGCTGGGTAACCAGGGGCTGGGCGGATGCCGCTGTATTGTTCTTTGAGCAGTTCGGTTTTGCTCAATGATTCGTTGACGGCGTAGCCCCAATCGCTGGTGCGGACTTTTTCGTGCAGGTATTCGGCAAAGGCTTCTACCAAGCGGTCGGCGAGGGCTTTAAACATGATTGAGCCGTAGTCGTCAAATTCGGCTTCCATTTGCGCGAGGCGCGCTTCCATCTCCAGCCCTGTGGTGACGGCAAACATGCCGATGTAATCGTCCACCGTGCCTGTGGGCGCGATGAAGTCGGCCAATGATTGGTTGGGTTTTGCCACGCCGTCAATCACGGGTTTTTCCGCGAGCTGGCGCAGTGGGTTCCAGCGCAAGAGTTCGGTGGATTTGGATTCGTCATAGACCACGATGGTTTCGTCGTCGATAACGGCGGCGGGATACATGCCATACGCGCCTTTGGCGGTGAGCCATTGCTCGCTGATGATGCGTTTCAGCATGGTTTGTGCATCGTCAAACACGCGTTTGGCTTGTTCACCGACGACTGCGTCGTTCAAAATGGCCGGGTAAGAACCCGCCAAATCCCATACTTGGAAAAACGGTGCCCAGTCAATATACGGCGCGAGCGTGGCCAAATCCATGCGCTCAATTACTTGCAAACCCAATTTACGTGGTTTCACAGGGGTGAAATTTGTCCAATCGATTTTAAATTTATTGGCGCGCGCTGCGTCTGGGCTGATTTGCGGCGTGCCTTTTTTGTTGGCGTGTTGTTGGCGAATCCGCTCGTATTCGGCATTGTGTTTGGCCATAAACGCTTCTGGGTGGCTGAGTAGGTCTTGCAACACCGTAACGGTTTTGGACGCGTCTGGTACCCAAACCACGGGGCCGCTGTAATTGGGCGCGATTTTAACCGCCGTGTGCACGCGTGACGTGGTGGCGCCGCCAATAAACAACGGGGTTTGGCGCTCGCGGAAATACGGGTCGCGTTCCATTTCGGCCGCCACGTACGCCATTTCTTCCAAACTTGGGGTAATCAAACCCGATAAGCCGATTAAATCGGCGTCCACTTCTTTTGCCTTGGCCAAAATTTGCGCGCACGGCATCATCACGCCCATGTTTTCCACGTCAAAATTATTGCACTGCAAAACCACGGTCACAATGTTTTTGCCAATGTCATGCACGTCGCCTTTGACCGTGGCAATCACGACTTTTGCTTGGGATTTACTCGCATCTGCAAAGCCAGCCGCAATGCGGTCGGCTTTTTCTTGTTCGATAAATGGGATTAAATGCGCCACGGCTTGTTTCATCACGCGGGCGGATTTAACCACTTGCGGCAAAAACATTTTGCCCGCGCCAAACAAATCGCCCACCACATTCATGCCGTCCATTAACGGGCCTTCAATCACGTGAATTGGGCGCTGTGCTTGCTGGCGCGCTTCTTCAGTGTCGGCATCAATAAATGCCGTAATGCCGCTGACCAGCGCGTGGCTTAGGCGCGCATTGACATCTTGCTCACGCCACGCGAGGTTTTCTTCAATTTTGATGCCATCGCCTTTAAACTTGGCGGCGATTTCAAGCAAGCGGTCGGTTGAATCGGCGCGGCGATTGAGCACCACGTCTTCGACGCGCTCGCGCAACTCTGGGTCAAGATTGGCATACACGCCGAGCATCCCCGCGTTGACAATCCCCATGTCCATGCCCGCAGCCACGGCGTGGTACAAAAACACGGTGTGAATCGCCTCGCGCACCGGCTCATTGCCACGGAACGAAAACGACACATTCGACACGCCGCCGCTCACCAGCGCAAACGGTAAATTCTCTTTAATCCAACGGGTGGCGTTGATAAAATCAACCGCGTAATTGTTGTGCTCTTCAATGCCCGTGGCAATCGCAAAAATATTCGGGTCAAAAATAATGTCATCAGGCGCAAAACCAACTTCGTCCACCAAAATGCGGTATGAGCGCTCGCAAATCTCAATTTTGCGCTCAAACGTATCGGCTTGGCCTTGCTCGTCAAACGCCATCACCACCGCCGCCGCGCCATAGCGCATGATTTTGCGCGCCTGCGCCTTAAACGGCTCAACGCCTTCTTTCATCGAAATCGAATTGACCACCGCCTTGCCCTGCACGCAGCGCAAACCCGCTTCAATCACATCCCATTTGGACGAATCAATCATAATCGGCACGCGTGAAATATCAGGCTCAGAAGCGATGAGGTTGAGGAATCGCACCATCGCCGCCTGCGAATCAAGCATGGCTTCATCCATGTTGATGTCAATAATCTGCGCGCCGTTTTCCACCTGCTGGCGCGCGACGGATAAGGCTTCATCAAACTGATTGTTTAAAATCATGCGGGCAAAGGCTTTAGAGCCAGTCACATTCGTGCGCTCGCCCACGTTGACAAATAGGGATGCGTCGTTGACGACGAAAGGCTCAAGGCCAGAGAGGCGCAGGTTGCGGGTTTTATTGCTCATAAAATCTTTTTTAGTTGGTGATTTGTTGGGTGTGAAACGTTTTTTGCGCATGACACCGTTGAGTGTCGTATTGTCCCGTTTTAAGACATGCGGCGTAATGCGCTTTGCTTATTGCGGACTACAATGAAGAGTTCAGTTCTTACATATCTTCTAATATTGAATTGACATTTACAAAATCGAGTTCGTTATAATTTTCTAGGTTTAAAGAACAATAATAGCAATGGATTTTATCTACAAAAATTCCTGTAATGCGAGCATCTTGTTCTGCGTCACAATAGTCCCAGTCCGGTACTACTGTAACAACAGCCTCGTTACCGCAAGCGGGGCAATTAAACTCCACAGAACTGGATTCACCATCATAAAAACGTAATGCTGCTTTGGTTGTACTCTTTGCAAGTGTGACTATTTCGCTGTTTTTACTTCGTTCTATCCATATGTTTTTATGTTTGTTTAAAACTAACCGCATATTGCGTGTGAAGGGTTCATCCTCTTGTAATTTAGCACTGACCGCAGATAGTCGCTCTGTGTTGTCAAGAAAAAAGTCTGATATTTGTAGCGAGAGTTCATTGCAAAGTTCCAACATAACTTTGTATCCATCTTTGACAAGCATTTTATGGGTCTCTGTAATATCAAGTTCATCAAGATGCCTGTGAGCTAAAATGTCTCTATACTTGGCTAAAGAATACAAAAATTGTTTGTTGACTTGAACTGATTTTGAAAATAATGTTGCTCGTTGCAAAGCCACTCTAAATGAAATGACATCTTGGTCTGGTTTTGTTGATATCTGACTATGTTCATCCTGATTTAACTGAATGTTTTTATACAGAATTGGTACTGCATTTTTAAAGTCACCAGACTTCAGTGTAAAAATTGGATTGATTTTTGCCAATATATATTTTAAAAGCCTTTCCATGCTAAATGAGAAAAAAGTTATCGCTTGCAAAACCTCAAGCGTATCTATTTGTTCTTTTGTATGTTGGCTTGATATATATGCTAATTTTTGAGCATCTTTTAAGATTTGTACTTCTATAGTATTTTCTATTTTCATTGTTGTCTCGATACCCCGTAGGGCGCAATAAGCAAAGCGCATTGCGCCGCATGTTTTATATATGTCGCCGCCCGTTGGCGAGAGACTCGGTGGATTGCTGCGCGAATCCACCCTACGAACCTTTAATCTCACATCAACGCCGTCACCGCCGTCAAAATCCCCAACACAACCCCTGGAATATTGCACACCAAAATCGGATAGTCTTTTTTACTTTTGCTCAGCGCATACAGTGTCCAGAGCAGGCAGTTGATGGTGGTGACGATGGGTAAAATCACCGAGCCTTTGTGGCCGCTCAAATTGAGTTTGATTTGGTCGATGTAGCTGACGTACATGGCGATGGCCATGAATGATGCGAGCCAGCCGATGATTTGGGTTTTCTTGGATTCTTTGGTCATAGTTGCGCTTTGTGGGTGAGGTGCGATTATAGCGCAAAGCCAAGCATGGACGCGAGTTTGTCGAGGTAAAACAAGCAGCCAATGGCGGATATTGCCAAAACAATCCCCAGCATATTCAGGCGTGAGATGCGTTCACGAAACACGACTGCGCCGACGATGGCGCCCAGCGCAATCACGCCAACGTTCATCCCTGCAAATACGGTGGTGGGCGTGTCTTTCATGGCTTGGTGGGCGCGGACGTAGCACCAAATATTGGCAAAGTTGAGCGCGCCCAAAATGATGCCGCTGGCCAGACTGGTGGCGTGCCACGCGGTGCGTTTGGCGAGCAAATACACCAACATGACTGCGCCTGAGAGTACAAATGCGGCCAGTAATGTGGCTGGAAATGCGCTGCCCATTTTGGCGGTTTGTTTAAATAATACGTCGATGATGCCAAAGCCCAACCAGACGGCGATGAGGCACAGTGCGACTGCGCCTGCGTTGCTGGCGCCGCGTGATTTGCTTGAACTGCTTTTGGTAATCAGGCAAAACAGGGCGGCGAATGCCAAGCCCAAACCGATTTTTTTCTGCAATGTGAGCGCTTCGTCAAAAATCGTGAGGGCGGCCAAAATTGGGATAAATAATGCGAGGCGTTGCGCCGCGTCGGTTTTGATGATGCCTGCATGGCGCACGGCGTGCGCCATGACGATGAAAATACTGGGCAACAATACGCCCAGCGCAAGGATGATGGGTAAGGCAGGCGATTGAAGGTTTAGGCTTGTCAGCGCTGTGATGTCAGGCGTGAGGAAAAAATACGTGGCGCTGGCGGCGACGCTGTAATTGACAAAAATCGCTTGCTCGGTTTGGATGTGATACGTGCGGGCGAGTTTGAGAAAAACCGATACGGCAACGCTGGCGAGGATGGCGAGGATGAGGTAATTCATGGCTTGGCGGCTTTCTTAAAAACATTCAAATGCGGTGCATTTGCTGGATTCCCGCGTGCGCGAGAATGACGATGGATATATGGCGTTTGTGGAAAAATATCCGTTGATGATGGGTGGTTTGTAGGGCGGGCATTGATGCCCGCCATTTGGGTGACGGTGCGGCGTGCGTTGGCGGGCATGAATGCCCGCCCTACAACTCACAACTTGCGCGACTCAATCCGCGTGTTGATGAGTGTGGTTGTGGTTATGAACGTGGTCAAACATCGCCAAACCCGATAAATCACGCGGCTTTTGCCCAGCCACGGCTTGGGCAATCGCCGCAATATGCGGCGGGGTTGTGCCGCAGCAGCCGCCGACCAAATTGACCATGCCCGCTTGCGCGAAGCTGTGGAGAAAACCTGCGGTAATTGGCGGGGTTTCGTCAAAACCTGTGTCAGACATGGGGTTGGGCAGGCCTGCGTTGGGGTAGCACGAAATGGCGCAGTCGCAAATTTTGGCCAGCTCCGCAATGTACGGGCGCATCTCTTCACTGCCCAGCGCGCAGTTTAGGCCAAACAACAGCGGCTTGGCGTGGCGCAAACTGTACCAAAACGCTTCCACGTTTTGGCCTGATAAAATCCGCCCTGATTTGTCGGTGACTGTGCCAGAAATCATGATGGGCAAACGCTCGCCTGTATTTTCAAACAATTCCTCCAGCGCAAACAACGCCGCTTTGGCGTTGAGTGTGTCAAAAATCGTTTCCACCAAAAACAAATCCACGCCGCCATCCATCAAGGCTTGGGCTTGCGCGTAATACGCTTGGCGCAGCTTTTCAAAATCCACATTGCGCGCACCAGGGTCGTTCACGTCGGGCGAAATACTGGCGGTTTTGGGCGTGGGGCCAATCGCGCCTGCCACCAAGCGTGGTTTGTCGGGCGTGCTGTATTTGAGGCAAGCGGCTTTGGCGAGCTGGGCGGCGGCGCGGTTCATCTCAACCGCCAATTCGGGCATCTCATAATCGTCTTGCGCCACGCTAATCGCGCCAAAGGTGTTGGTTTCAATGATGTCCGCGCCAGCGGCAAGGTATTGCTCATGAATCGCCGCAATCACGTCGGGGCGCGTGAGCGTGAGCAGCTCGTTGTTGCCCTTGACATCAATGTGGTGCTGGGCAAACCGTGCGCCGCGATAGTCGGCCTCGGTCAATTTGTATTGCTGAATCATCGTGCCCATCGCGCCGTCTAAAATCAAAATGCGTTGGGTCAGCAGCTCGGGGAGGTTTTGTGCGCGGGTATAGTGCATGGTTTGCCTGTGGTGAACAAAAACGCCATTGTAGCAAACCTTGCGGGGTTTATAAGCTGCGAATTTGTTGGATTTAAAAGAAGTTAACGACGAATGAGCGACGAATGGCCGATTTTTAATGCTGGCTGTAAATCAAAATCCCAGCGGCAGCGCACCAAAATAGCGTGGACACAATCAGCGCAGGCGCCAGCGCCATTTTATCCACCAAAAAATACGCGGCAATCAGGTACACCGCATACGGCAACAACGCCCACAAACCAAAGGCGATGGTGGCTTTCAGATCCGCGCGCGAGCGCTCCATCCCCACAATGTAATGGCTGATGAGCGCAAAACTGGGAAACAACGGCACGAGTCCTGCAATTAAAAAATAACGGCTGCGTGAGAGCAGCGCTATGGCAAGAACAACGGCCGCGCCGATGAGGGCTTTGAGTAAAAGTGCCATGAGGGGCTTTCTGAGTTAGTGGTTTGGGGTTAGTCGCGCAGCCAGCCATTTTTGCCTAAGACTTCCAATGCTTTGCATTCACCTAACGAACACGCCTTACGTGCATCACGGGTGGCGCTGCGGAAATCGTTTTTAAGCGCAAAGCAGGAAGCGCGATTGTTGTATGCATCCGCATAATTTGGGTCAATCGCAATGGCTTGGGTGTAATCACGAATGGCGGATGAGTAATCTTTGAGGCCGTTGTATGAAAGACCGCGATTGTAGTATGCCAGCGCATCATTTGGATTGATGGCAATTGCTTGAGTCTGGTCGCGAATGGCGGATGAGTAGTCTTTGAGGCCGTTGTATATGCTACCGCGATTGCCGTATGCCTTCGCATAATTTGGGTCAATCGCAATGGCTTGGGTGTAATCACGGATGGCGGATGAGTAGTCTTTGAGGGCGGCGTATGAATAGCCGCGATTGTAGTATGCCTTCGCATCATTTGGGTTAATGGCAATGGCTTGGGTGTAATCACGAATGGCGGATGAGTAATCTTTGAGGGCGGCGTATGACGTGCCGCGATTGTAGTATGCCTTCGCATCATTTGGGTTAATGGCAATGGCTTGGGTGTAATCACGAATGGCGGATGAGTAATCTTTGAGGGCGGCGTATGAATTGCCGCGACTGTAGTATGTCGCCGCATCGTTTGGGTCAATGGCAATGACTTGTGTGTAATCACGGATGGCTTTCTGGAAATCACCCTTTCCGTATGCGTTTTTGCCTTGCTCGAATAGAGTGATGACTTGTTGAATCTCTTGCTCAGATGTTTCAGCGGTTTGAGCAAATGCGCTGTTCGGGCTGATTTGGGTGCAGATTAAAGCGAGTGCCAAGGCGATGCGGCTGAGGGTTGCGCGGGCGGTGGATGGTTTTTGAGCTGGTTTTGTTGGGTGCATGGTTTTTCTCCTGTTTTAAAGTTGTAGTGTTTGGGTGGTTTTGGCGTTGCCAGTTTTGCGGCGAAGTTTAGCATGGAATATTGGGGAAGCGTTGTTTTACGCGGTCATTGCGGGCTTGACCCGCAATCTGTTGGCGCAATGACGTTGTGGGAGATAAGTTGTGAGGTTGCGGGTCAAGCCCGCAATGAC
>JAFEII010000028.1 GCA_017495165.1 Hydromonas sp. | reverse complement strand
GTTAATTTGGTTAATTTGGTTAATTTGGTTAATTTGGTTAATTTGGTTAATTTGGTTAATTTGGCTAATTTGGTTAATTTGGTTAATTTGGTGAACTTGGCAACGTGCTGCGCCAACGATACCCCACGCCGCGTACGGTTTCTAAGTACGCTTCCAGCTCAAAGCGCTGCAAAATTTTGCGCAGGCGTAACACGTGTACATCGACGGTGCGCTCTTCAATATAAACATGATCGCCCCACACAAAATCGAGTAATTGGTTGCGCGTATAGCTTTTATCTGGGTGGGTGAGCAGGTATTTGAGCAGCTTAAATTCGGTGTTGCCCAAGGTTTCACGCACGCCGCCTTTTTGCAAGGCAAGGTCATCATCGTGCAAGACGCAGTCTTTGAATGTGGTTGAGGTTGCTACGTGTTGCGGCGCGCTGCGGCGCATGATGCTGTTGATGCGTGCCACCAATTCTTTTGGACTAAACGGCTTGGTCATGTAGTCGTCTGCGCCGTTGTCAAGTCCTTGTAATTTGTCAGTTTCTTGTGCGCGAGCGGTGAGCATGAGAATGGGCAGATGGCGCGAACGCTCATCCGCGCGCAGGGTTTTTAGCCACGTTGCGCCATCGCCGTCAGGCAACATCCAATCGAGCACAACCACTTGCGGCAACACCGCCTTGAGCGATTGTTGCGCCTCGCTTAAGCTTTGGGCCGTGCGCACTTCAAATCCTGCGCGCTGCAGCGCAAAGCGCAACAGTTCGGTAATGTCCGCTTCGTCTTCGACGATTAAAACGCTTGGTTGTATGCTCACAAATGCCTCGCTTTAGCTTTTTAGGTTTGATGCTTCAAATTTTAAAGTGTAAATTGTAAACCTCAAAATTTTCATTTCGTTGCTTAATTCACGCAATCTTAAAGTTTTAAGCCCCCTAAATTTAAAGTTTAAATTCGATTTTAAATTCAATCTGGATTGGACGTGTGATGGCTGTAACGGACATCTTCGCCCTCAAAAATATAAATCACCGTTTCAGCAACGTTTTCCGCATGGTCGCCCACGCGCTCAATCGCTTTGGCCACCCACAAATCATCCAGCGCCACGCCAATCGTGCGCGGATCTTCCATCATAAACGTAATCAATTGGCGCATGCTGGCTTGATAATGTGAGTCAAGCTCTAAGTCAGCGGTAAAAATGGCGGCCATTTGCGTGGTGTCTTTGCGCGCAAAGCCGTCCAATACTTGGCGCAACATGCTCGCAGCCAAATCAGCCGATTGATAAATTGAATGCACGCGTGTGAGTTTTGCGCGGTTTTTGTCTGATTTTAACGCCATTTTTGCGATTTTTGAGGCTTCATCGCCAATCCGTTCAAGGTCTGAAATGGTACGGATACAGCCAAGCAGCATACGCAAATCGCCTGCCGCAGGCTGGCGCAACGCGATGATTTCGGTGCAGGCGTGGTCAATTTCTAAGTGCTCTTGATTGACTTCGCGCTCAATGGTCATGAGCTGCTCGGCAAGTGCTGCGTTGCCTTCGGAGTAGGCCAGCACAGCTTGGCGAAATTGCGCCTCGACTTTGCCACCCATTTTTAAAATCGAGGTGCGTAGGTTTTCGAGTTCCTCTTGATAGCTTTTTGATGAATGTAAGTGGTTCATATAATCCCTTAAATGTGGTTAAAATTAGCCAAAACGACCTGTAATGTAATCTTCAGTTTCTTGACGCGACGGTTTTAAAAACATTTGTCGCGTCTCGTTGAGCTCAATCAACTCGCCCAAATACATATACGCCGTGTAATCAGAGCAACGCGCCGCTTGCTGCATGTTGTGCGTGACAATCACCACGGTGTAATCTTGTTTGAGCTCGGTAATCAGCTCTTCGATTTTTGTGGTTGAAATCGGGTCAAGCGCCGAACACGGTTCATCCATCAACAACACCTGCGGTTTGACCGCAATCGCCCGCGCAATGCACAAGCGCTGTTGCTGGCCGCCCGATAAGCTGTGGCCAGATTGGTGGAGTTTGTCTTTGACTTGTTCCCACAGCGCGGCTTTTTTAATCGCCCATTCCACGCGCTCGTTCATTTCGCCCTTGGATAGTTTTTCAAATAGTCGCACGCCAAATGCCACGTTTTCATAAATACTCATGGGAAAGGGCGTGGGTTTTTGAAATACCATGCCGATTTTGGCACGCAAAATCGACACATCGGTTTTGCTGGTTAAAATATTCTCGTTTTCAAACAAAATCTCACCCGTGGCGCGTTGGTCTGGATACAGCTCAAACATGCGGTTTAACGTGCGCAAAAGGGTGGATTTGCCGCAACCTGACGGGCCAATAAACGCGGTGACTTTTTTTTCAGGAATCACAAGGTTGATGTCTTTGAGGGCTTTGTGTTCGCCATAAAAGAAGTTGAGGTTTTTGACTTCGAGCATGGCTTGAGTTGATAGTGAATTCATAGTTTCCCTTTAAATTTAACAGTTGCTTAACGGTTGCGGTTGGCAATATAGCGGGTGCTGATGTTGAGAAGTAATACAAAAAATGTAATGAGCATCGCGCCACCCCAAGCGAGTTTTTGCCAGTTGTCGTCTGGGCTGAGTGCAAAGTCTAAAATGACTTTGGGCAAACTTGCCATGCGCTGGGTCATGTCGGTGCTGTAAAAATTGTTGCCCACTGCGGTGACAATCAGCGGGGCAGTTTCACCAAAAATCCGCGCCACGCCGAGCAATAAGCCCGTCAATATGCCGGTTTTGGCAGAACGATAGCCAATCATGAAAATCATTTTCCAATATGGGCAACCCAGTGCAACTGCGGCTTCACGCAAACTGTTTGGCACGAGTTTGAGCATGTCATCGGTGGTGCGCACCACGACGGGCAGCATCACAATCGACAATGCAATTGCGCCTGACCAGCCAGAGTTGGAATTTGCACCCATTTTGAGGCCAAAGTAAAACAAAATAAACGCAAACATCCCAATCGTAATCGATGGCGCTGAGAGCAAAATATCGTTCACAAACCGAACCATGCGCGTAAAACGGTTGTTGCGCCCGTATTCGGCCAAATATGTACCCGCCAAAATGCCGACTGGCGTGGCAATCGCGGTGGCGGTAAATACCATCATCAAACTGCCGACAATCGCGTTTTTAAGACCGCCGTCGGTCTCGCCCATGGTGGGCTGGTTTTGGGTAAACAAATCAAGATTCAGCGCAGGCAAGCCTTTGGATAATAGCGTCCACAAAATCCACACCAGCCAAACCAGCCCAATTATCACAGAGACGCCCGTTAAGCCGAGCATGACAAAATTGGTGCGGCGACGGCGCAAATACATCGGGTTGTTCATTAACGTGTTAGAGGTTTTCATGATTGTCCTTCAAAGCGGGCCAATAATATTTTGGCAAAAGCCAATACCAGCGTTGTAATCAAGAATAAGACCAGCGCCAGCGCCAGCAGGGCGGACAAATGTTGGTCTGATGCTTCGGCAAACTCATTGGCAATTGTTGAAGCAATGCTGTTACTTGGCGCAAATAACGATGCGTGTAAACCATGCGAGTTGCCAATTACAAACGTCACGGCCATGGTTTCACCCAACGCACGCCCCAGCCCTAATATTGTGCCGCCCACCGCACCAATCCGTGTGTACGGAATCACCACGTGGCGCACGACTTCCCACGTTGTGCCGCCCAAACCATAAGCCGACTCTTTGAGCATGGCGGGGACGAGTTCAAACACGTCGCGCAGCACCGCTGTAATAAACGGCACAATCATAATTGCCAAAACCACGCCAGCGGTAAATACGCCCACGCCCAGCGCAGGCGCGGCAAATAATTTGCCAATCACTGGAATCGGGCCGATAAATTCAATAATGAGCGGTTGTACGTGTTTGGCAAGCAATGGCGCTAGAACGAACAGTCCCCACATGCCATAAATGATGGACGGAATCGCCGCGAGCAGCTCAATGGCTGTACCCAACGGGCGACGCAACCAAGCAGGTGAGAGTTCGGTTAAAAAAATGGCAATCCCAAAGCTCACGGGCAATGCCAATACAATCGCAATGCCTGCGGTGAGTAATGTGCCGATAATCGGGCCCAGTGCGCCGTAATCATTGGCAACTGGGTTCCACGCTTCTTTCCACAAAAAAGCTGCGCCTTGGGTTTGAAATGTGTCTGCCGCGCTAAAAATCAGCGAGCCAATAATCGCAACGATAATCAACAATACCAGCCAAGCATTTGCAAGGGTCAATGCTTTAAATGCCTTGTCCAGCCATGGTTTGGGTGAGCTGCGTATAATGTTTTTTTGAGTCATGGGGTTTTAGTTTCCACGTAGGCGTTGATGCTACAAGCCTTTATTAGCGGATAGGGCGTGATAAATCACGCCCCACTGTTTCAATATGAATCGCTCATTAAGGCAGCAGCGGTTTACCCGATGCGTCCGTAATTTTTTTCCATTCAGCTTTCACCAAGCCAATCACATCAGCTGGCAATGGAATGTATTCCAACTCAGAGGCGATTGCATTGCCATTGGTAAAGCCCCAATCAAAGAACTTTAATGCTTTGGTCGCACTGTCTGTGTTTGCTGGCTTGGCGTGCATCAACACAAATGCTGTGCCAGTAATCGGCCATGATTTTTCACCCGCTGTAAATGTGAGCGAAGCCGCCATACCCGGTACAGTCCAATCCGCTTTAGAGGCGGCGGCAGAGAAGGTTTCAACTGACGGCGTCACGACTTTGCCGTCTTTATTAATCAATGAAGCGACAGGCATCGCGTTTTTCTTGGCATAAATGTATTCCACATAACCAATCGCGCCATCAAACTGCTTTACATTGCTTGCCACGCCTTCATTGCCTTTGCCACCAATCATGCCTTGTGGCCAAGCAGGTGATTTATTTGCACCTGTTTTTGCCCAATCTGCATGGGTTTTTGCCAAAAACTCAGTAAACAAATACGTTGTGCCAGAGCCGTCTGAGCGGTGTACGACTTTAATGTCCATGTCAGGCAGTTTCGCACCTTTGTTGAGCGCAGCAATCGCAGGGTCATTCCATTTTTTGATTTTGCCTAAATAAATATCACCCAATACTTGGCCGTTAAACACCAACGGTTGCGCCAAATCTTTGATGTTATACACCGCGACCACGCCGCCGATGGCCGATGGAAACTGTACCAAGCCGTCCGCCGCTAACTCTTCAGCCTTGAGTGGCGCATCAGATGCACCAAAATCGACGGTTTTTTTCTTGATTTGGTCAATGCCTGCGCCCGAACCCACCGATTGGTAGTTCACCGCCACGCCCGAGGTTTTGTTGTATTCACTCGCCCATTTGCTAAACAATGGCGCGATGAATGACGAACCCGCGCCGTTTAAACCCGATTTTGTATCAGCTTTCGGTGCGGCTGCTTTATCGCTGCCGCCACAAGCAGTCAAAACCGCCGCTGTCAAACCCACCATCAAAAATTTTAAACGCATCGTGTCGTCTCCTATAGTTGCACGAAATTTCAAAAAATGTTCTTCTTACGAACACGTGCACTATAAAACGTGAATATGACAACTTCATGACATCGAAAATACGCGTCAAAAACAGTGGAAAAAAGAGTGAAAATTCGGCAAATAAATGCCCAATAAAAACGCCGCTCCAGTCAAATCAAGTGTTCGCGCAGTTACCCACAAAGTCTGTGGATAACTATGTGGGTAACATTAAAAAAAAGAGGGAGAAGCCCTAAAAATAAGGGCTGCAATCAGAATGGCTAAATATTAAACAAATTGCTAAAGCTGTTTAATATCAACCACTTAGGATTAAGGCGCTGTGTGAGATTGAAATGTAAGCGGCCAATTGAAGGGCGACAAGGCGGTTTTTATTTTGTGTGCGTAAGTCAAGCAACTTTTCCAAATTTATTTGTATTTTTTACTAAAAAATGTGCATTCTTTTGCTTGACAGATGGCTGTAAAGCGCAAACCTAATTTATAAAATGCGGCCGGCGGGAAATACCATGGAAAACGTTGTGCCTTTCCCAAGTGTTGAGCTGATTTTGAGCTCAGCTTGATGGCGAATCAAGATGTGTTTCACAATGGCCAAGCCCAAACCCGTGCCTTTGACCGATGCGCTCGTATCGTTATTGACACGATAAAACCGCTCAGTTAAACGCGGCAAATGCTCTGGCGCAATGCCAGCGCCGCTGTCTTGTACGCTCAGCGTTGGGCAACCCTGAACGTTGCGCCAGCTCAGATGAATCAAGCCGCCTGTTGGCGTGTAACGCACCGCATTGGATAACAGGTTGGTGACTGCGCTGCTGATTTCGGTCATGCTGCCTTTTAGGTTTATTGCGGCAACATCGGTGGTAATCGTATGGTTAAAGCCAGACAAGGCACGGATTTGCGGCAAAATCGATTCAATCAATTCTGGCATATTTATCCGCGTTTCATCCACCGTAAAGTCACTTTCCAAACGCGACAGCATGAGCATGTCTTGAATTAATACCGTCATGTGCTCGGCTTGGCGACACATCAAATTGACTTGATTCATGCGCTGTTCAGGCGGCATCTGACTCATAAGCTCCGCGTCGCTTGCGTACTCTAAAAAGCCGCTAATCACGGTTAGTGGCGTACGCAATTCATGCGAGGCGTTGGCAATAAAGTCCCGCCGCATTTCGTCCATGCGCTCGGCTTCCGTAATGTCACGGCTCACCACAATCAGGCTGTTTTCTTCAAATGGAATCACCGTGATTTCTAAACGGCGGCTTAAATAGTCAATTTTGATGGGGGCGTCATAAACGTTTGCTTCTAAGTGCGCAACAAATGCAGGCAAACGCACCAAATTGGCCATGCGGTTGCCTTTGTCATCTTCTAATGCCAAGCCAAAATGGCGTTGGGCAATCGGGTTGCACCATTCTAATTGGGTGCTAAGGTTCATTAAAACAATGCCATCAGGCAAATGGCACATCGTGTTTTGAAACCGCTCCAACCACAGCGCAAGCTTCGATTCATGCGCCTCATCCGTTCGCCGAAGTGCGTACAGCGCCGCAAAAATATTTGTCCAAACGCCGTGGCCAGATGGCACGTTGTGGCTGGTCGGGTGCGTCAACCACAATGAAAAATGCTTTAGCTCACGGTAATGCAAAGACAGGCGCCAAACCAAAAACGCAATCACAAATAACAGTCCCACCCAAAATGGCAAAAACAGGCTCACCAGCCACGCGAACCCCATCAGCAAAAACGCGGTTAAAAGGGTGGTGCGGTTCAAAAAATTCACTTGCATGGCGGTTCCGTTTACTAAAATGGCACGATGATGTAAGGTGCGGCGTTATTCACGTTGCGATTTTACTGTAAGTGCGTGGTTTTTTTAAAGTAACCTTGGCTGTGTTTGTTAATAAATCACTGATGCTGCCCCAAAAATCAGCCTTAGTAATATTTATCGATGTTTGGGAATATTTAGCAATATTCGCAAAATTTAATTTGGGCATGCCCAATACATAAAAACCCCACATCAGCGGGGTTTTTAAGAATGCGTTGCAATTGTTGCGCGGCTTTTTGTCGTTCCGTTTTTTTGCTGTCGCGGTGGCTGCCAGCTTTGCGAAACTTTGCTGCTGCAACCAAAGGGTTGCGTGGCACGATGGCAGGCAATGTTGTTGTTTTTGATTTTTTCATTGAGATTCCTTTATTCATATTTCTATTAATATTTTACTAATATTTCACGCACTAATATTTTTCATTGATGCCAGCCCTTATATAAAAAGGCTGGCTGTGTTTAAGCCGTCGTCGATTAGCCTTTGATGCACACGACTTGTTTTAATGTGTGCACGACTTCGACCAAATCGGACTGGTTGGCCATAACGACATCAATGTCTTTATAAGCGCCAGGAATTTCATCCACCACATCAATGTCTTTTCGGCACTCCACGCCTGCGGTTTGTGCGGCCAAATCGTCGACCGTAAATTGACCTTTGGCCGCCGTACGCGAGAGTTTACGGCCTGCGCCGTGCGAACATGAGCAAAACGACTGCTCATTGCCCAAGCCGCGCACAATAAACGATTTTGCCCCCATTGAGCCTGGAATAATGCCCAACTGACCTGTTTGGGCTGAAATCGCGCCTTTGCGGGTGATGAATAGGTCTTGGCCAAAATGCGTTTCTTCCGATACGTAATTGTGGTGGCAGTTGATTGCTTCGCTGGTAATCGTAAATGGTGGCACATGTGGTTTTATCGCTGCAATCACGTGCTCCATCATAACGGCCCGATTGACCCGCGCATAGTCTTGCGCCCAATACATGGCGTCTGTGTAGTCGCTGAACAGCTCTGAGCCTTCAGAGAAATAACACAGATCCTTATCGGTTGGAATGTTGAGCTGATGGCGGCGCATGTCTGCTTGGGCGGCGTTGATAAAATAACGCCCAATGACATTGCCTGTGCCGCGTGAGCCTGAGTGCAGCATGATCCAAACTTGATCCGCTTCGTCCAAGCAAATCTCAATAAAATGGTTGCCGCCGCCCAAAGTGCCCACTTGGCACAGCCAATGGCGTTGCCAATTTTTGACCATTTTGGTCAAACCTGGGTGCTTTTGCATAATCGCATCCAGTCGTGGCGAGAGTTTGCGCGCAGCTCTTTCAACCGATGCGCCTTTGACTTTGCTGAACTGATGTTGATTAAATCCAACCGGTACTGAGCGCTCAATCGAGTGGCGCAATGCTTTTAAATTGTCGGGCAAGTCGCGGGCGTTGAGTGATAAACGCACTGCGTTCATGCCGCAGCCAATGTCCACGCCAACTGCGGCGGGAATGATGGCGTTGGTGGTTGGGATGACCGAGCCAACCGTTGCGCCCATGCCCACGTGTACGTCGGGCATTGCGGCCACATGCGGGCCGACAATCGGCAGGTTGGCGGTGTTTAATAATTGCTCGCGTGCTTTGTGGTCAATGTCTGTTGTCCAAATTTTGACGGGTACGCGGGCGCTGGTTAATTCAATTTGTATGCTCATGAGGTTACTTTCGTCATGCGCGTGGTTAAATCTAGGTGGGTTTCATTGAAAAATGAAGGGTGAATGCATTTGATATTTAATATCTGTTGTTTGATTCACGTTGTTTGTAATGATTTTAATCACGCAACTTTATGTTTGTTGTATGGCGATTATCAAGAATGTGAGGAACTGTGCAACCAGATGATTCAGCGTGATGATAATGAGCCGCTTATTTTTATAGTCTTTGGAGCGGTAAAGAACGGGCGAATTATTTCATTGTTTCTGAAAATGATGCAACAACTGTGTTTGATTTTTATTTTTTAAAGCCAATAAATAGCTGAAAAAACGAAAAAGTGTTGGCGAAAAACAACGTTTTGGGGTGGTTTGAGATGTGCTTGGTGGGGGGGCTGTTTTTTTTTCTAATTTATGGGTTGAAAATATTGCCGCCAACCAAATCAATGGCGAATAAAAAAACGCCTGCGCGGCGTTTTTTCTTGCATCGTTTGCAATGATTGAACGATTGAACGATTGAACGAATTTAAACGGGTACGGCCATTAGCCGCGCACCTGCTCAATCAGGGTGGCAAACTTTTCGGTGTCAATGCAGAACAGGCGAATCCCTTCAGAGAGTTTTTCAATCGCCATGGCTTCATTGTTTAAAGCCAATCTAAATGCGGATTCGCTCATGTCAATGCGTGCAGCAGTTGATTTTTGAGCATCAGACTCATTGAGCGCTTCAACCAATGGCTGATTTAACTCTTGCAATTGCGCCAATAAATCAGGGCTGATGGTGAGCAAATCACAGCCAGCCAGCGCTTGAATTTGGCCAATATTTCTAAAGCTCGCGCCCATGACTTCGGTTTTGATGCCAAACTTTTTGTAATAGTTATAAATTGCTTTGACAGATTCAACGCCAGGATCGTTTTGATCTTTCATAGCATCGTACTCAATGCCTGTTTGCTTTTTGTACCAGTCATAAATACGCCCAACAAATGGCGAAATCAATGTGACGCCAGCATCCGCGCAGGCCACGGCTTGAGACAGACCAAACATCAAGGTTAAATTGGTGTGAATGCCCTCGGCTTCTAATACCTTTGCCGCTTGAATCCCTTCCCAAGTGGCGGCCAGTTTGATTAAAATCCGCTCTTTTGCAATCCCTTGGGCTGCATATAGACCAATAATGCGGCGCGCTTTAATTAACGAGGCTTGCGTGTCAAATGACAGGCGTGCATCCACTTCTGTTGAGACGCGCCCAGGCACGATTTTTAGGATTTCCAGACCAAAGGCCACCAAAACATGGTCCATGACATCGCTGACAGATTCAGATGCGTGCGCTTTGACGGCGGCTTCAAATAACGGCTGGTATTCTGGTTTTTGAACCGCTTTTAAGATTAACGATGGGTTGGTGGTTGCGTCTTGTGGCATAAACTGCGCCATTGCCGCAAAGTCGCCCGTGTCAGCAACCACGGTTGTGTAGGCTTTAAGTTGTTCTAAGGTATTCATGAGTCTCTCTTTATGGTGGGTTAATCGTGGGTTGAATGGCGCTGATTATAAAATAAATTCTTGGGCTTTGCCTTTATTTTGCCTTTAAATCCGCCCAGAATTCTGCTAAAATATCGCGGTTAAGTAAGTTGTCCCGCATAATCCACAAACCGAATGAATAAACATGGTGCACAGTCCCCAATCCTCGAATGAACCAAATCACCGCCCAGCGCAATAATTATTTATTGTTCAATGGGCGGTTTTTTTTAGCCATTCGCAGCGATTGGAGGCGACTCGAAGCTGCTTGAAGCGACTTAAAATTATTCGAAGCGCATGTTTATTTGCCAATCAGTCAAACACGGAGTTTTATATGTTACCTATTTTTTCAAAGCAATTTCCACCCGCGCTCTTGGTTCTGGCTGACGGCAGTGTTTTTAAAGGTTATAGCATTGGTGCGCCCGGCCATGTGGTTGCGGAGGTTGTGTTTAATACCGCCATGACGGGGTATCAAGAGATTTTGACCGACCCAAGCTATACCGAACAAATCGTCACGCTGACCTATCCGCACATTGGCAACGTGGGCGTAAACACCCAAGACGTTGAGTCAAACAAGGTGTATGCCGCAGGTTTAATCATCCGTGACTTGTCGCAGGCGGTGTCCAATTTCCGCGCCGAGCAATCATTGCCTGATTATTTAAAGGCCAACCATATCGTTGCGATTGCGGGCGTGGACACGCGTGAACTCACCCGCGTTTTGCGCACCAACGGCGCGCAGGGTGGTTGCATTTTGGTGGGCGACGATGTGGCAAAAGCCACCGAATTGGCACAAGCCTTTGGCGGCATGAGCGGTTTAGACCTTGCAAAAGTCGTGACCACGCCCGCCGCCTATACGTGGACGCAAACCGAATGGTCGCTTGAGCACGGTTACGCCGACATCACCGCCAAACGCTTTAAAGTGGTTGCGTATGACTTTGGGGTCAAACACAATATTTTGCGCATGCTCGCCAGCCGTGGCTGCGACATCACCGTTGTGCCCGCCCAAACCAGCGCGGCGGACGTGTTGGCGCTCAATCCTGACGGCGTGTTTTTATCCAACGGGCCCGGTGATCCAGCGCCGTGTGATTACGCGATTGAAGCTGTGCGCGACTTATTAACCCGCAACTTGCCGATATTTGGGATTTGCTTGGGGCATCAAATTTTAGCCCTCGCCGCTGGCGCAAAAACCCTCAAAATGAAGTTTGGCCACCACGGTGCCAATCACCCCGTAAAAGACTTAGACACAGGCCGCGTGGTGATTACCAGTCAAAACCACGGCTTTGCGGCCGATGAGAACACTTTGCCCGCCAATGTGCGCGCCACGCATGTATCGTTGTTTGACGGCAGCTTGCAAGGCTTGGCGTTTACCGACAAACCCGCCTTTGGCTTTCAAGGACATCCCGAAGCCTCACCAGGGCCAAACGATGTGGCGTATTTGTTTGATCGATTTATTGATTTGATGGCGCAAGGCAAATAACACCCGCAGTCATTCCCGCCCCTATTTACAAAACAAACTGAAGGGCTACCAAAAGCATTGCTTTTGCCCTACGCGGGGATAGTATGTGTTACACAACGCGGGACAATGTTCACCCAAAAATTGAGGAGGTTAAACGCAATGGATTTCATCACAAATTTAGGCATCATCGGTTTTAGCACCTATATTTTAGGCACCATCGCCATCATTTTATTGCCAGGTCCCAACTCAATGTATGTCCTAACCACCGCCGCCCAGCAAGGCGTGCGCCGTGGCTACGCCGCCGCGTGTGGCGTGTTTATTGGCGACGCCGTCCTGATGATTGCCGCCGTGATTGGCGCGGCCACTGTACTGCGCGAAGCCCCGCAAGTATTCATGTCGCTAAAAATCACCGGCGCGTTATACCTGGCATATTTGGGCATACAAATGCTCATCGGCGCGCATGGTATTTGGCAAAAACGCGACCAATTAAGCGCAGATGCAATCATCAAAGCCAACAGCGAACTTGACCTATCCGAAGCCGCAACCCTAACAGTTCCCGCAGGGCTGCACCCATTTAGAGGCGCTTTGTTGATTAGCCTCATCAACCCCAAAGCGATTTTATTTATATTGTCGTTTTTCTTGCAATTTGTCTCGCCGCAAGCCGCGCACCCCATGTGGGCGTTTGTCGTGCTGGGTGGTATTTTGCAATTGTTCAGCTTTATTTATTTAAGCGGCCTGATTTTTGCAGGCGCCCGCTTGGCTGATGAGTTCCGCTCACGCCCGCTGTGGATGGTCGGCGGCACGGCAATGGTTGGGCTGATGTTTATTGGGTTTGGGGTTCGATTGGGTATGGCGACGCTATGAGTGAGCTGGCGAAACGTGTGATTTTGAATTGCGTCGGTGCGTAGGGGCGATTCGTGAATCGCCCGCGTGAGAGGAACTCGGTGGTGACTGAGGCTGTGCGGTTCACGAACCGCCCCTACGGACGCGGTGTGGTTTTGGGTGGTGTCGGTGCGCGGGGTGAGATTCATTACGCCCTGTTTGCCGATGGTTTATAAATACGGCTCGGATGCTCGGGCACATGCGGCGGATTGCTTCGCGAATCCGCCTTACGGGTTGATTTTTTTATGGCGAGGGTTTAAATGAATGAAATTATAAATAATGGGACAGGGAAGAGTGTTGGAAGACATGAGACGATTGACGAGTCTTTTTATAAATTATATAGAGCTGTAAATGAAAAATCGGAAGAGCTTTCGAAAGAATATGATGAAGATATTCTAATAGAATTTAAGGATATTAAGAATATTCACCAAAAAATCATACAGTCCTTAAATTCCTTTAGATGCGCTCTTAATTCTTTGCAAACCGAATTTGTTTTGCTTCATAACAACAAAGAACGAGAGCGATTTACTGAATTTGAGCAATTTGAACAATATAACTCCTCGAGTCCGTATGCAACAACAGAGTTGTTGATGACATATTATTTTCTTCTTCCACCATCTCAAAATGCGAGTAATCCTGAAAAATATAAAATTCAAATTAATCTTAGATCTCGAGTGGCTAAATATGATGAACTATTAGAAGAAATGCCGAGTTTTTTGGTTCCAATGCTTAACACTTCGTCAGTTGCGAGAATAGAAATTGAATATTCAGATTATATAAAAGCAAAAGCTTTTATTTCGACATTTGACGAGTGGGTTCTTGCTTGTGATAAAACGGAGAACAGTAAATTATTCAAAAAAATTAGATCTAATTCGCATTGGGTTCCACGAGCTGGCTTACCCTTGTTATACCTCTCATCAATAATGGCTGCATTTTCTTTAGCAAAGAACTCCGTGGTAAATAATATTAGCATTCATGTTTTTATAGTAGCGTTTGTTGGGTCGTTAGTTCTTCTATCTTCGGTTGGAGGTCTCTTGCTTAAAAAAATAGAAAGTTCAGTTGATTGTTTTTTGGTGATGTCATATATCAAATTAAATTCGGGCGATAATAATTTGATAAGAAAATATCATTCGCGTAATAAGAAGTCTTGGCTATCTGGAGGAATAAGTTTAATTGGAACAACACTGCTAGGCATTTTTATAAACTATATCTACGACTATATTAAGGTTTAGCCCGTAGGTACGATTAGCGCAGCGTAATCGTACGCATGAAAAATGAATTAGAACGGCAAACGGGCGATTACGCATAAAACGCTAATCGCCCCTACAAAGTAAAAAGCCGTCATGCCGTGCTTGACACGGCATCTCCTAAATCTGGGAGATTGCGGGTCAAGCCCGCAATGACCGACAAGATTTTAAAAATTGAAAGCAACCATTGGAGTAAAAAATGCCAAAACGTACCGACCTAAAATCCATCCTCATCATCGGCGCAGGGCCGATTATTATTGGGCAAGCCTGCGAGTTTGATTATTCAGGGGCGCAGGCGTGTAAAGCCTTAAAAGAAGAGGGCTATCGCGTGATTTTAGTCAACTCGAATCCAGCCACCATCATGACTGACCCCGAGATGGCGGATGCCACGTACATCGAGCCGATTACGTGGGAAGTGGTGGAAAAAATTATTGAAAAAGAAAAACCGTGCGCGATTTTGCCGACGATGGGTGGGCAGACGGCGCTCAACTGCGCGTTGGATTTGCACCGTCACGGCGTGCTTGCCAAGCACAATGTGCAGCTGATTGGTGCGTCGCCTGAGGCGATTGATAAGGCGGAAGATCGCATGAAGTTTAAAGATGCGATGACCAAAATCGGGCTGGGTTCGGCGTTGTCTGGGATTGCACATACTTGGGAAGAGGCGCAAGCGGTGCACAAAATGATTGCGGCGGCCAATCAAAATTCGGGTTATCCGATTGTGATTCGCCCGTCATTTACCATGGGCGGCACGGGTGGCGGGATTGCGTACAACCGCGAGGAGTTTGAGGAGATTTGCCGCCGTGGGATTGATTTGTCGCCGACCAATGAGTTGTTGATTGAAGAGTCATTATTGGGGTGGAAAGAGTACGAAATGGAAGTGGTGCGTGACACGGCGGACAATTGCATCATCGTGTGTTCGATTGAAAACCTTGATCCGATGGGCGTGCACACGGGCGATTCGATTACGGTGGCGCCTGCGCAAACATTGACCGATAAAGAGTACCAAATCATGCGCAATGCGAGCTTGGCGGTGTTGCGCGAGATTGGCGTGGATACGGGTGGCTCAAATGTGCAGTATTCGATTAACCCCGATACGGGGCGGATGATTGTGATTGAGATGAACCCGCGCGTGTCGCGCTCAAGTGCGCTGGCGTCTAAAGCGACGGGTTTTCCAATTGCCAAAATCGCGGCCAAATTGGCGGTGGGTTATACGCTTGATGAGTTGCAAAACGACATTACGGGCGGGCAAACGCCAGCCTCGTTTGAGCCGTCGATTGATTATGTGGTGACCAAAATCCCACGCTTTGCGTTTGAAAAATTCCGCGAAGCCGATGCGCATTTGACCACGCAAATGAAATCTGTTGGCGAGGTCATGGCGATTGGGCGCACATTCCAAGAGTCGTTCCAAAAAGCCTTGCGCGGTTTGGAGATTGGCGTGGATGGGCTGAACCCAATCACCACCGACCGCGCGGATATTATTATTGAGATTCGTGAGCCGCAAGACAAACGGATTTTTTATGTGGCGGATGCGTTTCGGATTGGCATGAGCGTGGATGAGGTGTTCAACTATTCTAAAATCGACCGTTGGTTTTTGGTACAAATCGAAGAATTGGTGCGTTTGGAAGAATACGTAAGCAAAAATGGCGTGGCGCAATTTACAGCCGATGATTGGTTAAGCATCAAGCAAAAAGGCTTTGCTGACCGCCGTTTGGCGCAGTTGGCGGGTTTGACCGAAACCGAGATTCGCACGTTGCGCCACGGTTTTAACGTGCGCCCCGTGTATAAACGCGTTGATACGTGCGCGGCGGAGTTTGCGACCGACACGGCGTATATGTATTCCACCTATGAAACGTTTTGTGAAGCGCGCCCAACCAATAAGAAAAAAATCATGATTTTGGGCGGCGGGCCAAACCGCATCGGGCAGGGGATTGAATTTGATTATTGCTGCGTTCATGCGGCGCTGGCGTTGCGTGAGGATGGCTACGAGACGATTATGGTCAACTGCAACCCCGAAACAGTGTCCACCGATTACGACACCTCAGACCGCTTGTACTTTGAGCCGTTGACGCTTGAAGATGTGTTGGAAATTGTGGCGGTTGAGCAGCCGCTGGGCGTGATTGTTCAATACGGCGGCCAAACGCCGCTCAAGCTCGCGCTCGATTTAGAGCGCAACGGCGTGCCGATTATTGGCACATCGCCCGATTCGATTGACTTGGCAGAAGACCGCGAGCGTTTTCAAAAATTATTGCATGACTTAAATTTACTGCAACCGCCCAACCGCACCGCCCGCGCTGAGGATGAGGCCTTGCGTTTGGCGGATGAAATCGGCTATCCGCTGGTGGTGCGCCCAAGCTATGTTTTGGGCGGACGGGCGATGGAAATTGTGCATGAACCCGCAGATTTAGAGCGCTACATGCGCGAAGCGGTCAAGGTGTCCAATGATTCGCCTGTGTTGCTCGACCGCTTTTTAGATGATGCGATTGAAGCGGACGTGGATTGTATTTGTGATGCGACGGGTGCGGTGGTGATTGGTGGCGTGATGGAGCATATTGAGCAGGCGGGCGTGCATTCGGGCGACTCGGCGTGTTCGTTGCCGCCGTATTATCTTAAATCAGAGACGATTGCACAAATCAAGCGCCAAACCGCTGAAATGGCGCGGGCATTGAAAGTGGTGGGGTTGATGAATGTGCAGTTTGCGATTCAACAACAAAACGGCGCAGACGTGATTTATGTGCTCGAAGTCAATCCACGCGCCTCGCGCACCGTGCCGTTTGTGTCCAAAGCGATTGGCCGCCCGTTGGCCATGGTGGCGGCGCGGGTGATGGCTGGGCAAACTTTGGCTGAGTTGAATTGCTTGAATGAAATCGTGCCGCCGTATTTTAGCGTCAAAGAAGCGGTGTTCCCGTTTAACAAATTCCCTGGGGTTGACCCAGTTTTGAGTCCAGAAATGCGCTCAACGGGCGAAGTCATGGGCGTGGGGCGCACGTTTGGTGAGGCATTATACAAAAGCCAGCTTGCCGCATCCACGCGCCTGCCAGCTTCGGGCAAGGTGTTTATCAGTGTGAAAGACACCGACAAACCCGCCATGCGCAAAGTGGCGGCTCAGTTGCTGGAATTGGGCTATACATTATGCGCCACAGGCGGCACGGCGGATGATTTAAGCGCCGCAGGTTTGGCAGTTGAAAAAATCAACAAGGTCAAAGAAGGCCGCCCACATGTGATTGATGCCATGAAAAATGGTGAAATCGCCTTGGTATTTACCACTGTGGACGAAACCCGCGATGCGATTAATGACTCAAGCTCGATTCGCAAAACCGCGATTGCGCAACGCATCACGTATCAAACCACGGTGGCAGGTGCGGAAGCGGCGATTGAAGGGATGAAACATTTGCATGAGATTCACGTGTATGATTTGCAAGGCTTGCATGCGAGTTTGCTTAAAGCTTGATATTGCAAATACGTTTTAATTGATTGATTTTAAAAGGAAAATATTATGTTATTCGCACATTGGATGTTATTGGTTGCAAGTTTTTTGCCCATTATTGCAACCTCGTTCGCCAAATCAGGCAAAGGCTATGACAACAGTCAGCCACGGGCGTATATTGAAACTTTAGGGGCAAACACCTTGCAGCGCCGCATGGCTTGGGCAGAGTCAAACAGCTGGGAAGCCTTGATGATGTTTGCGCCAGCGGTTTTGCTTGCCACGTTTTTAAACGTGGATGCGCTGGTTTTAAATCTGTGCGCAGGCGGCTTTATTGTTGCGCGCATCGTGTACTTAATTTGTTACGCCAAAAACCTCGCTTCTGCGCGCTCTGCGGTGTGGTCGGTTGGCTTGCTGTTTGTGATTGGGCTGTATGTGGCGGCTGCGCTGGTTTAAATTTTTTGCGCCATTTTGCAATCTGTATTTTGTATTTCAATAGTTGGCGCAACGTTATAAAAGGACAATTTTATGTACAACTTTCCTGATGCAACTGGGCATTTTGGTATTTTTGGCGGGCGGTTCGCGTCTGAAACGCTGATTCCTGCGCTTGATGAGCTCAAGCATTATTACGAAACCATTGTGCCAACCAAGGCGTTTCAAGATGAGTTTGCGTATGAGTTGAAGCACTATGTTGGGCGTCCGTCGCCGATTTATCATGCCAAACGTTTAAGCCGCGAGAATGGCGGGGCGCAGATTTATTTGAAGCGCGAAGACCTAAACCACACAGGCGCGCACAAAATCAACAACGTGATTGGGCAAGCCTTGTTGGCGCGTCAAATGGGCAAGCCGCGCGTGATTGCCGAGACTGGCGCAGGTCAACACGGTGTGGCAACGGCCACGATTTGTGCGCGCTTTGGTCTGCAATGCGATGTGTATATGGGCGCGGCGGATGTGGCGCGTCAGGCGGCCAATGTGTACCGCATGAAGCTGCTTGGTGCGCGGGTGATTCCGGTGCATTGCGGCTCAAAAACCCTCAAAGATGCGCTCAATGAAGCGATGCGCGATTGGGTGGCGAATGTGGAAAACACGTTTTATATCATTGGTACGGTGGCGGGCCCTGCGCCGTATCCTGCGATGGTGCGTGATTTTCAGCGCGTGATTGGCGATGAATGTGTGGTGCAAATGCCCGAAATGATAGAGCGCCAGCCCGACGCGGTGGTGGCGTGTATTGGTGGCGGTTCAAACGCCATGGGGATTTTTTACCCATACATTCCGTTTGAAAATGTGCGTTTGATTGGGGTGGAAGCGGCTGGCGATGGGCTTGATACGGCGCGTCATGCGGCGAGTTTGTGCAAAGGTTCGGTTGGCGTGTTGCATGGCAATCGCACGTATATTTTGCAGGACGATAATGGTCAAATCATTGAGCCGCATTCGATTTCGGCAGGGCTTGATTACCCAGGTGTGGGCCCTGAACATGCGCATTTAAAAGACATTAACCGCGCCGAGTATGTGGCAATTACCGATACGGACGCATTGGACGCATTTCATTTGTTGTGCCGCGTTGAGGGGATTATTCCTGCGCTCGAGTCAGCACACGCGGTGGCGTATGCGCTCAAATTGGCCAAAACCATGTCGCCCGAGCAAGTGATATTGGTCAACTTATCAGGGCGGGGCGACAAAGACATGCACACCGTGGCCGAACACACTGGGGTTGAGCTGTAAACAAACCAAACAATACAAACATGGGGATGGATGATGGCGTTACCAAAAGATGCGTTTGCGTTTTTGACAGAGCTTAAACGCAACAACAATCGAGAGTGGTTTCATGACCAAAAGCCGCGCTTTAAGTTGTTAAATGAAGCCATGCTTGATTTTATTGATGAGCTGATTGATGCGCTCATTCCGTATGACCCTTTGTTGGCGGGCGTTCATCCGCGTGATTGCTTGTTTCGTCTGCATAAAGATGCGCGCTTTTCAAAAGGCCAAGCGCCGTACAAAACCCATTTTGGGATTCATTTGGTGAACACGGGCAAACGCTCTGATTTTAATCGGGCGGGGTTTTATCTGTGCATTGAACCAAACGGCTGTTTGATGGCGGGCGGCGCACATGCGCCCAGCGCACCGTGGCTTCTAAATATACGCCGCGATATTGAAGCGCGCGGTTCTGAATTTCAAGCGATTTTAGACAACCCAACGCTCCAGCAATGGTTTGGTGGATTGCGCGGCGCCAAACTGATTCGCCCGCCACGCGGTTTTTCGGCAGATTTGGCGCAGATTGAGTTGATAAAGCACAAGGCGTTTTGGGTGCAGCATGAGTTTGCCGATGAGATTGCAACTGGCAACACGTTGATTGAATATTACACGCAGGCATTTCAGGTGTATCAGCCGTTGCAGTTGTTTTTAAATCAGGCAGCGCGTGCCGCATTGGACTAACGCTCACTGAGCAAAATCACAGGCAAGTCAAACACCAATCCACGGCTTTGCGCTAAAATCCCACCTCGCGGCTTGCCGCTTCATCCTCATTTGTTAGACCAATAAAAATTTATGACCACCCAAAACACACCTCAAAACTATGGCGAAGGCTCAATCCGCGTGCTCAAAGGCTTGGAGCCCGTCAAAGAACGCCCCGGTATGTACACCCGCACAGAAAACCCGTTGCACATCATCCAAGAGGTGATTGATAACGCGGCCGATGAAGCGTTGGGTGGGTTTGGCAGTACGATTGGCGTGACGTTGCACGCCGACGGCATGATCAGCATTGAAGACGACGGGCGCGGCATTCCGATTGGGATTCACCCCGAAGAAGGCGTGCCTGTGATTGAAATCGTGTTCACGCGGCTGCATGCAGGCGGTAAATTTAACAAAACCGATGGCGGCGCCTACGCGTTTTCGGGCGGTTTGCATGGGGTGGGGGTGTCGGTCACCAATGCGTTGTCCACGCATTTGGGTGTGACCGTTTGGCGCGACAAGCAAGTCGCGTCATTGGTTTTTTCGGGCGGCGATGTCACAGAACCGTTGGTCGTGCGAGCAGCAGGGCGCGGCGACAAAAAAAACGGCACACGCGTCACCGTCAAACCTGATCCAAAATACTTTGACTCGCCCAATATTTCTGTGGCGGAATTAGAGCGGGTCTTGCGCGCCAAAGCGGTGCTTTTACCAGGTGTTACCGTCACGTTAAGCAATGAAAAAACCGCGCAAACCCAAACATGGTTTTATGAAAAAGGTCTGGAGGATTATTTGCGCGAAAGCCTTGAGGCCGAGCCACTAATTCCGTATTTTTCAGGCGAATGGTTTGCGCCCGCAGGCGATGAAACATTTGCCAGCGGCGAGGGCGCGGCTTGGGTGCTGGCGTGGACGGCAGAAGGCGGCTTGCTGCGCGAGAGTTATGTCAATTTGATTGGCACGCCAGCGGGCGGCACGCATGAAGCGGGCGTGCGCGAAGGGGTTTTTTCGGCGGTCAAAAGTTTTATTGAGCTGCACGCATTGCAACCCAAAGGCGTCAAACTCATCTCCGACGACGTATTTGCGCGCACCTCGTTTGTGTTGTCCGCAAAAGTATTGGACCCACAATTTCAAGGCCAAACCAAAGAGCGGCTCAACAACCGCGATGCGGTCAAACTGGTGGCGCAAGCCACGCGGCCTGCGTTGGAGTTGTGGCTCAATCAGCACGTGGATTACGGTAAATTATTGGCCGAGCTGGTGATTGCGCAAGCGCAAGCCCGCAACAAAGCCGCCCAAAAAGTTGAAAAACGCAAAAGCTCTGGCGTGGCTGTTTTGCCTGGTAAGCTCACCGACTGCGAATCAGTCGATTTGGCGCACAACGAATTGTTTTTGGTGGAAGGCGATTCTGCGGGCGGTTCAGCCAAAATGGGGCGCGACAAAGAGTTTCAGGCAATTTTGCCCTTGCGCGGTAAAGTACTCAACACATTGGAAGTAGACAAAGACCGCTTGTTTGCCAATACCGAGGTGCACGATATGGCCGTTGCGATTGGGGTTGACCCGCACGGGCCAAGTGACAATCCCGATATGAGCGGCTTGCGCTATGGCAAAGTGTGCATTTTGTCGGATGCGGACGTGGATGGCTCGCACATTCAAGTATTGTTATTAACCTTGTTTTACAAACACTTCCCAAAATTGATTGAACTGGGGCATATTTACATCGCCCGCCCGCCGTTGTTTCGGGTTGATGTGCCCGCACGTGGCAAAAAATTGGCACAAAAGGTGTATTGCCTTGACACGGATGAGCTCAGCCGCATTCAAGACAAGCTAATCAAAGACGGTGTCAAAGAAGGTGCTTGGCAAGTGTCGCGCTTTAAAGGTTTGGGCGAAATGAACTCGGAGCAGCTGTGGGAAACCACCATGAACCCCGATACGCGGCGCTTGTCACAAGTGGTTTTAAACACGCAGCGCGTGAGTGACGACACCATCAGCCGCGAAATGATGACCATGCTGATGGGTAAAGGCGAAGCCTCATCGCGTAAAACATGGCTTGAAACCAAAGGAAATTTGGCCTACACGGATATTTAAGCGCAGCTTCAATGTTGCGTTGAACAGAAGGTGTTTAAGACAAGAAAAATGGCGTTTATAATTTATACGATTGTAAAATTATAAATGCCATTTTTTTGCCCAAGCAATGCGTTTAAAGTGTGTTTTTGGTGGATTGAATCTGGATTCAATCTGTGTTTACAGGGCGCTGGGGTCTAAATGCCAAATATGCCAAGCAATCAAGTACATCAACCCACCAATCAAGCATTCAAGCGCCACCCAAGTGCTGCTTTTGGCAAACAAAGGGCTTAAGAATCGCGCGCCAAAACCCAGTGCCAAGAACCACACAAACGAAGCGCTGAGCGCGCCAAACGCATAATCATACTGAAACTGTTGGTATTGAACGCTGATGCCGCCAATCAATAAAAACGTGTCCAAATACACATGCGGGTTTAAAAGCGTAAAGCCCAAGCAGCTTAAAACAGCCGACTTTAGGGTAATGTTTTGCGCAAGGGGTGATTCAGCGGCAGGCTGGGCGTGTTTGTATGCGGCATAAAATGCCTTGGTGCCATAAAAAACCAAAAAAGCCACGCCCACGTATTTAATCAAACTTAACGCCCATGTGTATTTGGCAAATGTCGCGCCCGCAAAACTGACGCCCAATAAAATGAGCACGGCATCCATCAATGCGCACAATAAAGCAATCGGCAATACGTGCTGACGCAGCAGGCCAAGTTTGAGCACAAACGCGTTTTGCGCGCCAATCGGCACAATCAGCACAATGGCGGTTAAAAACCCCGAAATAATGGCGTGGTTCATGAGAAGTCTCCAGATTGTTTTTGTACGCCCAAATATGGCAAAACACCGCATGAGCTGAGGTGTTGGTTTTTATTTAGTGCAATAAATCGGGTAAAACGTCGAGCAGTTTGTTGTTGTCCTGCGCCAGTGTTGCGTGGTACACCGACAGGCGCCAGCCCAGCTCTGATTTTAAATACACTTGGGTGGTGTGCAGATTAAAGGATTGGGTATCGCTTGCGCTGGCGTTTTTGGGTGTGAGTTGAATGTTTACCAGCAGGGTGTGCACCGCAGTCAAGAGGTTGTCAAACGTATGGGTGGCCAATACGTGCGCTTTAAATTGGCCCAGTGAGAATAAGTTTTCCCACAACTCACGCACCTCAATTAAGCCTTGTGTGTAAGGCACGTTGGGCAAAATGCAAATAATCTCTTCATCTTGCGCCCAAAGCGCCATCATCGCCTCGATGTCTTGTGACGACAGGGCGGCGTAAAACGCGGTTTCAAGCTCTGCGGCGCTTTTTAATAACGCATTGGGCGTTTTTTGTTGGCGCGGCATCAATGAGCCTTTACTGTTTCGCCGGCCTTTAAGCGATAGTGCGTGCCGCAGTAAGGGCATTTGGCCTGGCCATGGCTCACGTCGATTGAGACGCGTGGGTGGCTGCTCCATTGCGGGCTGTTCGGCATCGGGCAGCTTAAAGGTAAATCATGTGCAGTCACTTCGACTACAGGGCAATTGAGGGTTGTCATGCCAGCATCCTTTTAAAAGTTAAATATCGGGCAAAAAATGAGGTAAAAATTCAGCCCGAATTATAGCGCAGTTTTTTAACTATCAGCCCCGTTTATGCTGATTCTACTGTGTCAATCTCGCGCAGCTCATGCCGTGCGCCTCACATAAAGGGCGCCGTTGGTTGCATCGTCACGGCGTTTGCGGTATCCTTGCCGTTCGATTAACTACCAGCACACTCAATGCCTGACTCCTCTCGCAGTAACCCAAAAAACAAATCCCTAATGGCGCGCTTCTCCGCGCTGTTTGACAGCGAGCCTGAAACGCGTGAGCAGCTGCTTGAAATTTTGCAAGGTGCCCGAGAACGCGATTTAATTGATGATGACGCGTTGTCCATGATAGAGGGCGTGTTACAGGTATCCAATTTAACCGCCAGAGACATTATGGTGCCGCGTGCCCAAATGGACGTGGTTGAAATCTCAGAATCCCCCGAAGAATTTATCCCTTTTATTGTTGAAACCAGCCATTCGCGCTTTCCTGTGGTTGAAGGCGGGCGCGACAAAGTGATTGGCGTTTTGTTGGCAAAAGACTTGCTGAGTTACTACATCGATAAAACCTTTGATGTGCGCGACAACTTGCGCTCGGCGGTGTTTATACCTGAGTCCAAGCCGCTCAATGTTTTATTACGTGAGTTTCGAGAAAGCCGCAATCACATGGCCATTGTGGTGGATGAATACGGCGGCGTTTCAGGCTTGTTGACGATTGAAGATGTGCTGGAACAAATCGTTGGCGATATTGAAGATGAACATGACTACGACGATGAAGCGGACAACATCATTGCAGACCGAGTCGGCACTTATCGCGTGCGTGCATTGACTGAAATTGAGCAGTTCAATGAGTTTTTTGAGTCAAACCTGTCTGATGAGGATGCCGACACCATTGGCGGCATTGTCACCGGTGCGCTGTCTCGCATGCCGCGTCGCGGCGATAAAATTATCATAGAGGGCTTTGAGATGGAAGTGTTGCGCGCTGATGCGCGTCAAGTTCATGTCCTTAAAGTACGCCGTTTGTCCGAAGAGGAACTCGCTGCGGCGCAAGATGCCGCAGAACATCAAGGTGATGCGGACTAAGATTTAAAGACATCTGCACAGACAATTAAAACGTAAAAAGTAAAAAGCTACTTTGTTGGGATTGGACAAAACTTGTTCGGGAAACCCGAACAAGTTTTGGGTAATAAGCATGAAAAATCCACATAATCCGTAATTTGCGCCTCCAAAAATAGAAGCGGTTGCGTTCATCGGTTATGCAAAACGCTCATTTAAAACGCATCCTCAAACCACCACATCCGTTTGGAAAAAATGAACTTAGCAACCCTACAAGAACACTGGCAACGGCTTAAAAGCAGCACGCGATTTTTACTCAATCGCATGCAAGATCACCGCTTGCCGCAGGTTGCGGGCAGTCTGAGTTTTACCACCGTGTTGTCGATTGTACCGCTTGTGGTGGTGATGCTTTCTATTTTGACGATTTTCCCTGTGTTTCAAACCTTCCAAAAAATCATCCAGCAATTCATGTTGGACAACCTCATGCCCGAAAAAATGAGCAACGTGGTCATGAAACAGATCACGCAGTTCGCAGAACAAAGCTCGCGCTTATCATTGTTGAGCATGATTTTGATGATTTTCTCCACGCTCATGACCATGGGCACAATCGACCGCGTGTTTAACGATATTTGGAAAGTCAAACGCCGTGGTTTGATGCGCAAAAACGTGCTGGTTTATTGGGCGGTGTTAACACTGGGCCCCATCTGCTTTGGTCTGGTTTTGCTGGCTGGGCAATTCATCATCGCAGCGCTCAATCATTCCCCAGTTTTTCAGGGGATTTTATCGCTGCTCATTCCATTTGCGTTATCGGTATTGGCATTTTCGTCTTTATACGTATTTGTCCCCAATCGGCGGGTTTTGTGGAAAGACGCGGTGATTGGTGGTTTGGTTACCGCCGTTTTATTTGTGGCGCTCACCAATGGCTTTGCTTCTGTTTTTAAAGGCTTTCAGGTATACGCCGTTATTTACAGTGCGTTTTCAATTATTCCTGCGTTTTTTTTGTGGCTGTACGTTTTTTGGATGATTGTGCTGTTTGGCGCATCTTTAACCGCAAGTTTGCCGATTTTAAAATTTGAACGCTGGCGCAAAGAACCTCGCGCAGGCGACGGCCTGCCTGAAGCGCTGATGATTTTGTATGTTTTGTATCAAGCACAGCACTCGCCAAGTCACATGCTGAGCTGGTCAGCGTTGCAATCACATATGCGCCTAAACAGCGAGGAGCTGGCCGATATTGTGATAAAGCTGCAAGAAAATGGTTGGGTTGCCAAAATTCGGCGCCACGATGAAGGCACGGGCTGGGCCCTGATTTGCGACACAACCCAAGTGACGCTGGCCGATTTATATGACGTATTTGTGTTCAATTCCCAATATTTTGCCGATAAGGCTCAAAAAAACCATTTACCGTGGGCGGGTATTTTCACCAATATGCATAACTCAACCTACCACCACGTAAGTCTGAGTGAGCTGTTTGGTGCTCGCTAGGCGTTTATCAACCATGCTTGGAAAAATTGTGCCAAAACCCATCCCTTGCGCCTTGATTGGACTGTCATTATTAACGGCCTGCACGCAAGAGCAAACGCCGCGCGCGCCAGAGCCCAAACGCCTCACGGTTGAGCAAACCAGCCAACTGATTAAACCGTCTATGCCTCGGGGCGAGTTTGAAGCTTTTTGGGCCACCGATATTTTTGCGGCACTTGATGCGTTTAACGCGGATAAATCGGTTGAAAATGTCTGCGCCATCGTTGCGGTTATTCAACAAGAAAGCGGCTTTAAAGCCGATCCAGCCGTGGCCAATATCCGCCAAATTTTGGCGAAAAAAATTGAAAAAATGCAGGAAAATCCCGTGCTGTCAATTGCGCTCAATCTGCGTTTGGCACAAACCGCCCAAAACGGTAAAACCTTTAAAGCCAATATGCAAAGCATCAAAACCGAACGTGAGTTTGAGCAGTGGTACAACGAGTTTGCCGCCGCAAAATACAGCTTTTTGGGCTTAAAAGCGATGCGCATGGATGTGGCTCAGCTCGTCACCACCGCAGGTTCAATGCAGGTGTCAATTGACTATGCGCAAAGCATGGCCAGCCAGTTGGGGCAGTCGAGCAGCAATGTTCGTGAGCAAGTTTATAGCCGCGCTGGCGGTGTTTTGTATGGCGCATCGCATTTGCTTAATTACCCTGCTGCGTATTCCAGCCCGTATTATCGATTTGCGGATTTTAACGCGGGACATTACGCCAGCCGCAACGCAGCATTCCAGCAGATGATTTTAAACCTTACCGCCAATAAATCGATTGGCACGGATGGCGATTTATTGTCATACGTCGATGGCGCACCCAAAGCTTCCAAGACGCATCAAGCCTTGACTGCTTTGGCGGTCAAACAAAAGTCAACCTTAAATGATGTGCAAATTTTAGCCGACTTAAAGCGCGAAAAAGACGCCGATTTTACTCAGACGCAGACCTATCAATGGCTCTCGCAGCTGCACCAAAAACGATTTGGCAAGGTGTTGAGCGAACAGATTCCAAGTATTGTGCTTAAAAGCGACAAAATCACCCGCAAACTCACCACGCAATGGTATGCCGACTCGGTTTTAAAGCGGTTCAAAAGTTGTGTGGCACGCGCCAATTAAGCCGCACCAGCTGGTATGGCCTGATAAATTCATTTCAATATCCATACCCATTTTCATCATCTTTTTTTAGACAACACCATGCCCCAATTATCCTTATCCGTTCAATATGCCGATGCCTCATTTGACTGGTCAGCGGTTTTACCGCGCCCGTTATTGCGCCGCTGGGTTAAAGCCGCATTGCAACAAGATGCCAGCATAACGCTGCGCTTTGTTGATTCAATCGAAGCGCAAACGCTTAACCGCGATTATCGCGGCAAAGATTACGCCACCAATGTGCTGACGTTTGCCTATGGCGACGATGACGAATCGCTCAATGATTTGCCGCCCGAAGTGCGTTTGGCGCTTGCTGAACAACACGGTGCGCAGATTGAGGCCGATATTGTGTTGTGCGGCGACGTATTGCAGCGCGAAGCTACCGCTCAAGGCAAAACCTTGCTCGCGCACGCCGCGCATTTGGTGGTGCATGGCGTGCTGCACGCGCAAGGTTATGATCACTTGGACGATGTTCAAGCCGAAGAAATGGAAGGCTTAGAGCGCGTTATTTTGAACAAATTGTCATTTACGGATCCATACGCAGGTGAGGGCGCAAGGCTTGAGGATTGAAAAATTGGCTTAAAAGTAAGTAAATTCGCCCGAAAATTCAGATTGGCGCAGGAATTTCACCATTCAAAGATTGTATAAAATTCTGCTTTGACGGTACAATCGCGGGCTTGTCTTACTTTGCATGGCAAGCCATTTTTTTTGAATAAAGAGGATTTATGACAAAACGTGAAACATTCGGCTCATCATTTGGTGTGCTGGCCGCAGCGGCGGGCTCGGCAATTGGGTTGGGCAATATTTGGAAATTCCCATACATTACGGGCGAGAACGGCGGGGCTGCGTTTGTGCTGGTGTATTTGATTTGCATCGCTTTGGTGGGCGTGCCGGTCATGTTTGCGGAATTGCTGATTGGTCGGCGCACGCAGAGTGCGTCAGTGGGCGCATTTAAAGCACTTGCGCCTAAACAAGCGTGGTTTTTAACGGGTTGGTTTGGCGTGGTTGCGGCGTTTATGATTTTGTCGTTTTACGGCGTGGTGGCGGGTTGGACGCTCAATTACACGTATTTGTCAGTGACCAATCAGTTTGCTGGTGCAACGCCTGAGCAAATTAGCAAAATGTTTGACTCTTTCATCACCAATGGCACACAGCCAATTTTTTGGCAGATGATTTTCATGGTAATGACCGCATTTATTGTGTTGTCGGGCGTGAAAGATGGGATTGAAAAGTACTCCAAAATCATGATGCCGATGTTGTTTGTGATTGTGGTTGTTTTGGCGATTCGTGGCATGACGCTCGATGGCGCATCCAAAGGGATTGATTTTTTACTCACACCTGATTTTAGTAAGTTAACTGCGCAATCAGTTTTGGTCGCGTTGGGGCATTGTTTCTTTACCCTGTCTTTGGGCATGGGCGCAATGTTGGTGTATGGTTCATACACGGGCAAAACCCAGTCGCTTGGCAAGTTGGCTTTGCAAGTGACCCTTGCCGATACGGCGATTGCGTTGTTGGCGGGTTTGGCGATTTTCCCTGCGGTGTTTGCGTTTGGGGTTAATCCTGGACAAGGCCCTGGGCTTGCATTTGTGACGCTGCCAAACGTATTTAACCAAATGCCGGGTGGCTATTTCTTTGCGATTGCATTTTTTGTGCTGTTGGCTGTTGCGGCGTTGACGTCGGCGATTTCATTGCTGGAAGTGTTGGTGACGTTTTTATGCGAAGAGTTTAAATTTGGCCGCATCATGGCAACCATCGTTGCCACGCTGACCAGCAGCGTATTGGGTGTTTTGTGCGCGTTGTCGATGAGTCCGACATCAGGCGTCTCAAAATTAAAGTTCCCTACTTTGGCGGGGCCGCAAAACTTTTTTGACACCATGGATTGGTGGTCAAGCAATATGTTGTTGCCTTTGGGCGGTTTGTTGGTGATTGTTTTTGCTGGCTGGTTTATGAAGCCTGCTGATGTGCGTGATGAGTTGAGCAGTCAAGGTTTGTACGCGGTCAAATGGTTCAAAGCCTTTCAAATTGCCGCGCGCTTTATTGCCCCAATTGCAATTGTCGTGGTGCTTGTTGCAAAAATTTCAGGCAAAATCTCTTAATACGGCTCGTTTGCAAGCCATTTTGCTTTAAAATTCGCACGCCGCTCCATTTATGGGCGGCGTGTTTTTATTAACGTATTTTATGCATGGACTTGATGGGAAAAATGATGGCAGATGAGGCTCAAAATGCACCACTTAAAAGAAAATTGCCCATAAAGCTGATTGTGATTGATGTGATTGGCACGGCTTTATTGGTGGTCGGTTATATCGAGCAAAACCATTTGGCAAAAATTATGCCGCACAGTTTGAAGTTTCCCATGTACGCAGAAACGATGACGCTGGCGGGCGTGGCGCTGTCCATCCCGCTGTTGTATCATTTTTTTCGTGGTAAAAGGGCGGTCAAATGAAACACGCCGCCGCACGCATCGAGCGCAAATCAAACTTTGGCTGGAAACTCAAATTGATTTTGTGGGCGCAAAAACACAAAAGTTTTGAGCGCCGTTTAAGCCGCGCCACCTCACCCCCCAATTTACCCAAATTGCGTGTTATTTTTAACAAGGAAGCCAAATTGGCCACGCGTTTGTTTAATCGTTTTGTGTCAATCAAGTCTGTGCAAAACGTGCAAATCAACGGCCAATTGGCACGCATTTACCGCGACAACGAGCATACAAAACAACCTGTCATGATTTATTTTCATGGCGGCGGCATGGCGTTATATGACTTAGAAGCCGCCGATGCCAATTGCCGCCGTTTTTGCAAAGACAATCAATGCACCGTGGTGAATGTGGATTATCGATTGGCACCCGAACACCGCTATCCTGCCGCGCACGATGATGCTTGGGCGGCTTTTGAATGGGTACATGCCAACATTGATCTGCTCGGCGGCGATGCGGCGCAAGTGGTTGTGATGGGCGACAGCGCGGGCGGCAGCTTGGCTGCATCAATTGCTTACCGCGTGAGCCAGCAAACGCAGTACGCGCCGCTCAAAGCGCAGATTTTGTTTTATCCATGGTTGACGATGGACACGGCGCAGTTTGCCAGCGCGCACCTGTATGGCGATAAAAATTATATTTTGACTTTGTGCGACGTGCGGTGGTTTGCGAGTCAGTATTTAAGCGACCCAGCCCAAGCGAGCGAGCCAGCACTAGACATACTCAACCGAGGTGCTTATGGCCAACTCGCACCCACGCTGTTAATCGCTGCGCAATGCGATGTGTTGCATGATGAAGGCGTTGCATTTTGCACAAAAATCGAGCAGTCGGGTGGCTTGGTGCAGCACCGCGCTTACCCAAACACTGTGCATGGGTTTATGGCTTTTCCAGCCGCCTTGCCAAAAGGTTGCAACCCCTTTGACGATGTGCGTGAGTTTATTGCGCACTTGCCATAAGACGGCGCATTTATCAAGGTGATTCAATTTTGCTTGGGCAAAATTTACACTTATTTATACTTATAATTTTTAAAACGATTGAAATCGTATGAAAAAAACCTTATTCCTCGACCACTATCTAAGCGCAATGGCCGCACAAGGCCATCAGCCAGATTCCGCACAAATGGCCGCTGCGCGCCGCCTGCAAGTGGCGCAAGAAGCATGGTTGCTGTTTAAAAACAAGCGCTCTAATAAATTGGTGCGCTTTTTTAGCAAGCCAGAAGTGCCAATAGGCGTGTTTTTGTGGGGGGGCGTAGGGCGCGGCAAAAGCCTTTTGATGGACACGTTTTACGAACACATTGACTTAACCCGAAAAATCCGCATTCATTTTCATGAGTTTATGCACAGCGTGCACCGCGAGCTTGAAACCTTGCGTGGCATTTCTGACCCGCTGGATGAAGTGGCGGCAAGGGTTGCCAAACGTTATCGCTTGATTTGTTTTGATGAGTTTCATATTTCAGATATTGCTGATGCAATGATTTTGCATCGTTTATTGGTGGCCTTGGTGGACAATGGCGTGGGGTTTATGATGACGTCCAATTACAAGCCCGACGACTTGTATCCAAATGGCTTGCACCGTGACCGATTGTTGCCTGCAATTGAGCTCATTAAACACATCACGGATGTTGTTCAGGTGGATTCAGGTGTTGATTATCGCCGTCGCACTTTGACCGATGCCGTGGTGTATCACACGCCAAACGATGCGCAAGCAGACGCGGCGCTCCAACGTTTATTTGACACAACAGCTGGCGCATCGCAAGGGCAGGTTTTATCCATCAATCACCGCGACATCAAAACACGTGCTTATGCCAAACGCGTTGCCTGGTTTGAGTTTAATGCCTTGTGTGGCAGTGCGCGCTCGCAGAACGATTATTTGATGTTGATTGCGCAATTCGATACGATTATTTTGTCAAATGTGCCTCAACTCAGCCCAAGCGAGTTCTCGGCTGCGCGGCGATTTACGTGGTTAATCGATGTGATGTACGATCACAAAACCAAGCTGTTTTTAAGCGCTCAAGTGGCTGCCAGCGCGCTGTATCCACAAGGGCAAATGGCAAATGAGTTTTTTAGAACCGTCTCAAGGCTGACTGAAATGCAGTCGGCGGAGTATTTGGCAGAGGCTGTTGTGAGCGTGAAGGCGCTTTAATTTTTAATGTACCATGTTTAAAACAAAGGGGTTTGAATGAGCATTTGGGTTGACGGGGATGCTTGCCCCAAAGTGATTAAAGAAATACTGTTTCGCGCGGCCATTCGCACCAAAACCCCAGTGATTTTGGTGGCCAATCAAATGTTGCACACGCCGCCATCGCCATTTATTAAATCCATTCAAGTCGCCTCAGGTTTTGATGTGGCAGACGCACACATTGTTGCGCGCGCGCAATTGGGCGATTTGGTCATCACCGCGGATGTGCCGCTGGCCGCATTGGTGGTGGAAAAGGGTGTGTTGGCGCTCAATCCACGCGGTGAAATGTACACCAGCGAGAACATCGCCTCTTTATTGACCATGCGAGATTTTATGGCAACGCTGCGCGATAGCGGCGTACAAACAGGCGGCCCGAGCGCATTTAGCCAGCGCGACACGCAGCATTTTGCAAAGTCTTTGGATGCATGGCTGGCAAAGAATACTTAAATTGTTCTGGCATTTTTCAAGCGTATAAAACGTATTAAGCGAAGCGATGAATAAATGGCTTTGGCGTGTTGGACTGGTGTGTACAAACCTCGTTTTCAAAACCATTGTGTTGAGTTGGCGGCGAAGCATTAAAACGACGTGTATTATGTCGAACTTAATAAATAACCAAATGTTTTTTAAAGAATGTGAGCGACTGTGCGTTTTAGCAAGAAAAAAATAGTAAATAGTTTGACTTCATTGGCGGCATTGGCTGCAATTGGCGGTTCAACGCCTGCGTTTTCAGCAGGCTTATACGTGTTCGTTGATGAGCAGGGCGTGCCGCATTACGCGCTGGAACAATTAACGGACAAATACCGCGTCTTCGAAAGCGATGCGCCGACATTGTCGGACGATGTGAGTGTGGTCATTCCAGAGATTAAAATGCAGGCGAAGTTGCCTGACATGAGTAAATATGCAGTGAAATCGACCTACAAAGTCAACGCATACCCAATGAGTTTGCCCAATGGCATAAAAATTCCACAACCATCCCAAGCCGTTTTAAACAAGTTGCTGCGCAACTCAAGCTTGGCGCGCTACGAGCCCATTATTCATCGGCATGCGCGTGCCGCAGGCATTGACCCAAACTTGGTTAAGTCCATCATGGCGGCAGAATCTGGCTTTAACCCAAGCGCGGTCTCGCCCAAAAATGCCCAAGGTTTGATGCAAGTCATACCGCCAACTGGGGCGCGCTACGGTGTTTCTGCGCCGCAACTCATGGTGCCTGAGCGCAATATCTACGCGGGCGTGCGTTATTTGGCTGATTTGTCCAGAATGTTTAAAGGCCGTACAGACTTAATTATTGCTGCCTACAACGCGGGCGAGGGCGCGGTCTATAAATACAACCGTCAAATTCCACCTTATAAAGAGACCCAAAATTATGTGCGAACCGTCTTGTTGTATTACAGCGTTTATCGCCCAGTCGCGCAAAATTCGACCTCAAACAATGAGGCTTTGGCACCCGCAGCGACTGCTAATACCTTGAGCAACCGGCGTTCTGCTCAACGCATTAGTGCAAAAGTTCAAACCCAGCTAGTTCAACCCATTGCGTTCCAATAAAAGCGGAATCTAAGTGCTGCCGAATCACTCTGGCAATCTATATTTGTTACTTGGCTGCGCTGTGACTTTACAAAACGATATAAGTTCACTATAATGCGCGGATGTTTTAGGTCGTGAATCCATAATTTTCATAAAAAACACTTAAAACAAATAGCACGATGGCAGCTTAAGGGTGTATCAAAGATACGCACGCTGCAATCGTAAGACAAAACCCTTAAAAACAAAGGCTCTACAATGTTAGTATCTATGCGCGAAATGCTTGAAGCTGGTTGCCATTTTGGTCACCAAACCCGTTACTGGAACCCGAAAATGGCTCCGTTTATCTACGGTCACCGCAACAAAATCCACATCATCAATCTTGAAAAAACCGTCGTGATGTATCACGAAGCGGCTGAATTTGTAAAAAAAGTATCTGCACGTCGCGGTACTGTTTTGTTTGTTGGCACGAAACGCCAAGCGCGCGAAATCATTGCTGAAGAAGCAACCCGCGCAGGCATGCCGTTTGTTAACCAACGCTGGTTGGGTGGTACTTTAACGAACTTTAAAACAGTAAAAACCTCAATCAAACGCTTGAAAGACATGGAAGCGTCAATTGAATCGGGCGAAGCTGACAAAATGAGCAAAAAAGACAGCCTTTTGTTCAAGCGCGAATTTGATAAATTACAAAAATCTATCGGCGGCATCAAAAACATGACTGGCGTGCCAGATGTCATTTTTGTTATCGACATTGGCTACCATAAAGGTGCTTTGTTAGAAGCGAAAAACTTGGGTATTCCAGTAATTTCTGTGGTTGATACCAACCACGATCCACGTGGCGTTGATTACGTGATTCCTGGTAACGATGACTCAGCTCGCGCAGTGTTGTTGTACGCTCGCGGCATGGCCGACTCTATCCTTGAAGGTCGTGCAAACGCGGTTCAAGAAGTTGTTCAAGCCATCCAAGACGCAGCACCAGAAGCACCTGCTGACGCAAGTTAATTGCCAAGCGTGCTTAAAAAAGGGCGTTTAAGATGCCCTTTTTTTTAAATTAAATTTAAGAATTACCCAAATATAGGATTAAAAATGACAGTTATTACAGCAGGTATGGTTTCTGAATTGCGCGGCAAAACCGATGCGCCCATGATGGAATGCAAACGCGCTTTAACCGAAGCGGCTGGCGATATGGCCAAAGCAGAAGAAATTTTGCGTGTGAAATTAGGTAGCAAAGCTGGTAAAGCAGCATCGCGTATTGCGGCTGAAGGCGTTGTGGTTGTTTACGTGAATGGCACTGTGGGCTCAATCGTTGAAGTCAATTCTGAAACTGATTTTGTTGCAAAAAATGATGATTTCTTGGCTTTGGCAAATGGTTGTGCACGTCTGGTTGCAGAAAAGAATCCTGCGGACGTTGACGCTTTGTCTGCACTTGAACTTGATGGTAAAACCGTTGAGCAAACGCGTGCCGATTTGATTGGTAAAATTGGCGAGAACATGTCGGTTCGCCGCTTCACGCGTTTCGCATCTGATAACAATTTGGCTTACTATTTGCACGGCGCTAAAATTGGTGTCATGGTTGAGTACAAAGGTGATGAGAATGCCGCGAAAGACGTGGCAATGCACATTGCAGCGATGAAGCCGGTTGCGTTGTCATCTGCGCAAGTGCCAGCAGAATTGATTGAAACTGAGCGCAGCGTTGCTAAAGCAAAAGCGCTTGAATCTGGCAAGTCAGAAGAGATTGCAGCCAAGATGGTTGAAGGCTCTGTGCAAAAATTCTTGAAAGAGGTTTCTTTGTTTGATCAGTCTTTTGTTAAAAATGACAAACAAACTGTTGCACAAATGCTCAAAGAGAAAAACACCGTTGTGGCTGGTTTCTCTATGTTTGTGGTTGGCGAAGGCATTGAGAAAAAAGTTGATGATTTTGCAGCAGAAGTTGCAGCGCAAGTTGCAGCGGCGCAACAATCATAAAGCGTTTTTGAAAAAAGCGGGCATTGCCCGCTTTTTTTGAGCGCAAAATAAATGTGCTAGACTCGCACAGGTTTTATTCAGTTGAAGTCAATTTTTATCAAAAACACTCGCTCATTGTGGTTAAGTATCTTGTTTTGGCTTGCTGCTTTGGGTTTATTTTAAGGAGATTTTCATGGCTGCGTACAAGCGGGTATTACTAAAATTATCGGGCGAAGCGCTGATGGGTGACGATGCTTTTGGCATCAATCGCAATACGATTGAGCGCATGGTTGCTGAAATCAAAGAAATCTCTGAGCTGGGGGTTGAAATCGCCATTGTGATTGGTGGGGGCAATATTTTTCGCGGCATGACCGGCAGTACTGCGGGCATGGACAGAGCAACGGCTGATTATATGGGCATGATGGCGACAATTATGAATGCACTGGCGCTGCAAGATGCAATGAAGCAAGCGGGCGTTGAAGCACGCGTTCAATCTGCGTTGCGCATTGACCAAGTGGTTGAGCCTTATATTCGGCCGCGTGCGATGCGCCACCTTGAAGAGGGCAAGATTGTTATTTTTGCCGCAGGTACTGGCAATCCATTCTTTACGACAGATACTGCGGCGGCCTTGCGCGGGATTGAGGTTGGTGCTGAAATTGTATTAAAAGCAACAAAGGTCGATGGGGTTTATACGGCTGATCCAAAAAAAGACCCAAGCGCCACACGTTATGACAGCATTAGCTTTGATGAAGCCATTAGTAAAAATCTGCAGGTGATGGATGCAACCGCATTTGCGCTGTGCCGTGATCAAAAAATGCCGATTAAGGTTTTTTCAATCGTGAAAGAAGGCTCTTTAAAACGCATGATTATGGGCGAGCCTGAGGGAACGCTGGTTCATGTTTGATGGGTTGGACTGTTTTTAAAAAATCAAAAACCGTTTGTGACGAGCAAGCGGTTTTTTTTGCGCCCTAATCATTTCGGAGGTGGTTAAATCGGCGCTTGGCATGTATAATCTCACTTTCTAATGCAGGTGATTTAAATGACTAAATACGTATTTGTTACAGGCGGGGTTGTCTCGTCCTTGGGGAAAGGGATTGCTGCGGCATCCTTGGCGGCTTTGTTAGAGTCGCGTGGTTTAAAGGTCACCATGCTCAAACTCGACCCTTATATCAATGTGGATCCTGGCACCATGAGCCCGATGCAACATGGTGAGGTTTTTGTGACCGAAGACGGCGCTGAGACTGATCTTGATTTGGGGCATTATGAGCGCTTTATTAGCGCCAAAATGCGCAAGTCGAATAACTTTACAACAGGTCAAATTTACGAGTCAGTCCTTCGCAAGGAGCGTCGCGGCGAGTATTTGGGCAAAACCGTTCAAGTCATTCCACACATCACCAATGAAATTCAAAACTTTATTGAACGTGGTGCTGCGGCATCAAATAACGGCCAAACGGATGTGGCGATTGTGGAAATCGGCGGCACGGTTGGTGACATAGAGTCTTTGCCCTTTTTAGAGTCTGTGCGTCAAATGAGTTTGCGCATGGGGCGCGGCAATACCGCATTTATTCACCTAACCTTGGTACCGTTTTTGGCGGGTGCTGGTGAGCTTAAGACCAAACCTACCCAACATTCTGTACAAAAACTACGTGAAATCGGCATCATTCCCCACGCATTATTGTGCCGCGCAGACCGTCCGATTCCTGAGGATGAATGCGCCAAAATCTCGATGTTTTCTAATATTCCTGTCAACGCAGTTGTGTCGGTTTATGACGTTGATACGATTTATAAAATCCCCCGTTTGTTGTTTGAACAAGGTTTGGACCAAGTGATTTGTGATGAGCTGCGTCTGGATGTGCCGCCGGCAAACTTAGACCTTTGGGACCGATTGGTAGATGCTTTGCAAAATCCGCAGCACGAAGTCACCATTGGTATGGTTGGCAAATACATGGAGCTGACCGAGTCGTATAAATCATTAATTGAGGCCATGCGTCATGCAGGTATTTATACCCAAACCAAGGTCAAACTTGAGTTTATTGACTCCGAAGAGTTTGAGGGCCACGAAGAGGAAATCGTTAATAAATTATCGCAACTCGATGCGATTTTAGTCCCTGGTGGCTTTGGCAAGCGTGGCACTGAAGGCAAAATCCGTGCGATTCAATACGCCCGCGAGAACAAAATCCCTTACCTTGGTATTTGCTTGGGCATGCAATTGGCGGTTATTGAGTATGCGCGTCATGTGGCGGGGTTGCCGCTGGCCAACAGCACGGAGTTTGATACCAACGCAACACAACCCGTGGTTGCATTGATTTCTGAGTGGATGGGCAAAGATGGGGCCCTGCAAAAGCGCGACGAAGGTTCAGATTTGGGCGGCACGATGCGCCTTGGCGCACAATCATGTCCTGTCAAAGAGGGGACACGTGCTCAATCAATTTATGGCGCCACTGTCACTGAGCGCCATCGCCATCGTTATGAAGTCAATACCCAGTATGTGGATCAATTAGAGCAAGCGGGCTTGATTATTTCAGCGCGCACGCCAACCGAGCAGTTGCCTGAAATGATGGAGCTACAAGCGTCTGAGCATCCATGGTTTATGGGCGTGCAGTTTCACCCAGAGTTTACCTCGACCCCTCGCGACGGGCATCCGCTGTTTATTGCATTTGTACAAGCCGCTTTGGCCCAAAAGAACCTTTAGGGAGTATTCACATGATGGAATTATGGCAATCGTTAAGCATGACATATAAAATGGTGCTTGGGCTAAGTAGCCTCGCGTTCGCTGTAGGAATCGTTGGTTTTTTGTGGTTTATGATTGGTCATAGCAAACGTAAGTAGTTGCAAAATCGGCGGTGCAAACCGCCATTTTTCGTTTTTAAAAAGGACATAAAATGCGCATCGCAAACTTTGACATTGGCTTAGATAAGCCGCTTTTTTTGATTGCTGGCACATGCTCGATTGAGTCGCTTGAAATGTCAATTGAAGTGGCGGGAACCCTCAAAGAGATCACGAGCTCGTTAGGCATTCCATTGATTTACAAAGGCTCTTTTGACAAAGCCAATCGTTCGTCAGGCAATACAAAACGTGGGGTCGGCATTGACTCTGGCTTAAAAATATTGGATGAAGTGCGCCGTCAAATTGGCGTGCCCATTCTAACGGATGTACATGAAATCGAGCATTTAAAAGAAGTTGCCAGCGTGGTAGATGTGATGCAAACGCCCGCTTTCTTGTGTCGGCAAACCGATTTTATTCGCGCAGTTGCGCAATGCGGTAAGCCGGTTAATATCAAAAAAGGTCAGTTTTTAGCGCCATCAGACATGAAAAATGTGATTGAAAAAGCCCGCAGCGCAGCGCGCGAGTTGGGTTTGGAAGAAGATAACTTTTTGGCATGCGAGCGCGGCGTGAGTTTTGGTTACAATAATTTGGTATCAGACATGCGCAGTTTGGCAATTATGCGTGAAGCCAATGCGCCCGTCGTATTCGATGCCACACATTCTGTGCAATTACCAGGTGGGCAGGGCACAACCAGCGGCGGCCAGCGTGAGTTTGTGCCTGTCTTGGCGCGTGCAGCTGTAGCGGTTGGGATTGCAGGTTTGTTTTTAGAGACGCACCCAAACCCAAATGAAGCTTGGTCTGATGGCCCGAATGCCGTACCTTTATCGCGCATGAAGGAATTGTTGGTCACGCTCAAAGCGCTGGATGTTGCAACCAAAGCGCAGGGCGAGTTTTTAGAGAACAATTTTAATACGTGGTAAAAAAGATGCCCGTGAAATTCGTTCAAAATGCGTCTATCGGTTTGTTCGTTGCGTTTGCACTGTTTTTATGTCACAAATCCAAGCGCCACCAAACCCGTGCGTGTGGTTGTCCCAACCTCGCAGGTTTTTTTAGATGACGCGCAAAGCTTGGATACAAAAGCGTTTAACCCTTGGTTGCAAAAAAATATATTTGATTACAACAGGGCCGATGTATCCGTGCAAGACACACTAGATGCAGACTTTGCACGCGCAATGATTCAGGCAATTCAAAACAGCGTGGGTCTGTCACAAGCCGATTTACAAAAACAGCGCAATGCAGTTGAATACGCGCAACGACAACAAGGAAGCTAATATGAGCCAATCCGCTTATGCAATTCTTCACGTCAATGTAAGCGATGTGCAGCAGTACGAGCAATACCGAGCATTGTCCAGCCAAGCGATTGCCCAGCACGGTGCTGAAGTTTTGGTGCGCGGTGGTGAGCAGGCCGTTTTGGAGGGCGCATGCCATCCACGAACGGTTATTTTGAAGTTCGCTTCGCTTGAAAAGGCGCATGCTTTTTATGATTCAGCAACTTATACGGCAGCTCGTTCAGCGCGAGAGGGCGCAGCAACCGTTGATTTTGTGATTGTTCAGGGCGTGTAAAATCGCCATTTTAATTTAAAATCGTACGTTGCTTGCTTGAGCATTGCTTGATGCGGCAGCGTTTGTTTGATAACCAAGGAGATGAAATGAGTGCAATTATTGATATTATTGGCCGCGAAATATTAGATTCGCGTGGCAACCCAACTGTTGAATGCGAGGTCTTGTTAGAGTCTGGCGCAACCGCTCGTGCGGCTGTACCTTCTGGCGCATCCACTGGCTCACGCGAGGCGATTGAGCTGCGCGATGGCGATAAAAGCCGCTATTTGGGTAAGGGCGTTTTAAAAGCGGTGAACCACATTAATACGGTTATTGCGGACACAATTCTTGGCATGGAATCAACCGAACAGGCGCATATTGACCGAACGTTGCTCGAATTAGATGGTTCTGAAAACAAATCAAACCTTGGCGCCAATGCGTTATTGGCTGTATCAATGGCGGTTGCCCGTGCATCAGCGCAAGAGGTCGGTTTGCCGCTGTACCGCTATTTTGGAGGCTCTGGCGCGATGGAATTGCCTGTGCCAATGATGAACATCGTTAACGGCGGGGCGCATGCAGACAATAATTTAGAGTTTCAAGAATTTATGGTGATTCCAGCGGGTTTTGATACGTTCCGCGAAGCATTGCGCGCAGGTGCTGAAATTTTCCATGCGCTCAAAAAAATCTTGCACGACAAAGGCATGAATACGGCGGTCGGCGATGAGGGCGGTTTTGCACCAAACTTTCAATCCAACGAAGAGTGCTTAAACACCGTGATTCAGGCGGTTGAGGCCGCAGGTTACACCATCGGTGAGCAAATTTTATTGGGATTGGACTGTGCTGCGTCCGAGTTTTATAAAAATGGTAAATACGAGTTGCCAGGCGAGAATTTAAGTTTGAGCAGCAAAGAAATGGCAGATTACTTGGCCAATTTGGTTGAAAAGTTCCCAATTATTTCAATTGAAGACGGCATGGCTGAAGGCGATTGGGATGGCTGGAAGTATTTAACCGATATTTTGGGTAAAAAAGTCCAAATCGTCGGTGATGATTTATTTGTAACCAACACCAAAATTTTGCGTGAAGGTATTGACAAAGGCATCGCCAACTCAATTTTGATTAAAATCAATCAAATTGGCACGCTGACTGAAACCTTTGCGGCCATCGAAATGGCCAAACGTGCTGGTTATACAGCGGTGATTAGCCACCGTTCGGGCGAAACGGAAGATTCAACCATTGCAGATATTGCGGTTGGCTGCAATGCGCTGCAAATCAAAACGGGCTCATTGTCGCGCTCAGACCGCGTTGCCAAGTACAATCAATTACTGCGAATTGAAGAAGCTTTGGGCGAAACGGCCAGCTATCCAGGCAAACGTGCATTTTATAGTATTAAACCTTAGTTTTAGATTGGGTAATCATCCAAAAAACACCTGACATTTTCAGGTGTTTTTTAGTAGTACGTATCGCTTTGTTGGCATGAAACTTGCCTTATAAAAGATTTAAGAGGCTTTACAAATGTGCGCAAGTCTTAAAACCAGCGCAATCTTTACACACAGTAAAGTTCGTATAATTTATATTATGTTAAATTTTATAAGTGCATCATCCCGCATCTTTTTAAATGCTCCGAAAATAACTGAAAACCCACTGCGTAAAAGAACGCGAATTAAAAATGCTTTATACTGCGCCTGCGCATTTCTAAGCAAGCCAATTTGTGGCAAATTATAGCAAGTTGTGCGGTCGTATCACCAAACAAACCCAAACCATTCGAGGAATCATATGAAAAAAACAATCATGCTTTTTACAACTGCTGCGACTTTATTGCTCAGCGGCTGCGGTTACAATACCATGCAAACCCAAGATGAAAATGTCAAGGCCAAGTGGTCTGAGGTTTTGAATCAATATCAGCGCCGCGCCAGCTTGATTCCCAATATTGTTAAAACCGCTCAAGCGGAAGCTAATTTTGAAAAAGGCGTTTTGACCGAAATCACTGCTGCGCGCGCTTCAGTTGGTGGGATTAAAGCGACGCCTGAATTGGTGAATGACCCTGTCGCGTTTGAAAAGTTCATTGCGGCGCAAAATCAGTTGCAAGGCTCTTTGTCGCGCCTGTTGGTTGTCTCTGAGAACTATCCAAACTTAAAGTCAAACCAAGCCTTTCAAGATGTGCGCACGCAGCTTGAAGGGACGGAGAATCGAATTGCAATAGCCAGAAACGGTTACATTGCTTCGGTTTCTCAATACAATTCAACGCTGCGCACGTTCCCAAATAACCTAACCGCTAAAATGATGGGTTATCAGGTCAAAGCCAACTTCAGTGTGGCCAATGAGGCTGAAATTAGTGAAGCGCCTGAGGTGGATTTTAACAAGAAGTAATTTAATTTGACTAAAAAAACAAAGGCTCGCCTTTGTTTTTTAGTCATTTTGGTTGTTTTTACCAATCGCCACAAATAACGTCAAAAATTGCATCAAATGTGGTCAAGTGCCGTTAAATAATGATAAAAGTGTTTAATTTCGCTGATTGTGATTTTGCATGGCTCGCCATGATTTGTTTTGATTTGATACGAGCGCCCTGCTCTACGCCTTTCAGGCATGTTTTATTTGTGTGATGTCAATCGCACAATTGTTATAGGAGCAATGAGATGCACCTTAATTTATGGCTTAAATGCCTTGGTTTAAAAACAGCTCGCCTACTAATGTGTGCTTTTTTAACCATTTTTGGCGCGCAGATTTTCGCCCAAGAACTCCAAGCTGTGCCGCCTTTACGCGCTTTGGCCAATGATTTGACGCACACATTAAGCGCTACCGAGCTTGCGCAACTGGAGGCAAAACTCAAAGAATTTGAGGTTAAAAGTGGCAGCCAAGTGGGTGTTTTGATGGTTGAAACAACGGGGCCAGAGGATATTTTTGATTATGCCCATCGCGCTGCAAACACTTATAAACTCGGGCGCCAAGGCATTGGCGATGGGGTTTTAATTGTGGTTGCCAAAAATGATCGGAAAATGCATATTTATGTGATGCGTGCGCTGGAGGGCGCAATTCCTGATTTGGCGGCCAAGCGAATTGTGATGGAGCAAATGAAGCCTGCGTTTGCCGCAGGCCAGTTTTATGTTGGGCTTGATGCTGCCACGAGTCAAGTTTTCAAACTGATTCTGGGTGAGGCGCTCCCTGCCCCGCAAAACGATTGGCATCAACAAAGTGGCTCAGATTTATTTACATCGCTTTTTGTTCTTACGTTCACTGCGATTGCGATTGGCTCGCTTATCGCACGCAGTACCAGTCGCTGGATTGCTGCGCCTGTGGGTGGGTTTGTGGCTTCTTTTGTGTCGCTGAATATGGGCGCAGGCTTCATCGCCCTGATGATTGGGTTGATTGTGTTGTGCGCCATTTTTGTGTTTGGCAAACAATACACGCAATTGGCCACGCAGCGGCGCAGTCGTTTGGGCGCGGATTCAAATGCACGCCAGCGCAGCAGTGATATTGTGTTCGGCTCAATTTTTGGTGCGGGTGGCTTTGGCGGCGGCAATGGTGGCGGTTCTGGTGGCTGGTCAGGTTCTGGCGGCGGCGGAGATGCTGGTGGCGGTGGTGCAGGAGGAGATTGGTAATGAAATATTTTGAACCTTTACACAGCTCATGGCTACAGTATGTGCGGCGTTTTGTCCGCCATTACACCACGGGTTCTTGGGAAACACGGCGTTTATTGCCCAGCGATGCGCAAGCGCATTTGGCTGATTTAATTGAACGCTCGGAAATGGCGCATACGGGAGAGATTGCGATTGCTTTTGAAACGCGTTTGCCATTTGCTTATTTGGCGCGGCGCATCGTGCCACGTGATCGTGCGTGGCGGGTTTTTAGTAAAATGCAGGTGTGGGATACGCCACAAAATAATGGCGTTTTAATCTATTTTTTGGTGGCAGAGCGACGCGTTGAGTTGGTGGCGGATCGTGGCTTGGCTGATGTGATTCCCCAAGCGCAGTGGGATTTATGGGTGCGGGATTTAAATGCCTCGGTGCATGGTGAGACATTGGCGCAAGGTTTGGCTCATTTGGTTGAAAGTTTGGGGCAAGCGTTGACCCAGCATTTTCCACAGCACTTGAGCGAGGTTACGCAAAACCGTGTCAGCAATCAGCCTAAAGTTTTATAATTTTTATTGGAGGTTTGAATGTCTGAAAATAAATCCATTGCTCGTTTTTTTACCCCCAATCTTGAGTATGCAACACTGGGCGGCGGCTGCTTTTGGTGTACGGAGTCTGCTTTTTCCAATATCAAAGGCGTGTTGCAGTTGGAAGTGGGCTATGCGGGCTCGCCCTCCCCTTATGCCAATTATCAGGATGTTTGTGGTGGGCAAACGGGTTTGGTTGAAGTGGTGCATTTTTTATTTGACCCGCAAATCATTTCGTATCGCCAATTATTACAGGTGTTTTTTATGATGCACAATCCGACTACTCGCGATCGGCAAGGCGCGGATGTTGGCTCGCAATACCGCTCGGTTGTTTATTGGCATTCGCCCGCTCAAATGCTTGCTGCAACTGAGTTTATTGCGCAAATCGCTGCGGATTTTACTGCGCCAATTGTGACGGATGTTTTGCAGGTTTGTCACTACACGCGGGCGGAGGACGAGCATCAACATTATTTTGAGCGGCATCCTTATCAAGGCTATTGCCAAGCGGTGATTGCGCCCAAAGTGGCCAAAATCAAAGCGACTTTGCCTGATTTTTTGGCGTAACGGGTTGTTAAAAATCTGGCGTGGATTTTGCAATCGGCTATTTTTAGGGGCTTCTTTCTTTGAGCGCACCGCGCTTAAAGTTTGAACTGGCGCTTTATTTTATTGGCACTTGACGGTTGGTAATCGGTAATCGGTAATCGGCAAACAAAAAAGCATTCCCAAAATAAACTGGGAATGCTTTTTATTTGACCAAAAATGAAGATTACTTCACGCGTGAGCGGTATTCATTGGTGCGGGTATCGATTTCGATTTTGTCGCCAGCGTCTACAAACAATGGCACTTGGATTTCATAGCCAGTGGTTAATTTGGCGGCTTTTAATACGCGGCCAGATGATGTATCGCCTTTGACTGCTGGTTCTGTGTAATCAACCGTGCGCACAATGGTGGTTTCTAACTCGACAGAAATTGGACGTTCTTGGTAAAAAACCACGTCGCAAACCATGCCATCTTCTAGGTAATTTAATGCGTCGCCCATGCTTTCGGCTTCGATTTCGTACTGGTTGTATTCTTCGTCCATGAAGACGTACATTGGATCGCCAAAGTAAGAATAGGTTACTTTCTTTTTGTCCAAGACAACGACGTCAAATTTATCATCTGCGCGGTAAACCGTTTCGGCTGGTGCGCCAGTTAATAAATCTTTCATTTTCATTTTAATGATTGAGCCTGAACGACCTGAGCGGCTGTATTCTGACTTTAAAACAACTTTTGCTGAGCCGTCCATCATAAAGACGTTGCCAACGCGGAGTTCTTGTGCACTTTTCATAAAGATTCTTTTCTAAAAATTAATTGGAAAAACATAGCGGCGAATTATAGCGCAATATGTGTGCTTTTTGCCAGCACAAAACTGATTTATATCGCCCATTCCCATAATTGGGCGGCCAAATCGGGCTGCTCACGCAAAATTTGCGCAGCTGCCGCGCTTGCGTGGGTTAGGTTTTTTGATTGATTGACAAAGTCCAGCCAAGCGGTTTCAAAATGAACGGTTTGCGCACCGTTCCAGGCAAGTTGCCAGTTTAAGTACACATTTTGCAATTGTGCGGGAAACGTCTGTGTCCATGTGCTGGAAAAAGCACGTAATTTATCCCAGTGCGCGCCGTCGTCTTGCGGGTAGATATGCCACGTAAATGGTTTTTCCGCCCAGATGGCGCGCACCAATGAGTCTTCGCCACGCACAAAATTTAAATCGCTCTGCTGCAGCAATGCGTCAAAGCTGGTTTGCTTGAGCATGGGCAAGTACTGAATGTGCAAAGACTGATTTTGTCCAGCCTGCAGGCCAAGTTGCAGGCACGCTTGTTGTACGGCGCGCTGCGCTTTGCCGCTGGTGACATTTAATTGAACGGGGGTTTGGTGTGTGTTGAGTAATGGCAGCCATTTGAGCAAAGGCATGTCGTCGTAGCCGAACAGGCTGATTTTTAATCCATGTTCTTGGTCTGAGTAAAATTGGATGTCAGCGGTGCTGCTGGTTTTTTCACGCAAAAGACCGCCTGTTTTATGGGTAAAACCAGGGAAGAAAAAGACTTTGTTCAAACCATTTGGTTGGGGCGAGTTGAGCAAATGAACGCCCTCAACCCAAGGTTGTGAGCTTAAATAGTCCAAGCTTAGCCATTTAAATTGCGGGTTCTGCTGGTGGGCGTGCGCAATGTATGCGCTTGGTGCATCGCATGAAAATGCCTCAATCAAGACGCTGGGCGCTGGTTGGGCGTGCCATTGCGTGTCTTGCTGCCAATGGTGAATGGTGACGCCTTCAATGGTTTGCGCCAATGCGGTTGGTGCGGCATCTGGCCAAATAAAAGACAGCGCGGACAAGTCGTCGAGCCATAAGTCGACGGCGCATGGATATTCGTGTGCGAGCTGGCGCGCGAGCCGCCAGCTCACGCCGATGTCGCCCCAATTGTCGATGACTTTGCAAAATATAACCCAGCGTTGCACGGATACTCCTTTTGGTAAATTTAGTTGTTTGGTCATTTTTCTAAAAATCCGCACCTGCAAAATGCAGGTTGCGGAAAACAAAAAAGCAAAAATCGCGTAAAATGCGCGCCTTAACTTAAGGATAAAATTTTATGAGCGACACTTTACACCGCTTTTTGTTTAAAAATGCGCCTGTCAAAGGCGAAATTGTACATTTACCCAACACGTGGCGCGATATTCGTGCGCACAAACGCTACCCTGCTGCGGTTGAAAAGCTGTTGGGTGAGATGGTGGCGGCCAGCGCCCTGCTTTCGGCCAATCTCAAATTTGATGGCAGTCTGATTATGCAAATTCAAGGCGATGGGCCTGTGCAGCTTTTGGTGGCTGAGTGTCGCGCGGATTTAACGATGCGCGCCACTGCAAAATTACGCGATGACGCACAAGTTGACGATTCGATGGATTTGGCCGCGCTGGTGAATGTGAATCAGGCGGGTAAATTTGCGATTACGCTTGACCCGAACCACCGCCAAGAAGGTCAACAACCGTATCAAAGTATTGTGCCGCTGATTGGTGAGAACATGGCGCAGGTGCTTGAACATTACATGAACAACTCTGAGCAACTTGAAACTGAGATTCAACTGGCGGCCAACCACGAGAATGCGGCGGGCTTTTTGTTGCAGCGTTTGCCCAATCATGGCGGCGGTTTGAATGTTGAATTTGAACATACGTGGGAGGATTTTTTGCCAATTGCGCGCACATTGGGTGCGGTTGAGTTGCTTGAGCAAAGTGCTGAGACATTAATGCACCGTTTGTTTTGGGAGCACCCAATTGACGTGCACACCACGGATGACGTGACGTTTGCTTGTACCTGTTCGCCCGCAAAAGTGACCAATATGCTGACCATGCTGGGCGCTGATGAGGCGTTTTCGATGATTGATGAGCAGCTTGAACTGAATGTGTCGTGCGATTTTTGTGGCCAAAACTACCGTTTTTCTGCCGCACAAGTCCATGACTTGTTTGATCCGAGCATTGATTCGGCAAGCGTTCAGGCATTGCACTAAAAGTCAAGCCTGCTTAATCGTGGTCATCGGGCTTTTGAATGGCGAATTAAAAACACAGCTTCATCTACGAAATAAAACGGCGCATTTTGCGCCGTTTTATTTTTCGTAAAAGCACGTGGCTTTGGTGCGTGCCACTTTTGTAACGCAGCTTACTTGATAAAGAGCTGCGCACGATAATGCTTGAGCTCTTCTATCGACTCATGCACGTCGGCCAGCGCGGTGTGCAGCGTTTTCTTTTTAAAGCCCTCATAAACCGCAGGATGCCAGCGGCGCGCAAGTTCTTTTAGGGTTGATACATCGATGTTGCGGTAGTGAAAATGTTGCTCGAGTTGCGGCATGTGTTGCGCCATGAATCGGCGGTCTTGGCCAATTGAGTTGCCGCACATGGGGGATTTTCCTGCGCCGATATAGGTTTTTATAAATGCCAAAGCCTGCGCTTGAACCTGTGCTTCATCTAACGTCGACGCTTTTACCCGCGCGATTAAACCCGAGCCGCCGTGGGTTTTTTGATTCCAATCATCCATCTTTGCCAAGGTTTCGTCGGTTTGATGGACGACCCAAATCGGTGCTTGAGCAATGGTGTTTAAATCGGCGTCTGTGATGACAATCGCAAGCTCAAGGATTTTGTCGGTCAATGGGTTGAGTCCAGTCATCTCCATGTCCAGCCAGATGAGGCGGTTGTCGTCGCGCGTGTGTGTGTTTTCTGTCATAATGTGTCCTTGTTTTTTATTTCATAATCTGAGAAATTGCAATATGTTTACTTCTTTACAAACCCCTCAATTTGCAATGTCTGCTTTACTGGTTGTCGCTTTGCTGGCGTATTTTACCGTAAAGTGGTATTTGTCTTCCCGCCAGATTCAGCATATTTTTGCGCACCGCACGCAAGTTCCCGCTGCCTTCTCCCATCAAATTTCATTAGACGAACACCAAAATGCCGCCGATTACGCGTTGGCAAAATTGCAAATGGCGCGCAAAGAACTGTGCGTGGATGTTTTTTTGGTGCTGTTTTGGAGTTTGGGCGGCGGTTTTAGTCTACTGATTAAATACTCGCTGATGTTGTCGCAAGATCCGTTGTACTTTGGCCTGATTTTAATGGTGCTGTTTTCTCTCCTTAATGGCATGCTCAATCTGCCGCTTGAATATCTTTCACTGTTCCGCGTTGAGCGAAAATTTGGCTTTAATAAAATGAGCAAAAAGCTCTGGCTGTCTGATTTGCTTACAAGCACCGTGCTCAGCCTTGTCGTTGGCGTGCCGCTGTTGTACGCTATTTTGTTGTTTATTCAGCAGCAGCCTGATTTTTGGTGGTTTTGGGCGTGGGCGCTGTTTGTGGGGCTCAATATTTTGATGCTTTGGTTGTATCCAACGGTGATTGCGCCGTTGTTTAATCAATTTAAGCCGCTTGAGTCAGGCAAATTAAAAATTCGCTTAAATCAGCTGCTCAAACGATGCGGTTTTAAGAGCAGCGGCATGTTTGTGATGGATGGTTCGCGCCGCTCTGCGCATGGAAATGCCTACTTTACGGGGTTTGGTGCGAACAAACGGATTGTGTTTTTTGACACGTTGCTGACCCAATTAAATGATGTGCAAATTGAAGCAGTTTTGGCGCATGAACTGGGGCATTTTCACCATAAACACATTCTGAAAAGATTGGCGTTGGTGTTGCCTGTCAGTTTACTGGTGTTTATGTTGCTCGGTTTTTTGTCCAAGCAGGCTTGGTTTTATTTGGGATTGGTTGGTAGCGATGAGCCTGATTTGTTGGCATTGCTGCTTGTCACGCCTGAGCATTTTGTGGCGACTTGTTTGGCTTTGTTTGGTTTGATTTTGCCCATATTCTCATTTTTTATCACGCCGCTGATGGCGCAAGCCTCAAGGCGTGATGAGTTTGAGGCGGATGCTTTTGCGGTGCAAAACAGCAATGGGCAGGACTTGATTGACGCGCTGGTGCGGATGTATCAAGAAAATGCGCGTTTTGTAGAAACCGATGCGCTCTATTCTCGGTTTTATGACTCGCATCCGCCTGCGATGATTCGCATCGCCCAGATTCAACATATTATGCAAAGTACGCCATGACTCAAACAAATCCGCACATGAATCTTCAAAAAAACATTCAAATCATCGCTCGAATTATTGCCAACTATGGCCACCAATATTTGGCGCTGCCGCTGGATGCGCGTACGGATCAAGACGCGCCGCCTTTTATATCTTTGGTGGCGCGAGGCAAAAAACATGGCTATGCGGTTGGTGATGTGGTGCTGGTTACCACAGGTTCGGTCAACCAAGGCGCGATTGAAAAGGTGGTTGAGCGCACCAATATGTTTTACCGTTCTGAGTTTAATAAGCAAAAAAATCTGGCGGCCAATATCAATCAAGTGGCAATTGTTTGTGCGACAGAGCCTGCTTTTTCAGAAGAGCTTTTGGGGCGAGCCCTTATTTGCGCTGGGGTTGCACAGATTCCGGTGCTGATTATTTTGAATAAAATTGATGTGACGGATAAGCTTGAGGCCGCACGTGCAACCATGGCGGCTTACCCAAAACTGGGTTACGAGGTGATTGAAATCTCTACGCAGGATGCGGCTGGGTTGCAGGCGCAAATTGTGCCGCATTTATCAGGGAAAACCACGTTGTTGATGGGGCAAAGCGGCATGGGCAAATCCTCGTTAATCAATGCGCTGATTCCTGATGCGTTGATTAAAACACGTGAAATCTCAAGCGTGCTCAATAGCGGCAAACACACGACGACTTTTACGCGCTTGCATGATTGCGCATTTGATGGCGTGCACAGCCAAATTATTGATTCACCGGGGTTTGAACAGTTTGGGATGGCGCAGTTTTCTTTGAGTCAAATCCAGCACGCGATGCCTGAGTTTGTGTCTTTTTTGGGGCAATGTAAGTTTAACAATTGTGCGCACATTCATGAGCCGCAGTGCCCTATTTTGGACGCGCTGGCTTGTGGCCAAATTAGCCAAAATCGGTATGATTTTTACCTGCGGCTTGTGGAGCAACTCAAATATTATGAACGCGCACTTTACTAACCTTTGACTAAAATATGACCAATACCACCACTCAAGCCGATTTACACGCAGAGCCCATGTTGCGCCCAGCGATTCAAGTGCTGGAGCGTGCCAATACGCTGCTCAATGTGTTGGCCGCGCACAACCAGTCGATGAGCCTTAAAACACTGGCCGACTTGGCGGGTTTGAATATTTCAACCACGCACCGAATTTTGAATGACTTGGTGCTGGCGCGCATGATTGATCGCCCGTCGACTGGGCAATATCAGCTGGGCATGCGTTTTTTGGAGTTGGGTAATTTGGTTAAGGAGCGGCTCAATATTCGAGATGTTGCGCTGCCAATTATGCGCATCTTGCACCAAAAAACCCGCCAAACCATTAACCTGTCCGTGCGCCAAGAAGATGAAATTATTTATGTGGAGCGCGCTTATTCTGAGCACTCTGGCATGCAGGTGGTGCGCGCGATTGGTGGGCGAGCGCCTTTGCATTTAACCTCTGTGGGCAAACTGTTTTTGGCACAATTTGATAAAAACGCACTGCTGTCTTATGCCTCACGCACGCTGCTCAAAGCCCAAACAAAAAACAGTTTATCGACCCTTGAAAAGCTAAATAAAGAGCTGGAATGGGTGCATTTGCATCACTATTCGCGTGACCGTGAAGAGCTTGAAATGGGCGTGTCTTGCATGGCGGCGGGGATTTTTGATGACAGCCACCAAATGGTGGCGGGCTTGTCAATTTCTGCACCAGCTGATCGTGTGCAAGAGGCTTGGGTGCCTTTGCTGCAAGACGCAGCACATCACATCTCGAAATTGATGGGTTACACGGCCAGTCAAAAATCTGCGCCAAGTGCGTTGGATTTTGATTGATTTTTGGACGATTTTTAACGTTTTTTGGGGGTGTTTTTATGCGCAATCAATTTGATTTGTCTGAGCCGTTTGATGTTGGTCTGAAAGTGGGCACGTTTAATTTACGCAACCTTGCCAACGCAGGTTTTCAATATTACCCAAACGCCGATCCTTATACGGCGCAGGAGTACGCCAACAAACGCGATTGGATTGCACAACAAATTGATCGCATGAACGCGGATATTATCGTCTTTGAAGAGGTGTTTCATGCGGGTGCGCTGCAGGATGTATTGTCTACGAGCCGCACAATGCGCCAAGCAACGCTGGTGGCGCGAGATGCTGTTTCGATGCCGTCCAAAGATGGATTGGTGCCGCAAGTGGCGATTGCGACTAGGCTGCCGCTCATGTGCCCTGCTGTTTGGGTTGAAGATTACGGTCAAGATTTTTCAATTACGCCGCCTGGTTATACGCAGCCGTTGCATCAAATCACCCGAGCTGTGCCGCACATTACCGTTAAATTACCCAATGATGTGCCGCTGCATGTTTTGGGGTTGCACCTTAAATCCAAACGCCCTGATTACCTTGAAACGGAGGATGAGTCAAACCCCAATGATTTGGCGCTGGCCACATTCCGATCGTTGATGCGACGCAGTGCCGACGCGATTGGGATTCGGCGTTATCTCAATGGCTTGCTGCAAAAAAACCATGAGCCTTGCATTGTGACGGGCGATTTTAATGACCATTCGCATGCGGTTTCCACTCAAATTATTGCGGGCGCGGGTCGATTTGGCAAGTCGTTTTATGATTTTCAGTTGTTTGATGCCATGCGTATTCAGACTCAGAACGATCCGCAACGTTATGTGGCGTATAGCTATATTCACGATGGTGTGCTTGAAGTGCTTGATCATATTTATGTGTCTGAGGAGTTTCACCCAAACTCGCGCCACCAAATAGCCAAAGTGCGTGAGGTTTATTGCCTCAACGACCACTTGCATACCCGCTCAAAGGAAACATCGGATCATGGTCAGACCGTGGCAAGTTTTTTGTTCAAAAGCCAACACCGCCCTGCTTGACCCACGGCTCAACCCCTATTTGGACGCTTTTACCCAATACGAACACTGCCCATTTGCATCTGGGTAGCGTACAATCGCTTTTTTCATTTCACACTCAAAAATTATGACTGTTACCATTAAAAACGAAACCGATATTGCGCACATGCGCATTGCGTGCCGCTTGGCATCTGAACTGCTCGATTACATCACACCTCACGTGGTGGCAGGCGTTTCAACAGGTGAGCTTGACCGCTTATGCCACAACTACATGGTCGATGTTCAAAAAACAGTGCCGGCAACGCTGGGCTACCAGCCGCCTGGCTATCCGCCTTATCCCAAATCATGCTGCATTTCTGTGAATGATGTGATTTGTCATGGCGTGCCGTCGGATGAAAAAATCCTCAAAAATGGCGATATTGCCAACATCGACGTCACCGTCATTACGCCAGCTGGCTACTTTGGCGACACCTCGCGTATGTTTATTGTTGGCGAGCCATCCATTATGGCCAAACGCCTGTGCGCCATTACGTATGAATGCATGTGGAAGGGAATTGCGCAAATTAAAGAAGGCGCAACGCTTGGCGATATTGGCGCGGCAATTGCCGAACATGCGCACAAAAACAGCATGTCGGTGGTGCGTGAGTATTGTGGTCACGGCATTGGCCAAGTGTTTCATGAAGACCCGCAAGTCTTGCATTATGGGATTCGTGGTCAAGGCATGGTACTTAAAGCAGGCATGATTTTTACGGTTGAACCGATGATTAATGCTGGCAAGCGCGATTTGCGCACCATGAATGATGGTTGGACGGTTAAAACCAAAGACCGCAGTTTGTCTGCACAGTGGGAACACACCGTTTTAGTGACCCCAACTGGTTACGAGGTGTTGACCTTATCTGCTGGCTATCCTGCGCTGCCTGATTTTATTGCAGCTTCGGCATAATTTTGCGCGTGATGCGCCATGCTTGATTGCGCATAAAGTGGTCACGCGCAAAGGACTCTAAACATGGATGCAAAAACCAATTACAACCAGCAGCGCTCAGAGATTTTGCAGGTGTTCTGTCAAGCCGATCCAATCAAATCGGTGGGTAAACTCACGCGAGACTTGACCCGGTTGGTTGACTCAAACGTTGGGCAGCTTTGGCTTGAACAAGTTGAAAACACGCTTGCGAGCGATCTGCTCCTAAAGGTTTGTTTGGTTGCGGTTGGCGGTTATGGGCGGGCGGAGCTTTTGCCCAACTCGGACATTGACCTGCTGGTTCTGCTCGCCTCTGACTTAACCGATGCGCAGCGCGTTTGCATTGATACGGCAATTGAACATTGGGTAACGGCTTCATGGGATTTTGGCCTGACCATCAGTCACAGCGTGCGCACCATCAATCAAGCGCTGTCTGACAGCCTTGACGACTTGGCCACGCAAACCTCGCTGCTTGAAGCCCGCTTTTTAATCGGCGCCCTTCCCGTCTTTGATATTTTCCATTTGCAGTTTCGACAAACCTTGGATGTGCCTGTGTTTTGGCGTGCAAAAGTCGCTGAAATGCGCGCAAGGCACATGCGCTTTGATGACACGCCTTATAGTTTGGAGCCCAACTGCAAAGAAAGTCCTGGCGGTTTGCGTGATTTGCATTTAATTGTTTGGCTAAGCAAGGCCGCAGGTTTGGGCAACAACTGGTCTGAGTTACAAGCCAATCGTTGGCTCACGCGCAGCCAATTGGGTTTAATCGAAAGAAGTGAGCGTTGGTTGCTCGCCATTCGCGCGCATTTGCACATCATCAGCAAGCGTGCAGAAAACCGAATTGTGTTTGATTTGCAAACGGGCCTTGCGCAAAATTTTGGCTTTAAAGACGCGCCTAATAAACGCGGCAGCGAGCTGTTGATGCAGCGTTATTATTTATCTGCGCGTGCCATTTATCAGCAATTCACGTTGTTTTTACAAAAAATCGAGCTGTATTTCTCACCCGCATCAATCGATGCTTTGCCCAATAAAATCAAAGGCTTTCCGCAATTTGTTGAAGTGAATCATTTGTTGGATATTGTGGATGAGCGTGCCTTTGTTGAGCAGCCGTCTTTGTTGCTGGATGTGTTTTATATCCACGGGAAAACCCCTGGAATTACCGGATTTTCTGCCAAGCTTTGGGATGCAATCTTAAAGTCTCGCAATGCGATTACCCCTCAATTTCGACGTGACCCAGACAATCAAGCCAAATTTTTGCGTATTTTAAAACTTGAAAGTGGCATTACTCACGCCATTCGTGCGATGAACCAAACTGGGGTTTTGGGGCGCTATTTACCAGAATTTCGTAAAATCATCGGTCAAATGCAACACGACTTGTTTCATATTTACACGGTTGACCAGCATATTTTAACGGTCGTGCGCAATCTGCGCCGCTTTACGTTACCAGAGCACATGAGTCAGCATGAATTGGCCAACCAAGTGATGGCTGAGTTTCATCAGCCTTGGTTGCTGTATATTGCCGGCCTGTTTCATGATATTGCCAAAGGTCAAGGCGGCGATCATTCGGACTTGGGCGCCCTTTGCGTGGCCAAGTTTGCCAAAAACCACCACTTAAATACAGCGGACACAAAGCTCGTGGTTTTTTTGGTTCGCCAGCATTTGACCATGTCAACCTTTGCGCAAAAAGAAGATTTGTCGGATGACAAAGCGATTGCGCGGTTTGTACAGATTGTTGGCAGTAAAAGGCATCTGCAAGCGCTTTATTTACTTACGGTGGCGGATATTCGTGGCACCAGCCCCAAAGTTTGGAATGCTTGGAAAGACAAGCTGCTCAGCGAGCTGTATCATCTGGCGCTGTATGCTTTTGAGGACAAAAAACTTGCGCCGGCTGCCAATCGAATTGAGTCGCGTCAGTCTGCGGCGCTCAAAAAAATTGAGCCGCAGCTGCATGCCTGCGTACAAAGTCTTTGGCATGACTTTGATGCGGGTTATTTTTTGCGCCATGCCGAATCGGTCATTGCATGGCATGCCACCCATATTTTGAGTCACGAACAGCAAGCCTTTGGCGCTGCGCAATCGCTTGATGATCAGCGCAGTTTGCAGGTCATGATTTACATCAAAGATGAAAATGACTTGTTTGCCCATTTGTGTGCTTTTTTTCAAAAACGTCAAGCCTCAGTTTTTGACGCGCAAATTTACACCACAAAGAACGGCATGGCTTTGGATACGTTTCAAATCACATTGCCTGAAGGCCTTGTGGCAGATGAGGCGTATATCAAAAAACTCACAAGCGAGTTAACCGCCAGCCTTAAAACCCCGCCGCCCTTACGCGCCCCAAATCTTGGCAGACTGACTGCGCGCTCAAGGAATTTTCCGATTGTACCCAGCATGTCACTGCAGCCAGTGAGCGCGAGCGAATATGTACTCAAACTCACCGCAACAGACCGCTCGGGCGTTTTGTACAGCATTGCTTATATTTTGAGGCAGATGGGCATTGAGCTCATTAGTGCGCGGATTGTAACCTTGGGCGAGAGGCTGGAAGATATTTTTGTGCTGAACTCAGAAAAACTGGCCACCCCAGCGATTGCAGCTGAACTTGAAACCGAACTCATGCGCGTATGCCGCATATCCACTCAATAAAATTATGACTGAACCACATCAAAACCCTTGGTGGGCATTTGGCCCGCACATCCAAACGATTTTACCGGCCTTCATGCAAGTGCCTTTGCCTGCTTATCATCGAGAGCGCTGGCAAACGCCAGACGATGATTTTGTGGATGTTGATTGGGTGAACTTTGACCGGATTCACCTGCCCAATCAGCGTTTGGTTGTGATGTTTCATGGTTTGGAGGGCTCAAGCCGCAGCACGTATTGTAAAACCATGATGAATGAATGCGTGGCACAAAATATGAGCGGCGTGGTGATACATTGGCGCTCATGCAGCGGCGAAATGAACCGCCAGCCTTGTTTTTACCATTCTGGTTTTAGCGCGGAAATTGACTGGATCTTAACTAAAATCGCCAGGCATTATCCACATACGCGCCGCCACGCAGTTGGGGTGTCTCTTGGTGGCAATGCCCTGCTTAAATGGCTTGGCGAGCAAGGCAGCGCCGCAGAACGTATGGTTCAAAGTGCCGCAGCCATTTGTTCGCCGCACAGTTTAAAAGCAGGCTCGGTTGCGCTTGCCAGCGGCTTTAATCAAATGGTTTATATGCGTAACTTTTTGCGCACGCTCAAAAAAAAGGCTTTGCAGAAAAAAATTGACTTTCCCGATGCCCCAATTAACACGCAACTGGTGCGTGCTGCGCGCAATTTTAATGAGCTTGATGATGCGGTTACAGCGCCGATTCATGGCTATCTGAATGCGCATGATTACTGGGCTCGCGCCTCATCCAAGCAGTTTTTAAGTGCGATTGAGACCAGAACCTTGGTGTTAAACAGTTTGAATGACCCATTTGTGCCAGCGCAAAGCCTTGCAAGCGCGGATGAGGTAAGTGCAAAAGTAACGCTTAAATACACGCACAAAGGCGGTCATGTTGGCTTTATGCACGGTAAAACCCGCACGCGCCTCGATTGGTTGCCCCAGCATGTGCTGTCTTTTTTAACGGCAACTGAGCGAAATTATTGAGTCAATATTTGAGCGAATGATTGATCATGGCAAACTTAAAAACTTGTCCGAGCCCAACAAAAAAGCCACATTAGTGGCTTTTTTGTTGGGCATTAAAATCATCCGCTCGCATACAGATTGCAGATTGCAAACTGCATAACGTAACAAAGTTTAATCAAACTCACGCATTTTGACAGTGCCTTGATAATTGGCTCCTGGCTCAATTTGAAGGGTTTTGGTGTCAATATCACCTAGAACGCGAGCACAAGGTTTTAAATGAAGCGCCTGCGCAAAAATATTGCCTTCAACCTTGCCAAACAAAACCAGCTCAGTGCAGTGAATGTCACCTGTCACGTGGCCGCTTTCACCCACCGTTAATGTGCCGTTGAGGTTTATATTGCCAATAATGGCGCCATCCATTTTCACAAAACCTTCAGCGGCCAAATTGCCATGCAAGGTGGTACTTTGTGCAATTAACGTGTGCAGATCAGCGTCTTGTGAGCCATCGTTTTTTTTGCTAAACATAAAAAACTTTCATAAAGTTCAAGTTAACGCGCCAAGCTTAAAAAGCGTTCAGGATCAACCGGTACACCAGACAAGCGAACCTCATAGTGCAAATGCGGCCCTGTTGAGCGCCCCGTGTTGCCAAGTTTGCCAATTTCATCACCTGCATTGACGCGCTGCCCAACCTTGACGCCAACCGCTGATAAGTGGCCGTATAAGGTTTCGTAATTAAAGCCGTGCTTGATTTTTACGGCGTTGCCGTAGCCATTTGCAACCCCCGCTTGAACCACTTCACCGCCAGCGGTTGTGCGAACCGGCTCGCCAATTGCGCCTTTAAAGTCCAAACCTTTGTGTTCTTCGCCACCACTGCCGCCAAATGGGTTGTTGCGCACACCGAAGCGCGAGTTTAATTGGCCGTTATGCGGCACGCCAACTGGCACGAGTTGGATGTTTTGCAAGAGCTGGCGCGTGTTTTCGCTAAAATTGCCCATAAATGGGGTTGGGTTTGAAATGGGTTGAAACTGTCCGCCCATGCCTTGCGAGCCTGTCACACCTTCTTTTACTTTTGGTGGTGGGTTGTGAGCGCCGCGCTCTTGAAGGTAATTCTCAAGCTCTTGAATCGATTTTTCTGATTTTTGCAGTTCTTGAATTTTTGCGGTGGCCTCGCTTGAGGTGTAGCCATCCAAAAACTTCACTTGTTCGTGTAACACTTTGTTTTCATTGAGGGAACTAAAGTATTTAACGCCAGCGGTAAGGCCAATGACAGTCAAAACACACGTGGCGACGATGAGGCTGATTAAAATGGTTTGCAGGTTTTTTAGAACGTATGTATTGATTTCGTACGTTGTGGTTTTTCCTTGGCTGGGTTCAAGTAGCAATAACTTGGATTGGCTGCTTTTCTTCATGAGACACCTTTCACTGAGTGAGCGTTGTTCGCAAGTTGAAAATCTTTTACGTATTACTACGTAAAATCGTCGCGAATCGATTTTGGCATTGTAACTTTAAATACGTATACGTGTGTTTTTAAATTGTCGTTCACCCTGCTATGACGCATGAACTGACGAAGCGTTGGGTTCTTGCGTGAATTTTTCAAACATCATAAGCCCCATCGCCGCCAACACCAAAACCATGCCCAGCGCGTGATACCAATAAAACGTTTCGTGTAAAAACAGTACCGATAATGCCACCCCGCTCACAGGCATGAGTGCGGTAAAAATTGAGGCGCTGCTCACCGAGACTTTTGTCATGCCCATATTCATCAACACCACACCCAGCGCGGTCACGCCAACGCCTGTATAAACCACCAGCAACCAGACAAACCAAGGCACGGTAATAAAATCAGTTTGCGCCAAATCATACAGCGCAAAGGGGAAAAACCATGCCGAGCCTAGCGCGGTCAAAATGCATGAGAGCCAAGTGGAAGCAATGGGGGTGGATAACAATTTACCAAATCCAAAAAATACGCCTTCGGCAATCACCGCCAGCACAATTAATCCGTTGCCCAGCCAAACATGATTGCCTTGCGTGTCGTCATGACCACCCAAAACGTTGATGCTCAACGTACCCAACAATGCCAAAGCCAGTGCCAAACCGCGCCGTTTGGTGAACGATTCACCCAATAAAAACACAGCAATCAGCATCATGGTCAATGGCGTGGTACTGGTAATGATGTTCGCATCAATTGAATTGGTGTATTTCAAGCCGTAGAGCATGAATAAGCTGAATAGAAAAGTACCGACGATACTTTGTGTGAGCAAAATCACATAATCTCGCTTCTGGGTCATAACGGGGCGCGGTGTTTTTTGATACCACAACAAACCTACCAAAACCACAAACGCTAAAAATTGGCGCAAAAAAGAGGCGGTAAATACGGGGACGTGTTGCACAATCACTTTGCTTGCCACAAACAAACTGCCAACCAAAATCATGGCGGCGGTCATTTGCGCGTAGGCAAGCGGATTCGATGTTGTTTTCATAAATGCTTTTTATTGCGGCAAAACCCATTCGCCGCGTTCAAAAAACCGTTGGTACATTGCAACCCAAGGCGCAATGTCATGGCCGTTGTCGCGCAGCCAATCGTGGTCAAAATAGGTGTTTTGGTAGCGATTGCCATCGTCGCAAATCAGCGTGACAACCGAGCCACTTTGTTGCGATTGACGCATTTCATTCATCAGTTCAAATACGCCAAACAGGTTCGTACCCGTTGAGCCGCCGCAACGTCGTCCCATCACTTGCTCTAAAAAATGCAATGCGGCATAGCTCGCCACATTGGGCACGCGGATTGCGCGGTCAACCACGCTGGCGATAAATGAGGGCTCAACCCGTGGGCGGCCAATGCCTTCTACACCTGAACCGCCCTCGCAGCGGTGCTCGCGTGAGCCGCTATAAAAACTGTCATAAAATACCGAGTTTTCGGGGTCAACCACACAGATTTTGGTGGCGTAATGCTGATAGCGCACGTACCGCCCAAAGGTTGCGCTTGTGCCGCCCGTGCCTGCGCCACAGACAATCCATGCGGGTTCGGGGTTGGGCTCGAGTTTCATTTGTTCAAATACGGTGTCGGCAATGTTGTTGCTGCCACGCCAATCTGTGGCGCGTTCGGCGTAGGTGAATTGGTCCACGTAATGCCCTTTGAGTTCGCACGCAAGGCGATGCGCTTCGTTATAAATCAGCGCGGTGTCGTCAATTAAATGGCACTCGCCGCCATAAAATTTAATCGCATTGATTTTTTCAATCGATGTGCCGCGCGGCATGACCGCAATAAATCTTAAACCCAGCAGACGGGCAAAATACGCTTCGGATACCGCGGTGCTGCCGCTGGAGGCTTCAATAATCGGGGTGTGTTCGGTAATCCAGCCATTGCATAAACCATACAAAAAAAGCGAGCGCGCCAAACGGTGTTTGAGGCTGCCTGTTGGGTGGGTGGATTCGTCTTTAAAGTACAGCTGAATGTTTGGGGTTGCTGGGATTTCGAGCGGAATCAAGTGCGTGTCAGATGAGCGGTTGTAGTCGGCTTCGATTTTGCGGATGGCGGTTGCGGTCCAAGTTTTCATATTGCTTTATCTCTCGTAAAGTTCAAGCGGCAGACCGTCTGGGTCTGCAAAAAAGGTAAATGATTTGTTGGTGTATTCATCGATGCGAATCGGTTCTACAGCAATATTAAGTGACTCTAAATGGCGCTTACAAAACGCCACATCATCAACGACAAATGCCAAATGACGCAAGCCGCAGGCTTCTGGATGCGATGGGCGTGCGGGCGGTTTGGGGAATGAAAACAGCTCGATTTGACCGCCATTTGGCAAAATTAAATCGAGTTTGTATGAATCGCGCTCGGCGCGGTAATGCTCCGCATGAATTTTTAAGCCAAGGATTTGGGTATAAAAATGCTTGGAGACTTGATAGTCCGAGGCAATAATCGCAGCGTGGTGAATGGCACGCAGCACTATTTGCACTGACCTGCTGTGTAGCCCAGCACTTTTTCGTCGCTGCATGCATTGCAGGCATTGCCATAGGATTGGATTTTTTTGCCGGTCTCGCCAAAGCCGCAGACGGGTTTAAATTCGCGGGTGCAGGCTGATGAGCGTTGTTCTGGGCAGGCTTTGAGTGTGTTGGTCTTTGGTGCGCCCATCGTTGAACAGGCGGTTAGGACGGCACATGTGACTAAAGTGCTGGCAAGTTTCAGGATGGGGTTGTGTTTAAAAGATTGCATTTGATGCTCCATGGTAAAAATATGTTTCATATTTGAATTTTACATTTAACTTTCAATTTAAACAAACTAAAGAAAGTTAAATGCTCGTTTTCGTTCTGGTTGATTTTGGTTTGGCGTTGATTTTTTTAATGACTGATGCGCTTGATTGTGGGCTTTTGTGCATCAACGCAGTTTGTCAAAACGCCTGCTGTATTGCAAATCACCGCCGCTGATTGAGCCGCCGCGCAACACAATTTGCCATGAGCGCGAGATGTTCCAAGTGACTTTTACAACGCCTGCCACGTCATCGAGCGCTTGCTCGTAGGCCACGCTGAATCGGTCGTTAATCCGTTTGCCTACACCGACGACTGTGCCAGATAAGCCGTTGTCGGATGAGCCAAAATTAAAGCTGTCAATCCCAAGTTTCTCGCTGACGCGTCGACCTTGATCCGTGCCCAGCAGAACGGCGGCGGCGCTGGCAATTGCGCTGCCATCACCAGTTGAGAGTGTGCTTGATGAGCGGCTAAATAATAACCATGAAAGTTTTTCTTCGTCTGGCATTTCAGGGCTAGAAATCAGGCGTGCGCGCACATTGGCCAACGTGCCTGTGAGCTCTGCGCCCACATCTATCGTGCCAATTGAACGGGTGGCGTTCAGGTTGAGCGCTGGGTCGTCCATTGGACCTTGAAAGGTGATAATGCCGCGCTGAACGGTTAAGGTTTGGCCATAAAATCGGTATGTACCGCTGTCAACGTTAACCACGCCTTTGGCTTGAACGGGCGTATTTGGGCTGCTTTTTAAATTCACTTTGCCAGACAGTTTGACATCTGCGCCTTGGCCTTTAAAGCGGAAGCGATCGCCCAGATCTAGGTTTAAATCAACCGTGGTTTGTAAGCCATTATTGGAATTCTTATCGGGGTCTGTGCTGCTTTGCGCAGTTTGCGCTTGCGGGCAGCGCAGCTCTTTTGCGGGGTCTTTGGAGCAGACCACCACGTCATTGCCTAGGCTTGGCGCCAATGTGGGCGGCATGTCAATTTGGGCTTTGTCTACGCGTAAATCGCCTTTGAGCATGATGTCGCGCGCGCCGTCGTAGCTCAAGTCGGCTTGACCGCTGAGGGTGAGCTGGCGGTCGGGGCGCACGAACGGCTTGAGTTTGTCCATTTTGACCTGCGCGGTAAGTATTTTTCCGCCTGCGCCAAAGGCTGCTTGGCCTGACACGGTAACCTTGCCTTCAACGCCATTGAATTCAAACTGTTCAAAGTCAACCGATGTGTCGGTGAGCTTTAAACGCATCACGCCATCTTTGAGCCTAAAACCATGTTCTACGTGCAAAAAGTCTAGATTTTGCCCCGTGAGTGTGCCGTTGTACATCGGCGCATTTAATGTACCCTTAATCCCAAGGTCGGCTTGAATTTGTCCTTGTAGCTTGAGGTTTAAGCCCAGTAGGCTATTAAATTGCTGCAATTGTGTAAAATTTGCTTTGGCGCTTAAGTTCAGTGGCGACATGCTTGAGATGACCCAGCCTGCGGCTGAGTTTACGAGGCCAACTGGGCCGGCGATGTCAACGCGCCCCAGTCGCTCGCTTTCTAATAGACCTGTGACATCAAGCGAGCGGTTGGACAAAACGCCTTTGAGGCTTAATGCGGATAGACCGATGCTTTGTTTGTGCGCTTTGTCCAGCCAAATGCTGCCGTTTTCACGCTCAAACACAAAGCCGCCTGAGGGCGCGCTGCCCATGGTTAAGTCCCATTGACCTTTGATGGTCATGTCGGTAGACAGGCTTCGGGGCGTTTTGATGTTGAGCCATTTGAGCCACTTGGGAATAATCAGATTGTTCACGCGGCCACGGCTGTTAATTCGTGCGCCCAAGAGGCTTAAACGCTCAATATCAAGCTGTGCTTCAGAAACGTCTGCGCTTAGATTGGTGAATGTCGTTTCGCCTGCGTTGTAGCTGATGTTTAGGGCTTGTTTGAGCCGAATATTGGGTTCGCCTGCGTTGGAAAACTGGCTGATTTGGCCTTGCCAGCCGTCTTTTTCGATGCGGCCTTGGCCTGAGAATTGTGTGTTGAGCTGCCAATTTATCGGTTCTGGCGCGGGTTTAATCCCAATATTGCCCAGTAATGTACCGCTAAATTGATGGGCGGCTTGCGTGCCGCTGACATTCATTTTGATTTGTTCGATTTTGACTTGATTGGCGCTGTAGTTTGCCACGTCAATGTCCGCGTTCATCTGACCTTGCGCACCGGATTGCCATGTGCCTTTGATGGTTGCAGCGCCAATTTTGGCTGGGCTCTCGCCCAATCCAAACGCCAAATCTTTGGCCGTTGCATCCACTTGGCCGCGTGGTTGGCTCATGCTGCCGGTTAAGTCGGCTGTGCCTATCAAGCTGCCATTAAAGCCAAAATTGAGCTGCGCTAAATTGGGGGCGTTGACGTTGATTTTGAGTGTGTCATTGCTGAAACTTGCCACCCCCAATGAGCCGCTTGCGTCTAAATGGTTGCTGCCAATTGTAATGTCTACGGTGCGTGCGGTGATTTTGTCTGGTGCGTCTAAACTTAAGTCGAGCGTGGCCTTGGCGGGTACATCTGCCCACATACTGTCGTTTAAGTTGCCTTTTAAGTTGAGTTTGAGTTTGGGGCTGATGTTGCCGTTCACGTCAAATTGGCCGAGCAGTCGGCTGCTTGGAAAGTCGCCCAAGTCGGCAAGGTTAAATTTGTCCAATTGGGCTTTACCTGAAAATGGCAAACCTTTGGTGTAGCCAAGGCTGCCTTGCAGCTCAAGTTTGGCGCTGCTGTTGCCTGAAATGCGCGACTGGATGATTTTTACTTGTTCTTTATTGACCAAAACGTCGGCAAATATTTGCAATGGCTTGCCCGCATTGTTGGTCAATGTGGTGACAAAGTGCTGATCGATTTTGTTTGCTTTGATGCTTAAGTCGCCTGCAAGTTGGGTTGTAAGCATTTTTGGGTGAATGTTTTTTAGGTCAAAGCCCGCCACTTTGAGCGCAAAATCCCCCTCGCCTTTTTGCCACAAGCCATTGCCTGAAATTTTACCGTTGTTGCTCAGAGCAATGCTGATGTTGCTGATCGATTGCTGGTCGTTGGTGAGGGCAAAGTCGCTCGAGGCTTGCGTGATGGGATAAGCAAATTGCGACAGTGCTGCGGGTGCGTGGTTGATGATTTGCACGTCGCCTTGCACCGGTTGGCGCTCGTTTTTGTCATTGGTTGCCAATGATTGGGGTTGCGCGTTGAGGTGAATGTCTAAATCGGCTACGGGGATATTGCTCCAAAAAACGTTTGGATTAAACCGCTTAAAGTCAAGAAAACCTTTGTGAATGTAGTATTGGTCAAGCAGTTGCACTTCAAGTGCGCCCTGCCCGCTTAAGGTTTTCTCACCCGCACCACCCGATGCGTTGAGGGTTAAATTTAAATGCTTTAAGTCGCCTGTGGCGCTGACGGACAGCTGATAGCTTTTCTCGTTTTGAACGGCGTTGGTTTGGAGCTGGGTGTCGATGGCAAAGGGACGTTTGCCGTCAATTTTGACTTGGCCGCTTGCCTGCGCATCGCCTTGGGTTAAATGTGTCAAGGCGATTTTGTGCTGGCGTTTGTCGGTGCTGAGCGCGCCTTCGATGTTGGTTATTGTGGTGGTGTTTGTGCCACGAATGATGTTGAGCGTGTCTACTTTGAGTAGATCCGCGCTAAAGGCAAATGGCATCAAAACATCAGGCGCAGGCTTGCCTGAATCTGGTTGGGCGTATAGCGTGATGTCAACCGTTTGCGCCGATAAATTGGCAATGCGCCAATTGAGTGGCAGGTATTGCCAATGCCACGCGCCAGATAAATTGTGAATATCAATGTGGGTGCTGCTTAGATGAATGGCAATATCGCTGGCCGTGCCGCCTTTGGCCAAGCTGCCTGATAACCAGTTGACTTGAATGGTGTTCATCGAAACTGCACTTACGATGCGTGTGAGCCAAATCGTGCCGCGCTCGGTTTGCGCCATACCTATGGCGGTACCCAGTAACAAAATCGGGCAAAAACACAGCGCCGCTAGGAATTTTTTCCAGCGACGTTTGGGTGTGGGCGCAGCGGCTTGCACTTGGTCATTGAGCTGCTCAGGTTCTGTGTGTTCGGTCATTAAAACAAGATTCCAATTGAAATATGTGGTGATATTTTTTTGCGTGGGTAACCATAAGCCACATCAAGATGAATCGGCCCCACGGGGCTGTGCCAGCGTGCGCCTAGGCCTGCACCGTGATATAGGCTGATATTTTTAAGGACGCTCGTGGTCATGCCAACATCATAAAAAACCGCTGCGCCCCATGCGTCATTAAACCAGTGCGTGTATTCAGCCGATGCGGTTGCTAAATATTTGGCCGGGAAAACCACGCCATTGTTTGTGTCGCCCAAACTTTGGTAAGCGTAACCTCGAATTGAGCCGCTGCCGCCGCCCCAAAAACGCAAAGGGGTTGGAATGTCTCCCACTGCATCTCGGGTGAAGATTGCGCCAGCTTCTGTGCGCAGCAGTAACGAATCCTTTTTGAGGAATGGAATGAAATAACGATAGCGCCCGTAAGCGCGTAGAAAATCTGCGGTTGAACCTAGGTTTTTACTTGCGCCACCGATGGAGGCCTCAATTGCGTAACCTCTGCGCGGAAAAGCAGAATTGTCGACCTTGTTTTTTGACCAAGTCACGCCACCAAACAGCGCGCGCGAGGTTGTGTCCAGCCCGTTACTGCGCACCCGATTGTGATAAAAATCAAGCTCGTATGAAATGGCAGAATGCTCAAGTTTTTTTGCGTAGTGCAAGCCCACTTGGCTGGTGTCGACTCGCAAGCCGTCGTTGTCTTCTTGCTCCAAGCGCCCCAATAAGCGCCAAAAATAGTGGCGCCTATTTTGCGGCGTATCAAGCGACGCCATGAACTCGCGGTCAACCGTTTGATAATCAGCTTTGCTGTCAAAAATCCAGCCACGATTAAAGACATTGTTGTGGCTGTATTGGGTGTTGGCGCGGTAGCCTTTGTCTGTGCCATAGCCGACCAAGCCTTTGAAGTTTTGGGTGGGCAGCTCGACCAGTTGCACTTTAATTGGGGTTAATTGTGCCTCTTCTGGTGCGTTGGACACGCTCACAATCACGCTCGAAAAATACGGCAGGTTTTGCAAACGCTTTTGGTAGTCGAGCAGTTTGTCGCGGTTGTAAGCCTCGCCCATTTCAATCACGTTGACGTTTTTAACTACGCTGGCTGGATAGCGCCTCAGACCCGTTATGTCGACGTCGCCCAGCGTAAAGTACGGCCCTGAATCAAGCGTGGCGGACAGGTTTGCCACACTGTCGTCAGGTAAAATGGTGGCTTGCTTTTGGGTAAATTTGGCGCCAGCATATGCGTCGCTTTGTACTTTGCGCAGCAGCAAGGTTTTGGCCAAATCCCAATCGGCTTGGGTAAACGGCTCATCTTCTTGGAGTGACCAGTCAAACTCGAGTGCGCTGACCCGCTTCGGGTTTTGTTGTGGCATTAAACCTGTGACCTCGAGTTTGGCACTTTTAACCATAATCCGTTTGCCCGTGGTGATTTTAACCGTTAACTCAGGCCTGCTCTGCCCCGTGATCGGGTTCACCACATTTTTTTTGGTTACGTCAGTACGGGCATCAAAGTAGCCCAACGTGGTCATCAGGCTGGCCACTTGCTCGGGTGTATTTTCAATCAAAAAATCAAGGTACTCGTCTTTGATGTCTGGACGCGGCTGGTAACGGATGAGGTCTAAGTGGTTGTTAAGCAGCTCTGTAACCTCTTTTGGGGCGTCAAGGGTGACATTGTAATTGTCGGCACTTGCGCTGTTTGTTGCAAGCAATAAGGCGACCATGAGCGCCAAACCGCGCAATTTAAATACGCGGTTGCGGGGTTGATGGGATGAAAAAAGCGTTAACGGCATGTGTTTTTATATTTAAAGCTCTGTTTTCGAGTAAAATGCGGCGGCTTGCCGCTTAAAAGGCAAGCCGCACATTGTAATCAATTTTGCATTATTAAAACTGTATTTGGAGCAATAAAATGGCACGTTATGAATCAGACATCACTTTGTTTTTAAAACAACTCAAAAAAGACCAACCCGAGCTCACGCAGCAACAGCTTGATGGCCGTGCGCGTTTGTGGGACAAGGCACAAAACGTGCGTGAACAGCACGACGCCGAAGACAGCCAAATCGCCCAAAAACCTTACGTGTACAACTAAACGTTTGTGGTTACAACTCCGGTAAGTCCCGCGCAGCTCATGACGCTTGAGCAGCCTGCTATTGACAGCACCATTGATGTGGTTGATGGTTTGGCTTTTGCGCGTTTGTACGGCGAGCCATTGTTTAACATGCCGACGGATTTATACATTCCACCCAATGCGCTGGAGGTGTTTCTTGAGACCTTTGAAGGCCCGCTTGATTTATTGCTCTATTTGATTCGCAAGCAAAATTTTAACGTGCTTGATATTCCAATGGCGCAAGTCACGGTGCAGTATTTGACGTATGTCGATGAAATCAAAAAATATAATTTAGAGCTGGCAGCGGAGTATTTGCTCATGGCTGCGATGTTGATTGAAATCAAATCGCGCATGCTGTTGCCGGTCAAAAAGTCAGATACGGGCGAGGAAGTTGAAGATCCCCGCGCCGAACTGGTGCGTCGCTTGCTTGAGTACGAACAAATGAAATTGGCGGGCGCCAATTTAAATCAGCTGCCCGTTTTGGGGCGTGATTTTATGGCAGCGCATGCTGAAATGGATGTATTAACTGAGCGGCCTTTGCCCAACGTTGATGCTGCGTCATTACAAGCGGCTTGGCGGGACATTCTAAAACGCGCCAAACTCAATGCGCGCCATCAAATCAGCCGCGAAGCGTTGTCTGTCCGTGAATTTATGACGCGAATTTTACGCCAACTCGAACACAAACAATTTATGGAATTTGGCGAAATTTTTAATGAATTGATTGAGCAAGGCAATGGCCGCCCTATTTTGGTGGTCAATTTTATTGCCATGCTTGAGTTGTGCCGTGAATCCCTGATTGAGCTGACGCAAGCCGAGCCTTACGCGCCGATTTATGTGCGCTTGAGTTACTTGCCGCAGTAATCATCCCATCCGCATCACAACAAAATAATGTCATAACGCTCTTGAAAAAACATGCTTTGCGCCTGCATGGAAATGTCTTTGCCAATCTGATTTGACAGAAGTGCAAAATGCGGTGCAACTTCATCGAGCAGCATGTCAACCACATCTGGATGCGCGACCACGCGAAATGCGGTGGCGTTAAATTGGCAGGCCTCGCGGCGGATTTCTTGGAGAATTTCGTAGCAAATGGTGCGGGTGGTTTTTATCATGCCGCGCCCTGCGCACATTGGGCACGGCTCACACAGCAGTTGCGACAATGATTCACGCGTGCGTTTGCGGGTGACTTCAACCAAACCCAGCGGTGAGAACGGGTGAATGCTCACGCGGGTTCGGTCGCGCGAGAACTCATCCTCAAGCACTTGCGTGACTTTATCAGCGTGCGTGGGGTCTTGCATGTCAATAAAATCTAGAATAACCATGCCGCCCAAATTGCGTAATCGAAGCTGATGCACAATTTCTTTGGCCGCTTCTAAATTGGTTTTAAGGATGGTGTCGGGCAGATTGCGCCCTGATACGTATGAGCCTGTGTTGACGTCAATGGTGCTCATCGCTTCGGTTTGTTCAATGATTAAGTAGCCGCCGGATTTTAATTCAACCCGCTGTGCCAGTGCGACGTTTAGCTCTTCCTCCACTTTGTACGCATCAAATAACGGGCGTTCTATGGGCGCGAGCACCAATTTTTCAAGCACAGATGGCGTGTACAACTGCGCAAACTGGCGCAATTGTTCGAGCACGTGCGCGTCATCTGCCACCACTTGCACGGTGTCTGAGGTAACCATGTCACGCAACACGCGCTGAGCGAGGTTTAAATCTTTATAAATCAAACATGGCGCGGGATGTTTGAGCCGCATCTCTTGAATGCTTTGCCATGCGCGTTTGAGGTAATGAATGTCATTTAGCCACTCATCATTGGGCGCATCCAGCGCAGCTGTGCGAATAATAAAGCCGCCTGTGGCCTCGTCCCCAGCCAAAGCGACGAGTTTGTCTTTGAGTGCGTTGCGTTCCTCTTCTAACTCAACCTTTTGGGTCACGCCAATCCCCGATTCCATAGGCAAATACACCAATAAGCGCCCTGCAATGCTGATTTTGGTTGATAAGCGTGCGCCTTTTGTGCCGATTGGGTCTTTGATGATTTGCACCAACACCGTTTGACCATCGAACAAAATGGTTTCAATCGGCGGCAAGGCCTTGGTGCCGCTCACGCTCGCCGATGGGCTGTGCGCGGCAATCACAATGTCAGCCACATGCAAAAAAGCCGTGCGTTCAAGGCCAATTTCAATAAACGCCGATTGCATCCCCGGCAACACGCGCACCACTTTGCCCAAGTACACGTTGCCCACCAAGCCAAGGCTGGTTTGGCGCTCGATGTAGATTTCTTGGACACGCGCATCTTCTAAAATCGCGACGCGGGTTTCAGCGCTGCTGTGATTGATTAAAATTTCTTGCCTCATAATGCTTTGCCGTGATCGTCAAGTTGCACATTTTTAAGCATTTGGCTCACCTCAAAAATCGGCAAGCCCATAACGGCCGAATAGCTGCCAGATAAATGGCTGATAAACATGGCGCCTATTCCTTGAATGGCATAAGCGCCTGCCTTGCCAAACGGCTCGCCGCTTTGGATGTAAGCGTTGATATCGGCCTGTGACAATTCTTTAAACGTCACCTCGCTGGTGACGCACGCCTCGAGCATGCCGCCCGCATGCGCAATCGCCACCGCAGTATGCACCTGATGCGTGCGACCAGACAACAAACGCAGCATTCGTGCGGCATCCGTTGCATCAACAGGTTTGGCAAGAATCAAATCATCCAGCGCCACGGTTGTGTCGGCGCATAAAATCGGGCGGCCTACGAGTGGCAGTTTGGCCAATGACTGCGCGGCGTACGTTGCTTTAAGACGCGCAACGCGCTGCACATAATTGTGTGGCGACTCACCAGCGATTTCGGCCTCAAGCGTTTCTGCGTAAGCCGCATCGTCTGGGCGATACACTTCGTGTGCCACACCAATTAAATCAAGTAATTGTGCGCGGCGCGGGCTTTGCGAGGCCAGATAGATTGGGGAAAAGTGAAATGGGTTCATGAATGTGTACTTATTTAATTGTTTATTTAATTGCGTGAATTCAACTACGAAGCGCAATAATTAGGAAATTCCTTAAAAACGACGTGTTTGATTAAACGGATAACATCGTTTGGCGCAATACCGCATCTACAGCGGATTGCACGCGTGCATCGCCCTCGCCCATCACATGTGCCCAAGGCGTACTTTGTTGTGTCAACAATTGAACATAGGTTTGGTGTAGCGCTTGGCGATACGCATGGTCTGGATATTCGCGCATGCCATCATCCACCCAAGGCAAATCAGGATTGGTTAACAAATACAAATCGGCGGTTTGCACAGCGCGTTGTTGCTCAATCCACTCATGCGTCATGCCAAAAACCACCGTGCCCCACACATCCATCACATGCATGTCTGTGTCAACAAACAAATACGGGGTTTGGTTTTGTAAAGCGGCTTGCGTGGCTTGCTCAATTAAATCGACTTGGCCTTTGGCAATGTGCAATAAATCCTCAAACACATAATCGGTGCCATGCGCGTTTAAATAATCACGTGCGTATTCGCGCACCCAAGCGCCGTTAAAATGCTCGGCCAGCGCTTGGCACAGCGTGCTTTTGCCTGTGGATTCAACGCCGATGACGACGACTTTTATCATAGCTGCATCATTTGTGCGCGTTCAGATTCGGTTGGCGCAAAGCCGCGTTTCTCATAAAAATCAAAAATCTTATCCACGATAAAATGCGGGTCATCCGTGATTTGTACCAAATCCAAATCCTCAACAGAAATCAATTTGCGGCTGAGCATTTGGTCTTTTACCCAAGCCCACAAGCCATCCCAAAAATCACTGCCGTATAGAAAAATCGGCATTTTGCGCGCTTTACCCGTTTGAATCAGGGTTAAGGCCTCAAACAACTCATCAATTGTGCCAAAACCACCGGGCATGACCACATACGCGGTCGCGTATTTTACAAACGCGACTTTGCGTGAGAAAAAATGCCTAAAATTTACCGACACGTTTTGGTACGGATTGCCCGTTTGCTCATGCGGGAGCAAAATATTTAAGCCAACGCTGGCCGATTTTCCGCCAAAAGCGCCCTTATTGGCCGCCTCCATAATCCCAGGCCCACCGCCTGAAATCACCGCAAACCCTGCGTTGGATAGCAGTAAACCCAGTTCTTCGGTTTTGGCGTAATACGCCTCTTCGGGCTTGATGCGGGCGCTGCCAAAAATACTCACCGCAGGGCGAATGTGTGCCAATTGTTCGGCGGCTGTAACAAATTCTGAGATAATGCCAAAGATGTGCCACGACTCGCGTGCTTTGGTCATGGTGGAGCGTTCTAAATCACTGATGTGCATTTCGCTCAAGGTTTGAATTTTTTCTTTGGCTGCGCGGTTCATGCGTTGTCCTTTGGTTGGGTTTGTCAATTTTTCAAGTCGTCAATTGTACGATAAATAGGATTAAAAATGGCTGGGATTGCTGATTTTATGGCGCGTGCGCCGCACACATTGTTGCTGATTGATGGCTCGAGTTTTTTGTACCGCGCCTTTCATGGCCTGCCTGATTTGCGCAGCCCAACAGGCGAGCCAACGGGCGCGCTGTACGGCATGATTAACATGCTCAAGCGCCTGCGCACGCAAGTGCCGACCAATCATGCGGTGTGCGTGTTTGATGCCAAAGGCAAGACCTTTCGCGATGAGTTGTACCCAGAATACAAAGCAACCCGCTCGGCGATGCCAGATGACTTGCGCCTCCAAATTGAGGTCATCAATCAAGCCGTGGCCGCGCTGGGCTGGCCTGTTTTGTCGGTGAGCGGTGTTGAGGCGGATGACGTGATTGGCACCTTATCCGTTCAAGCAACCGCACGCGGCTGGAACACCGTCATGGCAACGGGCGACAAAGATTTGACCCAATTGGTCAACGAGCGTGTGTTGTGGTTTAACACCATGAGTGACGACGTACTGGGGGTTGCGGGCGTTACGGACAAATTTGGCGTGCCGCCTGAGCGAATCATTGACTATTTAACGCTGGTTGGCGACACCGTGGACAACATTCCCGGCGTGGACAAAGTCGGGCCAAAAACCGCCGTAAAATGGCTCACGCAATACGGCAGCTTGGCCAACATTGTCCATAATGCCCATGATATTGGCGGCAAAATCGGCGAAAACCTGCGCGCAGCGCTCGATTGGTTGCCGCAAGGCCAAGCCTTGGTCACGGTAAAATGCGACGTGGATTTGACCGAGCAATGCCCTGATATTGAGGCGATTACGATGAATCCGCCTGATAATTTAACCTTGCAGCGGATTTATGAGCAATCGAATTTTCGCACGTGGCTAAAATCGGTGAACAGTGAATTAGATGGCTCAAGCGAGGAAAAAAACAACCACGCAAACACAGCATCAGCAACCGATACAAGCGCCCCGCTGCTTGAACAATTCTCTACCCAAGACGTTGAACCAACGCTGACTCAATTTGAATCAACCCATATAATTGTCAACACGCCCGCAGCATTGGATGATTTGGTGGCGCACCTAAACCAAGCAACCTTAACCGCCTTTGACACCGAAACCAACTCACTTGAGCCGCTCAATGCGCAACTGGTTGGGCTCTCCTTTGCAACCGATGCGCATTCTGGCTGGTACATTCCCGTGGCGCATGATGGCATGCAAACCGTGGCTCAACTGCCATTAAGCCTTGTATTGGGCACATTAAAACCATGGCTAGAAAACGCGCAGGCCGCCAAAATTGGCCAACACCTCAAATACGACAGCCATGTTTTGGCCAACCACCACATTGGACTGAACGGCATTGTGCACGACATCATGCTGCAATCGTATGTGTTGAACTCCAGCCTGCGTCACAATTTGGGCGCGATTGCGCAGCGGTATTTGCACGTATCGAGTGTGGCTTATGAAGACTTGTGTGGCAAAGGCGCGGCTCAAATTTCATTTGCGCAGGTCGATATTGAACTGGCCGCTAAATATGCGGTTGAAGACGCCGCGCTGTGCTTGGCGCTGCATCACATCATGTACCCGCTCATTTGCGCCGATGCAGGGCTCAAAACCGTTTATGAATCGATTGAACTGCCTGCGGCGCATGTTTTGTTTGCGATGGAGCGCAATGGCGTGTTGCTTGACGTGCCGCAATTGCAGCAACAATCAAACCTGATTGGTCAACAACTGCTCAGCCTTGAAAACACCGCATACGAGCTGGCAGGTCAACCATTTAACTTGAATAGCCCCAAACAATTGGGCGAAATTTTCTTTGAAAAACTCGGTTTTCCCGTCATCAAAAAAACCGCCAAAGGTGCGCCAAGCACGGACGAAGATGTGCTGCAAAAATTAGCCGAGGATTATCCACTGCCCAAAACGCTGCTGGAATATCGCGGCCTAAGTAAGCTCAAATCAACCTACACCGACAAGCTGCCGCTCATGATAAACCCGCGCACGCACAGGGTTCATACACATTACGCGCAAGCCGTAACCGTCACAGGCCGCCTAAGTTCCAACGAGCCAAACCTGCAAAACATCCCGGTGAAATCCGAACAAGGCCGCAAAGTGCGCACCGCTTTTATTGCCAATGCCAATTGCGTTTTGATGTCTGCGGATTATTCACAAATTGAGCTGCGGATTTTAGCGCATTTGTCGCAAGACTCTGGCCTACTTGCCGCATTCAAAAACAACGAGGACGTGCATCAGCGCACCGCCGCACAGATTTTTAGCTGCCCACTTGACCAGGTCACGCCAGAGCAGCGCCGCATGGCAAAAATGATTAACTTTGGTTTAATTTATGGCATGAGCGCCTTTGGTTTGGCCGCGAACCTAAACATCAGCCGCACCGCCGCGCAGCAATACATGGATGCTTACTTCACGCAATACCCATCCGTGCTGCAATACATGGAGCAAACCAAGCAGTTTGCGCGTGAACACGGTTATGTGCAGACCCATTTTGGGCGGCGTTTGTATTTGTCAGACATTAACAGCAAAAACCAAGGCAAACGCCAAGGTGCGGAACGCGCCGCAATTAACGCCCCCATGCAAGGCACATCGGCTGATTTAATTAAACTGGCCATGGTTGAGGTGCAAAAAGCGCTGATTGCAGAAAAATTGGCAAGCTGCCTCATCATGCAAGTTCACGATGAACTGGTGTTTGAAGTGCCGCAAAACGAGGTTGAACGCATGCGTGTGCTTGTACCCGCGTGCATGGCGGGGGTGGTTGCGTGGGACGTGCCGCTATTGGTCGAAGTGGGGGTGGGACAAAACTGGGAAGAGGCGCATTGATTTTGTGCGCATCGTTTTGCCTTAATTTTGCCTCAATGCAATTTCTGCGGTGCGCACAGCTCAAACCTTGGAATATCAACCAACAACTGCTCGCCCGTATGGTTCAGGCACAAGTATTCGCCATGCATGCTACCAAAAGGCGTTGATAGCTGGCACGAGCTGCTGTACTCAAAACAACCTGCTGGCTCAATAATCGGCTGCACGCCTACAACACCGTCGCCTCGGATTTCGCGTACCTGTCCAAAACCATCGCAAATCACCCAGTGGCGCCCCAATATTTGCACACGGTCTGGGCTCAAATTGCTAATTTTCAAACTATAAACAAACACATAAACCCCTTGATGTGCGTCTGATTTTTCGTGCCAAAAACAGCTGTTTACTTGAATGTCTAACATGTCAATCTCGCTTGAATGGGCCGCCTGTAAATAGGCCGCCAAACCGTGTAAAATAAAGCCAATTTAACCATAAGGATTTAACATGACTTATAGAATTTCACCTTCAATTTTGTCCGCTGATTTTGCCAAACTTGGCCAAGAAATTCAAGACGTGCTGGCCGCTGGCGCCGATTGGATTCATTTTGATGTGATGGACAATCATTATGTACCCAATTTAACTTTTGGGCCGATGGTGCTGCAAGCCATCAAACCTTATGCAGGCAATGCGGTGCTTGACGTTCATTTGATGGTTGAGCCAGTTGATCACTTGATAGAAGCGTTCGCTAAAGCAGGCGCAAACCTGATTTCATTTCACCCTGAAGCGAGCAAACATATAGACCGCAGCCTTGCGCTCATCAAATCATTGGGCTGTAAAGCAGGCTTGGCGATAAACCCTGCCACACCGCTCACCGTGCTTGCACATGTCATGGATAAATTGGATTTGATATTGCTCATGTCCGTCAATCCAGGGTTTGGCGGGCAATCATTTATTCCACAAACCATGCACAAAATCAGTCAAGCCCGTCAACTCATAGACGCACATGTTGCAGCGGGCGGACAATCAATCTTTTTGGAAGTAGATGGTGGCGTGAATGCGAAAAACATTCGCCAAATCGCAGGTGCAGGCGTGGACACATTTGTAGCAGGCTCAGCCATATTTAATGCCCCAAATTACAAAGCGGCTATCGATGAAATGCGCCAAGAATTGGCGCACGTCTAATTGGACGGTTTAACGCGCTGGCGCAGCGTTTGTGCCAGCGGGCGCGTTTGGGGTTGGCGCCTGACTCATCACCTGCACAAACACCTCATCGGTTTTCACCATACCCAATTGCAAACGAGCCAGCTCTTGTACCGCATCATTGCCTTGACGCAAATCCTCTATATCGCCTTGCAATGCGGCGTTGCGGTAGATTAGCTCTTGATTGGCTTTTTCTTGTAGCGCGATTTTTTTCTTTGCCTGGTGAATTGTCCACATCCCAGACACGATCGGCCAAGTCAACAAAAGACAAACCACAAGTAAATAAAATGGCAAGCGACGCATGAGAAACCTCATAAATAAAATAGTTCGTAACTATACCGCAACTCGCGGCATTCTAGGCGGAAAGCATGCACAAAAACGCGGCCAAACGCCACATGGTTGTTAATACCCTGCTAAAATGAGGCAGAAAATTTTTTCTCAACATTTAAAGGAGTTTTATCATGGGTATTTTAGATTCAATCAAAGGCATGTTCAGCAAAACTGTTGATACCGTAACCGATGTTGCGAGCGACGTCCAAGAACAAGCAGCGAACTTAAAAGCCGATTTTGACGAAGCTGGCGGCGCACAAGGCTTACTAGACAAAGCAAAAACCGAAATCGCTCAATTGAGCGAACACGTATCAACTGAGTTATCAGAATTGGGCAACAGCATTTCAGAGGTGGCCGCATCAGCCGCCGACTCAGTAAAAGAAACCGCAAGTAACGTGGTCACAAGCGCAACCGAAACCGCTGCAGAACTTAAAGCGGATTTTGATGAAGCTGGCGGCGCAAAAGGTGTTTTTGACTCAGCCACCAACAGCATCAAAGAAACCGCCAACCAAGCAGTTGATTTGGTCAAAGGCAAAGACGACCAAACACCAAGCGCTTAATTTTTTTGGGTTGGCCGCAATAAAAAACGCGAATTTTGATTCGCGTTTTTTATATTTATTGTTTTATTTAACCGATTTGACAAGATCGTCAGGATTGATGGTTTGATAAGATTGTGGGATTTAGCAATTAGATAATTAATCAATGCGTTGGTTATATAAAAACCGCCCTTTTGGGGCGGTTTTTGTTTTTACATCAACGTGATAATCATCAACGTATTAGGCATCAATCATCAATCATAGATTAATAAACGCCTTGTGCAATCATCGCTTCTGCCACTTTTACAAAGCCAGCAATGTTTGCGCCGTCCACATAATTCACACTGCCATCGGCTGCTGTACCAAATTTTACGCAGTTTTGATGGATGTCTTTCATGATGTTGTGCAATTTTGCGTCCACTTCATCACGCGTCCACGCCAAGCGCAACGCGTTTTGGCTCATTTCCAAGCCAGAAGTTGCCACGCCGCCTGCGTTTGAGGCTTTGCCTGGTGCGTACATGATTTTGGCGGCAAGGAATTTTTCAACCGCTTCTAATGTTGAGGGCATGTTTGCGCCTTCAGCCACGGCGATGCAGCCATTTGCCAACAATGCGTCTGCATCAGCGGCATCGAGCTCGTTTTGCGTGGCGCATGGCAAAGCCACGTCAGCCTTGATGTGCCAAGGACGTTTGCCCGCTTCAAAGCCCAAACCATTGGCGGCGGCAAATGCAGATAAGCGGCCGCGTTGGACGTTTTTGAGTTCCATGATTTTGGCAAGCATGGCGTTGTCAATCCCGTTTGGCGCGTGCATTGTGCCTTCTGAGTCAGACATGGTGATGACTTTTGCGCCCAATTGATTGGCTTTTTCAACTGCGTATTGCGCCACATTGCCTGAGCCTGAAACCAAAACAGTTTTGCCTTTAAATGAGTCGCCTTTGTGCTGCAACATTTCTTGGGCAAAATAAACTGTGCCGTAGCCAGTCGCTTCTGGGCGCACCAAACTGCCGCCAAACGTAATGCCTTTGCCCGTAAATACTGAGCCTGTGTCGTTTGAGAATTTTTTCATGTAACCCGTCATAAAGCCCACTTCACGTGCACCCACGCCAATATCGCCTGCTGGAATATCGGTATTTGGGCCAATATGGCGATACAACTCGCTCATCAAGGCTTGGCAAAAACGCATGACTTCGCCGTCAGATTTGCCTTTCGGGTCAAAATCAGAGCCGCCTTTACCGCCGCCCATTGGCAATGTGGTCAAAGCGTTTTTGAACGTTTGCTCAAACGCCAAAAATTTCAAAATAGACAAATTGACTGATGGGTGAAAACGCATGCCGCCTTTGTAAGGGCCGATTGCGTTGTTGTGTTGAATACGGAACGCACGGTTGACTTGGGTTTGACCTTTGTCATCGACCCAGCTCACGCGAAACTGAATCGCACGTTCTGGCTCAACCAAGCGCTCTAATACCGCATGGTTTGCGTATTGTGGGTTTTTTTCGATGAACGGCCAAAGGCTCATCATCACTTCTTTAACTGCTTGTAAAAATTCGGGTTGGTTTGGGTCACGCTTTGCGACGTAAGCCAAAAACTCTTCTAAATTTGCGTATGCCATGTGGAATCCTATAGAAATAAGAGATGAAAAAATAAAACTTAATGTGACACCATATAAGTACGGTGCAGGAGAATTGCAAAAAACAAAGTATTTTAATCGGTTTGAGCAGATAAAACAAAGTAACTTATTTTGTGTTGCGTGTGTTTTTCAGAAAAATTTCACTTTATTCGGCGATTAATAATGGAAAAGCCAAACAAATCACTATGTCACCATTAAAAGATTTTAAAACATTAAATGCTTTAAAATCTTTTAAATGCTTTACACGCTTTAAATCAATACAAAATCTCCTGAACCCCAGTTTTGGTGGCAATAAAAGCCAAATCCGCTGGATTTTGCGCAAACACGCCCACGGTCAATACGCCCGGAATCATTGAAAGCTCAATTTCCAATGCAAGCGGCTCGCTAATGTGTAAACCATGCACATCCAAAATATGGCAGCCATTGTCTGTCACCAGCGGCGTGCCATCGGATTTTTTGCGCCAAACAGGTTGGCCGCCCAGCTCGCTCATGTGCCGCGCCACCGCTTCACGCGCCAATGGAATCACTTCAACGGGCAGTGGAAATGCGCCCAAAACCGCCACCATTTTACTCTCGTCTGCAATACAAACAAACTGCTCGGCAATCGATGCGCACACTTTTTCGCGCGTGTGCGCCGCGCCGCCGCCTTTAATCATATTGCCTTGCGGATCAATCTCATCCGCGCCATCAATGTAGACAGGCACGCTCACCACATCATTCACATCAAACACGGCAATTCCGTGCGATTCTAGCCGCGCTTGCGTGGCATCGGAGCTTGCAATCGCGCCTTTGATGTGGTGCTTGATGGTTGCGAGCGCGTCAATAAAACAATTGGCGGTAGAACCCGTTCCCACACCAATAATCTGCCCTGCCGCCACGTTTTGCTGCACATAAGCGACCGCTTTTTGTGCAACCAATTGTTTGAGTTCATTTTGATTCATTTGTTTCTCCATTGTTATAAAGCGGCAATTGAAAAATGCAATGTATAAATGTAAAAACCTAGAAATGTAGGGCGGACATTCATGCCCGCCGACGTCAGCAAATCAAGCCTTGCCAGCATGGTGGACATCAATGCCAGCCCTGCAAATTTCAATCCATCGTTGCCGAATTTACCAATTATTAAATATTAATTATTCAATTATTCAATTATTCAATTATTAAAATACCCCACATGTTGCGGGCAGCCATTCAACCTTAACCGCGCCCAAACATCAATCCAACGGCTCAGGCGCAATCATCTGCGCATAATCATTCAAATCCTGCAAAACCGCCAACTGCTTGGCATCAGCGGTTTTGCCCAACTCATTGAGCTGATTAAAAAACGCATCCAGCGTCAACGCACCTGCTTTGCCTTGGTACAAACGCTGGGCGCAATGTGCCTGCCACGCCTCAAATTCTTCCTCAGTTAATGAATCGGCAAAGTTGCGCGCCCGATAGCGGAAAAACAATTCCTCCAAACGCGCGTCAGCAAAACTCGGCGTGGCCTGCGCCAACTGCGCCCCATCCATGCCGCGCAACTGCTCCAACACGCGGCGGTCGGAGTTGCCCACAAAACCATCGTACAGCGCTTCATCTGCATCACTTGGGGCAAACTCACGGTCAAAAACCGTTTGCCAAACTGCGCTGAAATCAACCTTACTCAACAGTTCAACCACCATTTGCGCATGCTTTAAATTAAGCGCCACATCAAGCTGGCAGCGCTGCGCAGCCTCATCGGACAAGACCTTGAGGTTTTGAATCACCACGGGCGACTTGTTGGCATGAATGGTTTTAATCGGCAAACGCATCTCGCCCTCAGGCAAATCGGCTTGACGGCTAAACATGCGCCGCGCCACCGCATCGGCATCCAAACCCTGCAACTCGCTCGGGTCATGCGCGCAATCCCAAACAATGATTTCATTCTTATTCGACGGATGCTGCCCCAGCGCAATCACCAGCGCCATGTGCGCCCGCTCAGCGGGATACATGCTCGACAGATGCAAAAACGGTTTGCGCGGCTGCAAATGCAGGCCAATTTCTGTATTTACCGCGTCTTTTTGGCGCAACTTAAAATAAAAATCAAACAACTTGGGCTGCGCATTTTTAATCAACCGCGCCAATGCAATCGTGGCGCGCACATCCGACACCGCATCATGCGCCGCCTCATGTGCAATCCCATTGGCCAGCGTTAAATCGGTCAAGCGAAAACTGACATTGCCCTTGTCATTGCGCGGCCACACAATTCCTTCAGGGCGCAGCGCATAAGTCACCCGCGCCAAGTCAATGATGTCCCAGCGGCTGCAACCGTTTTGCCACTCACGCGCATACGGATCAATCAAATTGCGCCAAAACATAAACCGCGTAATCTCATCGTCATACCGAATCGTGTTGTACCCCACGCCAATCGTGTCTGGCTGCGCAAACGCGCTCAAAATCACATCCGCAAACGCATACTCAGGCACGCCATTTTTTAAACACTGCTGCGGCGAGATCCCCGTAATCAGGCACGCTTCAGGCTCAGGCAAAAAATCAGGCGCAGGCTGACAAAACACCTCAATCGGCGCACCAATTTCATTCAAATCCATATCCGTGCGAATCGCCGCAAACTGCGCAGGACGCGCCGTGCGCGTGTTTTTGCCAAAAGTTTCATAATCGTGCCACAAAAAAGTTTGCATGTTTGTCCTTGGTTTGAGGGTTGAAGTTGGGTGCTAAGCGCATCGCTTGTGGTTCAAGACGGCTTAAAATCAACGCGCATTTTACAGGCTTGTGGTCATTGGCGCAGAGTTTTACGCCATTCATTTATACGGGCAAAACTGATTTTTTATAGATGATTGCGCGTAAAATACGCCTTTATTTTTCGACGCGCGCGAGGCGCACAGCGAGCTGACCTTGGCGCAAATGCCCGCCGACCTGCGCGCCGCGCACACCGCCAACGACTTGACAGTCGAATGCTGCTACCGCTCGCGTTTATTTGAGTCCGACGACGAACGTCTGGCGTATTTGTTTAAAGAATATGAACGCATGATTGCAGAAGAACAAACCAAACGATAAACCTGTACCACGCCCGTAGGGGCGGCTCGCGAGCCGCCCTCGCAAACACGGTAAATACATCATGCGTGGCACTGCATTGGAGGCGGGCGGCTCACGAGCCGCCCCTACGAAAGTCACGGTTTTTATGATGACGGTTTTTGTAGGGTGGGCATTGCCCACCAATCGATGCATACGGATGGTGACAAACGGTGGGCAATGCCCACCCTACGCGGTGTTTTGGGGAATGTGGCTAGAGGAGATTACGGGTCAAGCACGGCGAGACATTTAAAAACAAACGGTTAGTAAATATTTTAATAAGGGAGTAAGTAAAAATGAGTCAGACAATCCAGCTAAGAAATTGCAACAATTTTGATGAGGCCGAAATCATCATTAAACTCAACACGTTAAACATTAAATATGGTGCAAATGGAACGGGGAAAAGCACGATTGCAAAGGCATTGTTCGAGCAATCAACTGAGGGGAATATTTCATCTTTGATGCAGTTTAAGCACAAAAAAAACCAAAATAGCACAGGAGTAAAGGCAGGTCTTGCTGAGTTATTGATAGGTTTTGATGATTCTTATAAATCATTTGACCCTTTTATTTCAGGGGCTGAGGCATTCAGAACAGTCAAAATATTCAATGAAAACTATGTCAACTCATTTTTATTTCAAAAAGATGAGATTGTTAGCAACAGCTTTGAGATTTTTGTCAAAACGGCTGATTACGAAAAAAATATGGCTCAGATAACTGAACTGCTCTCAACGATTGAAGCCACCTTTAAACAAAAACCTGAAATCGATCAAGTAATTAGTGATTTAACAGAGCTGCTCGCTGCATTTGGCACCTCGGAAAACACAATTGCTAAATCAAGCAAGTTTCATAAAAGTTATGGAGCGGGAAATAAACAAGAAAACATTCCAAAATCGCTTCAAGAGTACGCGCCCTTTATTCAAAGTGCCAATCCAAACGCTTGGATTGGGTGGCAAATACAAGGGAAAAATTACATTGATGAACAACACGATGCCTGTCCTTATTGCGTTTCTCCCATCAATCATATAAAGGACACGGTTTTGCAAGTTGAAAAAGAATATAAGCCCAAGGACATAGAGCACTTGCTATCGATTCAGAAAATTATGGCGTCTTTGGGACATTATTTCAGCGATGATACCAAATCAAAAGTTGATGCTATTACGAAAAATAGTTCGGGTTTGAGTGAAGAGCACACATCTTTTTTATCAACGCTACGCTTACAGATGAATGTGCTAAAAAACAAACTCGACAACATAAAACGTACATCCTTTTTTTCTTTAAAAGAAAAACCAAAAGAACTCAATACAGCCATTAATGACCTCAAGATTGACCTTCAATACATTGGACATTTGAATTCTCAGGCCTCACAAAGTATTGTTGGTGAGATAAACAATGCTTTAGATGGAATTGTTGCGAAAATTTCAAATTTGCAAGTACACATAAACATACAAAACACACACGTTCAAAGAACCATCAAAAAGCACAAGGCTGAGATCAATGATTTTTTAAAATTTGCGGGGTATCGCTATGAAGTCGATATTGTGCAAAAAGAGCAAACATACCGTATGTTGTTTAAGCACATTGATGCAAATGAACACCTCAGCAACGCTACGCAACACTTGAGTTATGGCGAGCGCAATGCGTTTTCTATTGTCTTATTTATGTATGACTGTTTGGCAAATAGCCCTGATTTAATCATTTTAGATGACCCTATTTCGTCATTTGATAAGACAAAAAAATATGCCATCATGCATCGGTTGTTTCGTGGAGAAAAGACATTTCAAGGCAAAACAGTTTTAATGCTGACCCATGACATTGAGCCTATTGTAGACATTGGTAAGGTGATGCACGGCGATTTTCAGCCTATCCATTACAACTCTTTTCTTAGTTTGGAAAATGAGAAAATAACCGAAATAGAGATTACACACAATGACTTACAGAGCTTTGCTCAAATTTGCATGGAGAACATTAAAGATGCAAATCTACCTGACATTATCAAAGCGATTTACTTGCGCAGGCATCATGAAATATTGAACAGCAAAGGTCTTGAGTATCAAATGCTTGCCAGTTTATTTCACTTGCGCGACATTCCTACCAATCAATCAGACGACAACAAGATTTTTACTTCTGATGAAAAGGAACAGGCACAAAAAAATATTAAAGCCGATTTAGCAAACTTTGATTACGACACCTTGCTGAAGGAGCTTCGTGATAAAGACTCTATGCGCAACAAATATGAGCAAACTTCAAATCGATATGAAAAGCTTCAATTGTTTAGACTTATCAAAGAACAAAATGAGCCTGATACAAAAAGCGTTTTACATGAAAGTCCTGTAATCAAAAAGCAAATAAATGAATCCTTTCACATCGAAAATGAGTTGATTATTCAGTTAAACCCTAAAAAATATGATTTCGTGCCTGAGTACGTTATCACTGAATGTAATTTGACTTTAGGAATAACGGGCTAACCGAGCTCGGTTGCTGTAGGGGCGGCTCGCGAGCCGCCCCTACAAAAACGATGAGACACAAATTGGGTTGATTATCTCGGGTGAAATGATTCACCATACGTATGATGCGGCTCAAGAAATGATTGTGCCGCGCAATGCCACTTTTTAAAGAATTAAAATACACATGCAAAAATCTGCCCTCAAAATCCTCCAAACTACTTTTGGCTACCCTTCTTTTCGCGGCGAGCAAGGCGCGATTGTTGAGCATGTGATTAACGGCGGTGATGCGTTGGTGTTGATGCCGACGGGCGCGGGGAAGTCGCTTTGTTTTCAGATTCCTGCCTTGGTGCGTGATGGTGTGGGCGTGGTGGTGTCGCCGCTGATTGCGTTGATGCAAGACCAAGTCGATACGTTGAAGGAGCTGGGCGTGCGCGCGGCTTTTTTGAATTCGACCCAATCACTTGAGGAGGCGAATGAGGTTGAGGCGGCGCTGAGGCGTGGCGAGCTGGATATGCTATACGTTGCGCCTGAGCGATTGTTGTTGCCGCGTTGTTTGAATATGTTGCAAAGCGCAAAAATTGCGTTGTTTGCGATTGATGAGGCGCATTGTGTGTCGCAATGGGGGCATGATTTCCGCCCTGAATATATTAAATTGTCGGTGTTGCATGAGTTGTTTCCTGATGTGCCGCGCATTGCGTTGACCGCAACAGCGGATGCGCAAACGCGTGATGAGATGGTGTTGCGCTTGCAGCTTGAGGAGGCGCGCACGTTTGTGTCTTCGTTTGACCGCCCGAACATTCGCTATACGATTGTGGAAAAAGCCAATGGTCGTGCGCAACTGCTTAATTTTATTCAAACCCAGCACAAAGGCGATGTGGGGATTGTGTATTGTTTGTCGCGTAAAAAGGTGGAGGAAACGGCTGAGTTTTTGATTAAAAATGGCATCAACGCCCTGCCGTATCACGCGGGCTTGAGCCTTGAGACGCGCCAAGCGAATCAAACCCGTTTTTTGCGTGAGGATAATATCGTGATGACGGCCACCATTGCGTTTGGGATGGGCATTGATAAGCCCAATGTGCGGTTTGTGGCGCATTTGGATTTGCCCAAAAGCATGGAGGGTTATTACCAAGAAACGGGGCGCGCGGGGCGTGACGGCGAGCCGAGCAATGCGTGGATGGCGTATGGGTTGCAAGACATGGTGCAGCAGCGCCGCATGATTGCTGAGTCGGATGCGTCCGATGAGTTTAAACGCACGCTTAATATCAAGCTCGATGCGATGCTGAGTTTGTGCGAAACCCTTGCGTGCAGGCGCGTGCATTTGCTTGAGTATTTTGACCAAGCCAGCGAGCCGTGCGGCAATTGCGACACGTGCTTATATCCGCCCAAATCGATTGACGGCACGCAAGTGGTGCAAAAGCTGCTCTCGTGCGTGTACCGCGCGGGGCAACGCTTTGCCGCCACGCATATTATTGATGTGCTGCGCGGCGTTTCAACTGAGCGGGTTGAGCAATTTCGCCATGACCAATTGTCCACTTTTGGGATTGGCAAAGATGTGTCAGAAGCCGAATGGCGCGCGATTATTCGTCAAGCGATTGCGCAAAATTTGATTTATGTCGATTTTGATCATTACAATTCGTTGCATTTGACCGATGCCGCACGTGCGGTGCTTAAAAGCGAAGTCACGGTGCGCCTGCGCGAGTATGTGAAGCCCGTTAAACAAAGGAGTGGCCAATCATCGTCTGCCGCCAATATTGCGGATGCAAACTTGTCTGACCTTGAAAAATCGATTTTTAACGCCTTACGTGCTTGGCGATTTGAAACCGCCAAAACCCACAATGTGCCTGCTTATGTGATTTTTCATGATGCAACATTGCGCGAGATTGCGATTGATAAACCTGCGCGGATTGGTGCGCTCAAAGGTTTGTCGGGAATTGGGGAGAAAAAGTTGGAAAACTATGGGGAGCAGATTATTGCGGTGGTGGCGCAGTTTTTGTAAGCAGGTTTGCCCCAATTCATGATTTGCATTTTGGGTTTGTATGTTGCGATTCATATGTTGCGATTTGTCATATAAACCAAAAAAACGGGATGCCACGCACCCCGTTTTTTGTTGCCCTTCTCATTCAACGCTGTTCACCCCAAGGATGCTTCTTCAATGGAAAACCCAACTGCGCAAAAATCCCCTTTGGTACTCAGATAGTTGGGCGGCCAAGCAGTTATGCGGCATCCAGCCTTTGGGCAAAAAAAGAGGTTGCGATAATCGCAACCTCTTTCATTTGGAATTCATTTTTTGGATTAAAACATCTATTTATGCCGCGTTGTTCTGTGGCACTCGGCGCTTTAAAACGTCCACCAAGCCCGTAATCGCATCTTCAAGGTATTCAACCACAAGGCTAAAGGCACGCTGGTTTTGATTCAATGGGTCTGGAACTTCGGCATCTTCAAAATTTTGGGCATAGCGCATGATTAATTCGATTTTGTAACGGCTATTTTCAGGCGCTCTTTTTTGTAAGGCACGCAAACTTTGCCAATCCATCGCAAGAATCAAATCAAATTGCTCAAAGTCATCAAGGCTGACTTGGCGAGACATCTGCCCTAGCATGCGGTAACCATGAAACGCGGCAGCATGCTGGCTGCGAGAATCTGGCGTTTTGCCAGACTCGATAACATTCATGCCGGCTGAATCTGAACAAAAAAACGAATCAAGCTGTGCCAATGCGGATTTTTTCTCAAAAACAGCCTGTGCGACAGGCGAGCGGCATAAATTATCGCTGCATACGAAAAGCACTTTGAAAACATGTTTAAAAGTATCTCCATCATTAAAAGCCATTCACAATCCTTTTCCATATACACTTAATCGGTTTTTTGAAATTATAACGCATAAAAAAAACTAAATATGCTTTATGCGTAACCAACAGCATAATTATTTGAGGTCTTTCTGTGAAAATTTACCCACACCAAACCTGATAGAGCCAAAAAGTATTTAATTCTCATTTACAAATAATTGTGTTTTAAGCTTTTGCACCAAATCCCTTGTCTGGGCAGCGCGTTCAAACTCTAGGTTTTTTGCAAAATCGTACATTTTTTTCTCAAGCTTTATAATTTCTTTTGCCAGCTGTTTTTCTGACAGCCCGTTGTAATGTGCTTCTTCATTATTTGGTTGACGGGAATTATCAATTTTTTTCTTACCATCGTTATACACGCCGTCAATGATGTCTTTGATTTTCTTGGATATACCTTTGGGCGTGATGCCATTTTCGGAGTTAAATGCGATTTGCTTATTGCGGCGGCGCTCTGTCTCATCCATGGCGCGGCGCATGGAATCGGTCACTTTGTCGGCGTACAGAATTGCTTTGCCGTTTAGGTTTCGAGCTGAGCGCCCTATTGTTTGGATGAGCGAGCGTTCTGAGCGTAAAAACCCCTCTTTGTCTGCGTCCAAAATCGCAACCAATGAGACCTCGGGAATGTCCAAACCTTCGCGCAATAAATTGATACCAACCAAAACGTCAAACTCGCCCAAGCGCAAGTCACGAATGATTTCTACTCGTTCAACTGTGTCAATATCGGAGTGTAAATAGCGCACCTTCACGCCATTTTCATCCAAAAATTCCGCCAAATCTTCTGCCATGCGTTTGGTGAGCGTGGTCACCAATACGCGTTCGTTGATTTTGCTTCTCATCCGAATTTCTTCCAGCACATCATCAATCTGTGTGGTGGCTGGCCGCACTTCAATGACGGGATCAACCAAACCAGTTGGGCGCACAACTTGCTCGGCAACCGCATCGGCGTGCTGTTTTTCGTACTCGCCGGGCGTGGCGGAAACAAACACGGTTTGGCGCATTTTGCCTTCAAACTCTTCAAACTTGAGTGGGCGATTGTCCAGCGCGCACGGCAGCCGAAAGCCGTAATCGACCAAATTCTCTTTGCGCGAACGATCGCCTTTGTACATCGCGCCCAGCTGCCCTGTTAACACATGTGATTCATCCAAAAACATCAGCGCGTCTGGTGGCAAATAATCAATGAGCGTTGATGGCGGCTCGCCAATTTGAGAGCCCGAAATATGACGCGAGTAATTTTCAATCCCTTTACAAAAGCCAATTTGGGCCAGCATCTCTAAATCAAACCGAGTGCGCTCCTCTAAGCGCTGTGCCTCGACCAAGCGGTTTTCTTTGTGAAAATACTCAAGCCGTTCGCGTAGCTCATCTTTAATCGCCTCAAGCGCACGCAACACCGTTGAGCGAGGCGTGGCGTAATGCGAAGCGGGATACACGGTAAACCGTGCGAGTTTTTGTATGATTTTGCCCGTCAGTGGGTCAAACAATTGGAGCGACTCAATTTCGTCATCAAATAACTCAATCCGCAACGCAAAGTCAGCGTTTTCGGCAGGGAAAATATCAATCGTATCGCCACGCACCCGAAACGTGCCGCGCGCAAAATCAAGCTCATTGCGGTTGTATTGCATCACGGCCAATTGTTTGACCACATCGCGCTGCGCCATTTTATCGCCCGTGCGCAACGTCATAATCATCGCGTGGTATTCACTTGGATTGCCAATCCCATAAATACATGAGACTGTCCCCACAATAATCACATCGCGCCGCTCAAGCAGGCTTTTGGTCGCGGACAAGCGCATCTGCTCAATGTGTTCATTGATTGCGCTGTCTTTTTCGATAAACAAATCACGCGCCGGCACATACGCCTCTGGCTGATAGTAATCGTAATAACTGACAAAATACTCGACCGCATTGTTGGGAAAAAACTCACGAAACTCGCTGTACAACTGCGCCGCCAAGGTTTTATTCGGCGCAAGCACCAACGCAGGTCGCCCCGTTTGCGCAATCACATTTGCCATCGTGTAGGTTTTGCCAGAACCCGTCACGCCCAACAACGTCTGAAAACTCAAACCGTCGTTTAAGCCTTCGACCAAAGAGGCAATTGCCGTCGGCTGGTCACCCGCTGGGGCGAATGGTTGATGTAGTTCAAAGGGGGAATTGGGGTGGGTGATGATGTTCATGGTGGTTTTTGGGGCGGTTAAAGATGGGGGATTTTAACACGAGCAGGCACAATAAAAGCCAGACGCGAAGTCTGGCTTTTTGTTTGGTGGTTTTGCTGGGATTTCTCACGCATAATCAATACGGCGGTTATATCCGTGTCTAAGCGTTCGTCAATTTTCTGCGTCATCTCATCAAAAAGCATTGGTAACCATAAAGCAGCCTTATTTCAACGGACACAAACCCCATTTTGGGTATGATGTTGTTTTCGATTTTCTCATTAGAGGTTTATATGCTCAATTTACGAGATGCAAAACGTATTACGGTGATTGGGGGTGGCACTGCGGGCTGGTTTAGCGCCCTTACCTTGCGCAAAATCTGCGATGCGCGGGTTGAGGTTCGGGTGATTGAGTCGCCGACGATTGGGATTATTGGGGTTGGTGAAGGCGGTTTGGTGAATTTGATCACCAGCTTGAACGATTTGGGGATTCCGATTGATGAGTTTGTGAAAGAAACAGGCGCTGCATATAAATTGGGCTTTGCGTATGAAGGATGGCGCGATGCGAGCGCTGCGGATAAGTATTTCCATATGTTTGCCGATGTGCGTGCGCCCGCGTTTGCTTGGGCCGATTATGGGATTCACCCTTATTTGTCGATGCTGGTTCATCAGCAAATCCCCCTAGAGCATGCGATGGCTGGTTTTTCTGTCATTGCGGCGCAAGGCTCGCAAGCGCAAGCGGCTCAAATGCTGGCGGACCCTGCGAATGGTATTAGTTTGTCTTATCATTTTGACAGCCACCGTGTGGCCAAATACCTTGAAAAAGTGGCGGTTGCGCGCGGGGTTGTGCATCAGCAGGCGTTGGTTGAGGATTTGATTGTTGATGAGCGCAATCATGTGCGCGCGATTCAGACCAATGAGGGTTTGGTTGAGACCGATTTTTTGATTGATGCTTCAGGGATGGCGCGGCTGGCGATTGGCAAAAAGTTCAAAAGTGAGTGGCGCTCGTTTAAAGATTATTTGTTGCTTGACCGTGCGATTCCTTTTCACATGCCCCATCCTAAAGAGCAGCCTTATTTGGTGACGCGTGCGATTGCGATGTCTGCGGGCTGGATGTGGCAAATCCCTTTAATTGAGCGGGTTGGCGCAGGTTATGTGTTTAGCAGCAAGCACATGACGGAGGCGCAGGCAATTGTTGAGATTGAAAAAGTGGTGGGGCATCCGATTGCCCCGCAAAAAACCATTTCATTTGAACCAGGGCATTTTAAAGAGGTTTGGCAAGGCAATGTGATGACGCTGGGCTTGGCGTCGGGCTTTGTTGAGCCGCTTGAGGCCACGTCGATTGGGCAGATGCTGGAGCAGTTGCGTCAATTTAGATTTGTGCTCGCTGATACGAATGGGGTTGTGTCTCAAAAAAATATTGATAACTTTAATCAAGCCAATTGCGCTTTTTGGGATGGGATTCGGGATTTTTTGCGGATGCATTATGATTGCCCGCGCCGTGATACGCGCTTTTGGCAGGATGTGGCGCAATTGCCGTTGCCTGAGAGTTATGCGCAGATTAAACAGGTGCTGGCTGAGCGCACGCCGCGCGAGTCTGACCTTAAAACGTATGCGTTACATGGCTGGCAGCAGATGTTTGGCACGATTAGTTGGATGATGGTTGGCGCACCTTTGGGCGTTGTTTCTTCGAGCAATGCGGGGCAGGAGTTGTTTGGTTTGCCGCAAAGCGCTCAGGTGCAGTTGATGACGTATTTGAACCAATATCGGGCAGCCCAGCAGCTTTAAACGTGGGGCGCGCATGATGTGACAGCGGCAAAAAAATAGCGCAATGAGTGTCATTGCGCTTTCTTCTTTAGATTGATGCGGATATTGATGCAAATTTTCTATTAAAAGCCACGAAGATCATAAGCTTCTTGGCTTTTTTGTTCGCGGGCAAATCGCAGGTTTTCTGCGCTGTCCTCGATTAAACGGCTCATGCGCTTTAGGCGTGCCAAAACCGATTGAATGGCTTGAATGGCGTTTTGCATTGTGTGATGCATTGTCATAAACATAACAACTCCTTGATAAACAAAAATAACGTATTGCGCGAATGTCTGCACAACACGGTGTCAATATAAATCAAAGGTTGCTTTGTTACAATGTAAATCAGTTAAATGTTTTTTAACTACATGGTAAATCTGCAAACTGTTGTTTTTACAGGCGTTTTTCACTAAAAATGTAGCTTAATTAAACGCCAAAATCTCCACATTTTCTCCGCAAAACAATGCCCAGCGCTGCGCATCGCCATGTGCAATTGCGCTGGCAAACCATGCATTGCGGCCTAATTTGGCTTGTTGATTTAAGCCGCTTCTGGCTTGTAACACGTCTTTTGTGTAGCGCGCAACGGGGGCGCCGCTGTCAATAATTTGAACGCCCTTGCCCATGAGCCCTCGGATTTGCTGCGCAACAAATGGATAATGCGTGCAGCCTAAAACCACGACATCTGCCCCTTGTGCCATTTGGGTGTAGGTTGCCAATAATGCTTGCGTTGCGGCTGATTCGGCTTGCCCTGCATCAATTTTTTCGGCCAATCCCACGCAGGCGATTGAAAGGACTTTTATGTCTGGTTTGGTTTGCGCGCATGCGTTGAGCAGGCGTGCATACTTTGCGCTGCCAACTGTGCGCGCAGTTGCCAGCATGGCAATTGTGCCGTTTTGGGTCAATTGCAGCGCTGGTTTGATTGCGGGTTCAAGCCCGACGATAAATAAATCAGGAAAACGCTCGCGCAGATAAGTGCCTGCTGCGGCTGTGGCGGTATTGCAGGCCAGCACCACGGTTTTGCAGCCTTGCGCCAAAAACCAGTTAACAATATGATTGAGTCGCTTGCAAATCCAAGCCTCTGTTTTATCGCCATAAGGCACATTGGCGGTGTCGGCCATGTAAATAAAATCCTCGTGCGGCATGACGGCGCGCAAATGCCGCCAAACGCTTAAGCCACCCAAGCCTGAGTCAAAAACCCCAATTGGCGCGGTGCGCTGCGCATCGAGTGACGCACCGTTGGCGGCACGTAATGTGGACTGGCTCATGCGTGGCTCCCTGTGTTGAGTAACATGAATTCTTGCAGCTCTTCTTCAAAAAAACCAGCGGCGCGGCGTGCCTTGATGTTAAACGGTGGGCGCAGCCGTGGTGCATTTAGGCACTCTTTGATGTGCCGATAATGTAAAACAGGCGCGACATTGTCGCGCTCGCACGCATAAACAAACCACCGATTGCCCAGCGCCACATGCCCAATTTCGTCACGCAAAATCAAATCAATGATTGCCGCACCATCCACATCGCCCGCTTGGTGGAGCTTTTCACGCGTGAGCGGACACGCATCCAAACCGCGTGCTTCTAAGGTGCGCGGCACCATCGCCATCCGATCGGCCAAACTGTTTTGGGTGGCGACCGCCATTTCCCACAAGCCGTTGTGCGCGGCGTAAGCGCCATAGTCGCTAGAAAAGCGCTGTAAATGCGCACGAAGCAATGAGAAATGTAGCGCTTCTTCACACGCCACACGCCACCAGTCCCAATAAAAATCATCGGGCAAATTGGCAAAGCGCACCAAAACATCAAGCGCCAAGTTAATCGCATTAAATTCAATATGCGCCAAAGCATGAATCATGCCCAGCCGCCCTTCCAGCGAGCCAGTTTTGCGCCTTGGCACATCCAATGCGCCCACCAGCTCAGGGCGCTGCGGCCTACCAGGCGTTTGCAGCAAAAGCGGTTCATCATTTAATGAACGCGCAGCATCGAGCGTGACTTGGCCTGCCGCAATCTGGCATTCAATTTGAGCAATCGCTGCATTTTTTTGAGTAGGCTCAGACAAAGCAAGCACCGTCAACGCGCAAAGACGTAGCTCTAAAGGCGCACCGCTATTTAATTGGGCCATCAAAGCCGCATCCATTTTTTGCATCGTCACTTGCGTCATTACACATACATCCTTTATAGTGCAGCCTCTTTGGTTGCCGCCCCAAACGGCGGTTATTTTTAGCCCGCATTTTAACCCAGCCAACCCATTGCGCGTGAAATTTACTGGACAAAATACATGAGTTTATACAGCTTTCAAAAAAATACGCCGCAGATTGATGCGCCGTGCTACGTTGCCGATACCGCTGCCGTTATTGGCAAGGTTCATCTTGAGTCAGGCGCAAACATTTGGTTTGGCGCGGTTTTGCGCGGCGACAATGAGCTGATTCAGATTGGCTTAAACAGCAATGTCCAAGAAAACAGTGTTTTGCACACCGATTTGGGCTGCCCATTAAAAGTTGGCGCGCACGTTACCATCGGCCACAGCGTCACGTTACACGGCTGCACGATTGGAGACAACAGCTTAATTGGCATGGGCGCAATTGTGCTCAACCGCGCAGTTATTGGCGCCAATTCGATTGTGGGCGCAGGTTCACTGGTAACTGAAGGTAAAGTTTTTCCTGATGGCGTCCTCATTATGGGCAGCCCAGCCAAAGTGGCGCGCCCATTGACCACAGACGAAATCGCCCAGCTGCCCCAAAATGCGTTGCAATACGCAGCACGCGGCCAAGCCTACGCCAGCGGCTTACAAAAAATTACAACAAACCCATATGTCTAATCCAAACGACACCGAAAATACGCCCACGGCAATCCGTGATGCACACGCGCCCATCGTTCACCAAACGATGGATGCGTTCTTGGCCAGCGTTGAACGACGCGCCTATAAACACGCCTACTTTGCGATTCGCAACGAGGAAAACGCCTTGGATGCTGTACAAGACTCTATGATTAGCTTGGTGCAGTCGTACTCGGACAAGCCGCCCCAAGAATGGCCTATGTTATTTACGCGGATTTTGCAAAATGCCATCCGCAATCACTTTCGACGCAACAAAGTACGCGACTATTGGACCCCCAATTTTTCTCAGTTTGAGCAAAACCAAGCCGATGACGGTGTTTTTGACGTCCTAGAAAGTTTGCTAAGTAAAAACGAGTTTGGCCGCGTTGACTCAGCAGAAAAAACCGTTGAGCGCGAACAAATGCGCTCTATATTAGAATCGCTCATAAATAATTTGCCCACGCGTCAACGAGAAGCCTTTTTACTGCGTTACTGGGAAGAACATAGCGTCACAGAAACGGCAGCCATTATGGGGTGCAGCGAAGGAAGTGTTAAAACCCATTGCTCTCGAGCCGCCCACACACTTGCCGATACGTTACGTGAACAAGGAATCACACTATGAAACACACCGAACAAACCCAAATCATCCAAGCCGCGCACGCAGTGCTTTTGACCAAGCAAGCCTTGGATGATGACGCCGCGCAACTGAGCCACACCATCACAGAGCGCCTACGCGCCATGCGGGTTCAAGCGCTCAATCAACCCGTTCGAGCCGCAGCGCCAGCCCAATCAAACCGCTTCACGGCTTGGCTCCAAAAAATGCCGCGTTTGAGCAAAAGCATCATCAGTTTGCCTTTATTGGGCTTGGCGATTTTTATTGCCATGAACAATAATGGCGAACCAAAATCAACGCAAATTGCTGCCAAAGCGCCTGTTGAAAACGCCGAGCTCAACGTTGATGCGATTTTGAATGAAAAAATCCCGCTACAAGCCTATTTAGACGCAGACTTTGGGCATTACGTTGCCCAAAACCAGCAAGCCGCTGCCAGCCATGCAGCCAACGTCAGCTTTCAACCTAGAAATAACCCATGAAACCACTCATCGCCCTCGCCCTTACTCTGGCAGTCACCACCGCCAACGCCCAACAATGGTCAGACCTTGCGCCAGCCAGCCGCGAGGTTCTGAAACCTTTGCGTGCCACTTGGGACGACTTGCCCGCCGCGCATCAGCAACAATGGCTCAAAAAAAGCAGCGCCTTACAGCAGCTCTCCAACGAACAGCTCAAAGTTGCGCAAGAACGCATGGCTGAATGGGCAAGTCTTTCAGAAAAACAACGCACGCAGGTGCAAAGCCAAATCAACAACACAAGCAACGACGCGGATTCACGCGCCAAAAGCTGGTCAGGTTTTTTGAATCAAAAATAACGCTCCCTGCATTTATTGGGCATTGTTTTTCTGTAAATGCACCCGTTTGAGTCCCAGTGCAACCACCTTGGGTGTAAAATGGCATTTTAATTTTAACGCCATTGACATTTGACATGCCACCATCACTTTCCCGCCGCTTTATATCGAGCTTGTACGAAATTTTCTTACTCATCGCTATTTATGCCGTCGCCGCCAGCGCCAGCAAAACCATTTTTTCGCTCATTGGCGCAACCATACCGACCTGGTTGGTTCAAGTCATTGCATTTACAAGTGTCGGCGCTTATTTTGCTTATACTTGGCAAAAAACAGGCCAAAGCCTTGCGCAAAAAACTTGGCACCTTCAAGTCATCCGCAACCAAACCCCACACCAGTCGCTAACCGCAACCCAAGCTTGGCTGCGTTATTGCGCCGCGTTTTGCCTTGGGGTGCTGCCCGCCCTACTTTTTACCCAAACTTTCAGCGCCAGCCCAAACGCAACCTTGTCATTCACGTTGCTCATAGGCGCCATTTCAATGACACTCAATTGGCTCGCGTTATTAGGAACCTCAATGCTCAATCAACAAAGGCGCGCATTGCATGAAATCCTTTCAAACACCGCGACCTTGCAGCAAAAAAATATCGCAGCGCCTTGATAAAAATTACTCCCGCGATGACGTCAAAATCGCTTTTAGGCTATGATGTCGAACTTGGTTTAAACGCTTAAAAACCACAGCCAATTCACACCCACTTATTTGTTTTCACCTTCAAGGAACGCCATGTTTGATCAAATCCCACAAAGTCTTGGACTTATCCCAACCGTTATTGAATCAACAGGACGCGGCGAACGCGCCTTTGATATTTATTCTCGTCTCTTAAAAGAGCGGGTTATTTTTTTGGTGGGCCCTGTGAACGATCACAGCGCCAATTTGGTTATTGCCCAAATGCTGTTCCTTGAAAGCGAAGATCCAGACAAAGACATTCATTTTTACATCAACTCACCTGGCGGCTCAGTTTCGGCAGGTTTAGGGGTTTTTGACACGATGAATTTCATCAAGCCAGACGTCTCTACAATTTGCATTGGCATGGCTGCCAGCATGGGCGCATTTTTATTGTCTTCCGGTACGAAAGGCAAGCGTTATGCGCTGCCAAACTCTCGGGTCATGATTCACCAGCCGTCTGGCGGTGCGCAAGGTATGGCCTCTGATATTGAAATTCGTGCGCGTGAAATTCTGTTGTTGCGCTCAAGCTTGAATGAAATTTTGTCCAAAAATACTGGCCAACCGATTGAACGCATCGAAAAAGACACCGACCGCGATACATTTCTGTCCGCCGAACAATCTCTTGAATACGGCATCATTGACAAAATTTTAACCAACCGCGCGGCATTATAAGGAATTCGTAATGACAGAAAAGTCAAAATCAAATAAAAACGCATCAAAATGCTCGTTTTGCGGCAAAACCCAAGATGAGGCTTACAAACTCATTGAAGGCCTAGACGCGCACATTTGCGACGAATGCATCACACTTTGTAGCCAAATTTTAGCGGATGCCGCAACCACAGAACCCGAACAATCGGACTCGATTTTAAGCGGCGCATTGCCGACGCCCCAAGAAATTTTGGGCAAACTCAATGACTATGTGATTGGTCAAGAAGGCGCCAAACGCGTACTGTCTGTGGCGGTTTACAACCATTACAAACGCTTGCGCCACCTAAAAGAGCGCAAAAAAACCGACATTGAGTTGTCAAAAAGCAATATCTTGCTCATTGGCCCAACCGGTTCAGGTAAAACCTTGCTCGCCCAAACCTTGGCGCGCATGCTCAACGTGCCGTTTGTTATGGCAGACGCCACCACATTGACGGAAGCAGGTTATGTGGGCGAAGACGTTGAAAACATTGTGCAAAAGTTATTGCAAAACTGTGATTACGATGTTGAAAAAGCCCAAAATGGCATTATTTACATTGATGAAATTGACAAAATTTCGCGCAAATCAGCCAACCCGTCTATTACCCGCGACGTATCTGGTGAGGGCGTGCAGCAAGCCTTGCTTAAATTAATTGAAGGCACGGTTGCCGCGATTCCACCCAAAGGTGGCCGCAAACACCCGAATCAAGAGTTTATTCAAGTCGACACCACCAATATTTTGTTTATTTGCGGCGGTGCTTTTGACGGCTTGGACAAATTGATTGAAAAGCGCGCAGACAAAGGCGGCATGGGCTTTAATGCGCCGGTTTACAGCAAAGACGCAAAGAATGTGGGCGAATTGTTTTCTCAAGTTGAGACCGAAGATTTGGTTAAATTTGGCCTAATTCCTGAGTTAATTGGTCGTTTGCCTGTCACGGCCAAGCTCACCAATTTGGATGAAACGGCGTTGGTAAACATTCTGACCGAGCCAAAAAATGCGTTGGTCAAACAGTACGGCGCATTATTTGACATGGAAAACGTGGCGCTTCGCTTCACTGACGACGCATTGCTGGCGATTGCAAAAAAAGCCCTTGCTCGCAAAACAGGTGCTCGCGGCTTGCGCTCGATTGTAGAGGAAATTTTGCTCGACACGATGTTCCAAATTCCGTCACAAGAGAACATCACCGCCGTTGAGATTAACGCGGACACGGTCAACAATAAAATCGCGCCCAAGCTAATCAAAGGCACGAAAGTGAGCAAACCCAAAAAAGCATCTCCGTTGCACACACTGGTTTCATAAGGCTTTTATAAGCGTTTTATAAGTGCCCACGCTTGAATTGTTTGCAAAAATTATTGTAAGCATATAAACATCATGGACAAATAGCGCAGCACCACAGCGGCTATTGCCACAAACCATCGAATAATAAAGGAAAAACCGTGAACATCGACCACAATGCCCCGCTCATCGCTCAAGAAATTTGTCATGAAGTCTTGTTAGAAAAATATGCCAAAGGTGATGAGAAGAATATTGATGACGTGCGCCGCCGCGTGGCACTCGCATTGGCGCAGGCCGAAAAGCCACAAGACGTCAACGCCATGAGCGAAGCATTTTTTCAAACCTTGGATGGCGGCTTTATTCCCGGCGGGCGCATCAACTCTGCAGCTGGCACAGATTTACTGGCCACGTTAATTAACTGCTTTGTTCAACCTGTGGGCGATTCTGTTTCTGAAATTGACGACAACGGCAAACCTGGTATTTACACCGCCCTACTCCAAGCCGCAGAAACCATGCGCCGTGGCGGTGGCGTTGGCTACAACTTCTCAAAAATTCGCCCAAAAGGTGCGGCAGTTAAAGGCACAAACAGCTTGGCGTCTGGCCCGATTTCATACATGCGCGTGTTTGATCGCTCGTGCGAAACCGTTGAATCAGCGGGCGCACGACGTGGCGCACAGATGGGCGTTTTGGATTGTGAGCACCCTGATATTGAAGACTTCATTCACGCAAAAGACGAAGGTGATTTGCGTAATTTTAATATGTCGGTTGGCGTATCTGATGCGTTTATGCGTGCGGTTGAAGCGGACGCTGAATGGGAGCTGGTTCACGCCAAACAACCTGACCCATCGATGTTTCAAGGCTATTACCAACGCGCCGATGGCTTGTGGGTCTACCGCAAAGTGCGCGCAAAAGACCTTTGGACGCAAATCATGGCCTCAACTTATGACCATGCCGAACCCGGCGTGTTGTTCATGAGCAAAATCAATCGCGACAATAATTTGTCGTATTGCGAAGAGATTGAGTCAACCAATCCATGCGGCGAGCAGCCTTTGCCTGATTACGGTTGCTGCGATTTGGGCTCGATTAATTTGTGCAAATTTGTACGCAACCCGTTTGGCGATGCGCCCAGCTTTGATTTTGAAGCGTTTGCCGCCAATACAGCGCTGTCAATTCGTATGCTGGACAACGTGCTTGATTTAACGGTTTGGCCACTGGTTGAGCAACAACGTGAAGCGCAAAACAAGCGCCGTGTTGGGCTGGGTTTTACTGGTTTGGGTGATGCGTTGATTATGCTCAAACTCAAATACAACTCAGACGAAGGCCGCAACATGGCAGCCAAAATCACCGAAACCATGCGCGACGCAGCGTATAACGCTTCTGTTGAGTTGGCCATCATGAAAGGCGCTTTTCCGTTGTTTGATGCGGACAAATACTTGGCTGAGCCGCATTGCGCCAGCCGCTTGCCAGAAGCGATTAAAGCGCGGATTCGCCAATACGGGATTCGCAACTCACATTTACTCTCAATTGCGCCCACAGGCACAATTTCTCTGGCATTTGCCGACAACGCAAGTAACGGAATTGAGCCGCCGTTTAGCTGGTTTTACACCCGCAAAAAACGCATGCAAGACGGTTCAACACAAGAATACCGCGTCGAAGATCATGCCTATCGCGTGTACCGCATGATGGGCGGCGACGTGGATAACTTACCCGACTATTTCGTTTCGGCTTTAGACATGAGCGCCAACGACCACATGCTCATGTGCACTGCGGTTGGTCCATTTGTCGACACGGCGATTTCTAAAACCGTGAATGTGCCCGTGGATTATCCATTTGCTGAATTTGAAAATTTGTACATGGCGGCTTGGAAAGCGGGCTTAAAAGGGATTACAACGTATCGCCCCAACAGCGTGATTGGTTCGGTATTGTCCATCGAACCATCCAAAGAAACCCCGCAAGATTTAGCTGACGCAAACAATGACACCGAACGCCGCGTCACCTTACAAAGCGCGCCAACCCCTGCTCTGGCGAGTTTAAAATACCCGCACCGCCCAAAATCACGCGGCGGCAACCCATCATGGACGTACATGGTTGAGCACACCGAAGGCGATTTTGCGGTATTTGTCGGACATTTGGACAACGAATCGCAGCCGTTTGAATGCTGGGTCAACGGCAATCATCCACGCGGCTTGGGCGCGGTGGCAAAAACATTGTCGATGGACATGCGCAGCCAAGACACGGCGTGGCTCAATATGAAGCTGGACTCACTGGCCAAAACCTTTGGTGACCATAGTTACAGCGTTGAATTGGGTGACGATGTATCGGCCAACGCCAGCTCAGCCTCCGCTATTTTGGCAAAAGTTTTGCGCCATCGGATTGCCCAAATCCCAACGGGCGACGCAAACTTACCAACCCCTGTACTTGACGCAATGTTTGCCCGTAAAGAACCAAAATCAGGCACAGATGGCACAATCAGCTGGTCTGTGGATGTCAACAACCCACAAACAGGCGATGATTTTGTACTCTTCATCAAAGAATTGGTGTTGCCAAGCGGCACGCGCCGCCCGTACTCAATGTGGATGGCAGGTACCTACCCGCGCGAGCTTGATGGTCTTTGCAAAATGCTCTCGCACGACATGCGCGTGATTGACCCCGCGTGGATTGGCATGAAGCTGCGTAAATTGCTCAACTACGCCGAACCGCAAGGTGACTTTTTTGCCCGAATTCCGAATCAAGAAAAATCACAAAGCTGGCCGTCAACCGTGGCATATTTGGCCAAATTGGTGATTCATCGTTATGCCATGCTCGGGATTTTGACAGAAGAGGGGTATCCGGTTGAAAACATGGGCGTGATGATGGCAGAACAAGGTGATTTGTTTGGTGAAACCATCCAAAAAATTGCACCGATTTCTGGCAAACAATGCCCTGAATGCGGCAACCATGCCTTAATCAAAAAGGATGGTTGTGAATTTTGTACGGCTTGCGGTCATATTGGCTCATGCGGCTAAATGATTTTCAGCCTCAAAAACACTCGTTTTATACGGGTGTTTTTTACATTGGCTGATTCAAGTCCCCATTAAAACCGATGTCTAAAACTAAAGGCCTTTAATGAAAAGCACAACAAAAAACGCTTTACTCGCGCTCACCGCCAGCATGGTTGCAATCGTGTCACTGATTACCTCCTAGCCACTTTTCAATTGTTTGATTCGCCCATTTTAAACTGTCTTTGCCAATAAAAATTTGCGGCTTAGAGGCTGGGTATGGCTCTTCTTGTTCCCATTTTTTAACCTGCTGATTGGCTGAGTTGAACCGCGATTTAATTGAAACCAGTTTGTCGACATTGCCCAGTAAGTCGTTGATAAAATAAGTATTATCGATTTTAAATTGACAGCCAAATGAGCTTTTGTCCTTTGCTGCGGGCGTGATGATGCGGCTGTCGCGTTTGAGTTGTGGCATCAGCGAGCCCGAATGACTGGTGGATAAAATACTTGCGGTTGGTGTGTTTTGCAAAGGTTGTAAGACTGCTCGCGGCTCAGCAACCAATTGTGCAACCCGATCCAAATCTTTGGTTAAAATCTTTGAAGACGCCAGAGGCGCATGCACGCGCTTGTTAGCAAGCTGATTGCTGTAGCACAATGACACCACTCATGCTTGAAACTGCAAGCTCGCCAAATGCGCATACACGCCGCCGTGCGCAACCAAACTGGCGTGCGTGCCAACCTCGACAATTCGGCCTTCATCGAGCACCACAATTTTATCGGCGCGCTGCACGGTGGCCAAGCGGTGCGCAATAATCACCGTGGTGCGCCCTTTCATTGCCACTTCTAATGCGCCTTGTACCAGTCGCTCGGATTCGGCATCAAGGGCGCTGGTGGCTTCATCAAGCAACAACAACGGTGGATTTTTGAGCAAGGCACGCGCAATCGCAATCCGTTGGCGCTGTCCGCCAGACAAGCGCACGCCGCGCTCGCCCAAAAATGACGCATAACCTTCGGGGAGTTTTTCAATAAACTCATGCGCCGCCGCCATTTTTGCGGCAGCAATCACTTCATCATCCGTTGCATCAAAACGCCCATAACGAATATTTTCCAGCGCATTGGCCGAAAAAATCACGGTATCTTGCGGCACAATCCCAATTGTGTTGCGCAAATCCGCCAAATCAAGCTGCGTAATGTCCACGCCATCAAGGGCAATCTGCCCTTTTTGAGGGTCATAATAACGCAGCAATAATTGAAACAACGTGGTTTTGCCTGCGCCAGACGAGCCGACCACCGCAACGGTTTGCCCCGCGCCAATTTCCAGCGAAAAATCATGTAGTGAGTTGCTCAATGGGCGCGATGGGTAGTGAAAATCAATCTGATGCATGCGCAAGGTTGCGCCTGCCACAGCCCGCTCAGGCAAGCGTGCGGGCTGTTTGGGTGAGGCAATGCTCGATTGTAATGACAATAATTCCATCAATCGCTCAGTTGCGCCCGCCGCACGTTGCGCTTCGCCCAAAATTTCAGACAACGCGCCAATCGCGCTGGCAACCATTGCCGCATACAAAATAAATTGGCTCAATTCGCCGCCGCTCATCTCCCCTGCCAGCACAGCGCGAGCGCCCAGCCACAGCACAAACACAATCGTGCCAAACACCAACACAATCGCCATCATGGTTAAAATCGAACGCGCACGAATGCGCTGCATCGCGGTGTCAAACGCCGCTTCAACTGAGCCTGCAAAGCGCTTTGACTCAATCTGTTCATGCGCAAACGCCTGCACCGTTGGCATGGCGTTTAAGATTTCGCCTGCCATTGCGGATGCATCGGCAATTCTGCTTTGGGAGTCACGTGACAACGTGCGCACGCGCCGCCCAAAAATCACAATCGGCACAACCACCGCCGCCAACAGCACCAAAATAATCGCCGATAATTTAACACTGGTCACCATCAACATCACCAAACCGCCAATGAGCAACAACGAGTTGCGCAACGCCATTGAAATACTCGTGCCGACCACCGATTGAATCATCGTGGTGTCGGTGGTCAAACGCGACAATACCTCGCCCGTTTGGGTGGTTTCAAAAAACTCTGGGCTTTGCGTCATCACATGCGCATATACCGCGCTGCGAATGTCCGCCGTCACGCGCTCGCCAAGCAAAGACACCATATAAAACCGCGCCGCCGTGGCCAAGCCGAGCACCAACGCCACGCAGAACAAGGCGGCAAAATAAATATCCACATGCGCCGCGCCATCATGCGCAAAGCCCAAATCAATCATCTGGCGAAACGCGTACGGAATGGCAAGGGTCGCGCAAGCGGCAACCAGTAAGGCCACGCCTGCCAAGGCGAATTGTTTTTTGTATGGTTTGAGAAAAGGCAGCAAGCCTTTGAGGGTGGATAAGGTAGATTTTTGGGTGGGGTTTGTCATGCGAGACTTTGGTTGAAAAAAGCGCGCAAATGCGCACTTTTCATGTTTTTATGATATTTAAAGTCAATAACCTGGCAACTCACAACTGCGCGCCGCCAATCGTCAAGCCATCAATCCGCAAGGTGGGTTGTCCCACGCCAACGGGCACGCTTTGGCCTTCTTTGCCGCACACGCCCACGCCTGAGTCCAGCGCCATGTCGTTGCCGATCATGTTGACTTTGGTGAGTGCGTCTGGGCCGTTGCCGATTAGGGTGGCGCCTTTGATTGGGGCGGTGATTTTGCCGTTTTCAATCAAATACGCTTCGGTGGTTGAGAATACAAATTTGCCGTTGGTAATATCGACTTGGCCGCCGCCAAAATTGGGCGCATACACGCCGTATTTGACTGAGGCGATGATTTCGTCAGGGTGCAAATTGCCATTGAGCATGTAGGTGTTGGTCATGCGCGGCATGGGCAAATGGGCGTAGGATTCGCGTCGGCCGTTGCCTGTTTGGGCGGTGTTCATGAGGCGGGCGTTCATGGCGTCTTGGATATAGCCTTTTAGAATCCCGTCTTCAATCAAAACGTTGCATTGGCTGGCGTGGCCTTCATCGTCAATATTGAGCGAGCCGCGCCGCCCTGCTAATGTGCCGTCGTCCACAATCGTCACGCCTTTGGCCGCCACGCGCTCGCCGATTTTGCCGGCAAAAGCGGATGAGCCTTTGCGGTTAAAGTCGCCTTCTAAGCCGTGACCAATCGCTTCGTGCAACAAAATCCCCGGCCAGCCCGCGCCCAATACCACGGGCAAAATCCCTGCGGGCGCGGCAATCGCGTTTAAATTGACCAAGGCAACGCGCACGGCTTCTGCGGCGTATTGGTGCAACAATTCATCAGTGAAATAAGACAAATCGGCTCGCGCGCCACCGCCCGCAAAGCCTTGCTCGCGGCGGCCTTTGTGTTCAACCACCACGCTGCAATTGACGCGCACCAGCGGGCGCACATCGGCGGCAAGTGTGCCGTCGGCACGCGCCACCAGCACCACGTCGTGCTCGGCCGAAACGCTGGCCATGACTTGGGTCACGCGTGGGTCAAGTGCGCGGGCGTAGCCTTCAATCCGCTCAAGCAGCGCGACTTTTTGGGCTGAGGTTAAGCTGTCAATTGGGTTGGCGGGCGCGTAGACGTCTTGTGCATACGGTTTGATGGCGTATTTGCCTTGAACCTTGACGCCCTTGCCGTTGGCGACAGGCGCAATGTCACGCGTGACGCGGGCTGCGTCGAGCAAGGCCTCAAGGTGAATGTTGTCTGAATACGCAAAAGCGGTTTTGTCGCCAAACACCGTGCGCACGCCCACGCCTTGGTCAATGCTAAAGCTGCCTGCTTTAACAATGCCCTCTTCCAAGCTCCAGCCTTGTGAGCGCGTGTGTTGAAAGTACAAATCCGCGTCATCGGCTTGATGGGCGCGGATTTCGCTAAATACGCGGTCAAAATCGCTGGCGGTTAAGCCGTAAGGTGTGAGTAAAATGCTGCTGGCAATATCAAGGTTTTGTTGGTGTAAGCTCATGTGGTTTCCGTTTGTGATTAGCGCATCGCGCTCAAGGCGTTTTCTAAATAGTGGGCAAGGGTTTGATTGTCGCGGGTGTTCAGCCAATCTGTGCCGCTCCAGCGAAAGTGATAACCGCCCTCGCGTGAGGCCAGCCACACTTCATGCATCGCCACTTGTTGGTTCAAAATGACCTTTGCGCCGTCGTCGTTTTCAATCTCAAGCAACGCGCCGTGTCGCAACACATCAAAGTCTGCGTCGCGTGTGTCCATTTGATTTTCAATCTCATCGAATAAGATTTTAACCTGTTGTAAAAACTCAGTTTCCGTCATAATAGCGCCTTTGTGATTTGCGGCAGATTGTCCAAACTGGCCGCATAAAATTTAATCAGGGATTATATATGAGAACCTCACGTTTGTTATCAATCATCGCCGCTGCTTGTTTGGTGTGCAGCGCCTGCGGTTATCGCGGCCCGCTGTACATGCCAAACCCAGCCTCAACGCCGCAAACCATTCACGCCAACGCACCCGCCAAATAAACGAGTTTTCACCATGACCACAATTTACCCAATCCCCACTTTAGCCAACCGCCAAAACGCGCTTTTTTTAGAAGACATGCCGCTCAATGAACTGGCACAAAAACACGGCACGCCGCTGTATGTCTACTCAAAAGCCGCGCTGCAACAGGCGTGGGATGCTTGGCAATACCCAAATGCTGACCGCACCATTCACCTGTGTTACTCGGTCAAATCCAATTCAAACATCGCGATTTTGCAGTTTTTTGCCCAACGCGGCTCGTATTTTGACATTGTGTCCAAAGGCGAAATGGCGCGTGTGCTGGCCGCTGGCGCACCTGCGGCGCATATTGTGTTCTCTGGCGTGGGTAAAACCGTGGCAGAAATTGAGTTTGCTCTAGAACATGGGATTCATTGTTTTAATGTGGAATCATTGCCTGAACTTGATCGGATTCATGAGGTGGCAACCCGCATGGGCAAACGCGCACCGATTTCATTGCGCATCAACCCTGACGTGGATGCGCAAACCCATCCGTATATTTCTACGGGTTTAAAAGAAAATAAATTTGGGATTGACCATGAGCTGGCGGTGGAGGCTTATGTGTACGCATCCACGTTATCGGGCTTAAAAATCACAGGGATTGATTACCATATCGGTTCGCAATTGACCACGCTTGCGCCATTTAAAGACGCACAAAACCGTTTGTTTGGCTTGGTCAAAACCTTGATTGAGCGCGGCATTGAGCTCGAACACATTGATTTGGGCGGCGGTTTGGGCGTGCGTTATCAAGACGAGACGCCGCCTGCGCCAGCAGAGTTGATTGCGCAGTCTTTACAAGGCCTGCGCGATGCGGGCTTTAAACACACGTTGATGTATGAACCGGGGCGCTCAATGGTGGCCAATGCGGGTTTGTTGCTCACCCGCGTCGAATACATCAAACCGACCGAGTACAAACACTTTGCCATCGTTGATGCCGCCATGAATGATTTTATTCGCCCCACGCTGTATCAAGCATGGCACGGCGTGGTCAATACTGTCACGCATGACGCGCCGCTGGTCAATATGGACATTGTTGGCCCAATTTGCGAATCAAGCGACTGGCTGGCCAAAGACCGCGCGCTGGCGGTCAAAACCGGTGATGTGTTGGCTATATTGAGCGCAGGCGCATACGGCATGACCATGAGCTCCAATTACAATACGCGCCCGCGTGCGGCGGAGGTTTTGGTGGATGGTGGGTTGGATTTTGTGATTTGTGAGCGTGAGGTTTTGGCGGATTTGTGGATCAATGAGCGGTTGTTAAGTCCCATTGTTTGATTGGTTTCACCGTCATTCAACCCAATCGGCATTCATTTTTTGTGAGTGCCGATGTTTTTTAAACCGCGCCCTATTCATAACAAAATTAATCACAAAAATGCGTGTGCTAAAGTCATACCGCCCCCACTTTCACGCTAAAATAGCGTATTTTTTGCACACAAACCGCCAATCACTTTGGCGCTCGTGAATAAGTTCATTTATAAGTTCGTTAATAAGGATGTATTTTTATGGGTAGTCAACCCAACAACACCAAGCCCGCGTCGCTGTCCGAGCGCGCCAATCAACTGTTTCGTGAAATCAAATGGGCGTTTTTTGCCATTTGTGGCGTTGCGCTGTTTGTCATGCTTGTCAGTTACAACAAAGCGGACACCACATTCACCCACGCAGGCAATCCAAACCTGCCAACCGCCAATTGGGTTGGATTTACTGGCGCATGGGTTTCTGATATTGCGCTGTATATTTTTGGCTTGTCGGCTTATTGGTGGGTGTTGCTGTGTTTTTGGGTGATTTGGTTTGGTTATCGCCGCTTTTTGCATTTGAGTTTGTTTTCTGCTGCCGAACGCAAAGCCTTGCTTGAGAGCGAAGAGGCGTCACGCGATGTGTTTATGTTTCGCGGTGGTTTTACTGTGTTGTTACTGGCGAGCTGCATACTTGAGAATATCCACATGGATGGCTGGGCGCAATTGCCGCACAAGGCCGGCGGCGTTGTAGGCAATAGCATTGGCGGCGTGCTGTTGTACATGCTTGGCACCACATTTACGACGCTGATTTTATTGTTGCTGTTTTGCGCGGGCTTGAGCTGGTTTTTTAATTTTTCTTGGCTCAGCGTGTGCGAGCGTTTGGGCACGTGGATTGAGCTGGCGTTTCAACGTGCGCTGTTGTATTTTTCGGTTAAAAAAGACGAGAAAGTCGGTGAGAAAGTGGCGGCGCAGCGCGTCAAAGTGGTTGAACAAGAAAAAGTACGGGTAGAAGCTGCACCTCCGATTCAAATTGTGCCCCCTGCCCCGCCTGTTGTGCAGTCTGAGCGCGTACATATTGAGAAACAAGTGCCGTTGTTTTCAGACGAGGCTGGCGATACAACCTTGCCTGAATTAAGTTTGCTTGACCCAGCCCAAGCCGTACAAGAAACGGTGTCGCCCGAAACGCTTGAGTTCACCTCGCGTTTGATTGAGAAAAAACTGCGCGACTTTGGCGTGGAGGTTGCTGTGATTGCAGCCTACCCTGGCCCAGTTGTGACGCGCTATGAAATCGAGCCTGCCACGGGCGTTAAAGGCAGCCAAATCATGAATTTGGCCAAAGACTTGGCGCGTTCGCTCTCGCTGGTCTCGATTCGGGTGGTTGAAACCATTCCTGGCAAAAACTGCATGGCGCTGGAGTTGCCCAATCCAAAGCGCCAAATCGTGCGTTTATCTGAAATCATTGGCTCGCAGCTGTTTCATGGTTCAGGCTCCATGCTCAGCATGGCGCTTGGCAAAGACATTGCGGGTTATCCTGTGGTGACTGATTTGGCCAAGATGCCGCATTTATTGGTGGCTGGTACGACAGGCTCGGGAAAATCGGTTGGGATTAACACCATGATTTTGTCGATTTTGTACAAAGCCGACCCAAAAGACGTGCGTATGATTTTAATTGACCCAAAAATGCTGGAAATGAGCATTTATGAAGGCATTCCGCACCTGCTTTGCCCTGTGGTGACGGACATGAGCCAAGCGGGTCACGCGCTCAATTGGGCGATTGGTGAGATGGAAAAACGCTACAAACTCATGAGCAAAATGGGGGTGCGCAATTTGGCTGGTTTTAACAAAAAAATCACCGATGCAAAAGAAAATGAGGAAAACATCCCCAACCCATTTAGCCTCACGCCTGATGCACCTGAGCCGCTTGTCACCTTGCCGCACATCGTGATTGTGATTGATGAGTTGGCTGACTTAATGATGGTGGTGGGTAAAAAAGTTGAGGTGTTGATTGCACGGATTGCCCAAAAAGCCCGCGCCGCAGGCATTCACTTAATCCTTGCAACCCAGCGCCCCAGCGTCGACGTGATTACAGGTTTGATTAAAGCCAATGTGCCCACGCGCATCTCGTTTCAAGTGTCATCTAAAATTGATTCACGCACCATTTTGGATCAACAAGGCGCAGAAGCACTGCTTGGCCAAGGCGATATGCTGTATTTGGCGCCGGGTTCTGGCGTACCGATTCGGGTGCATGGCGCGTATGCTTCGGATGATGAAGTCACCCGCGTGGCTGAGTTTTTAAAAGCCCAAGGCGAGCCTGATTATTTGGACGAAATCCTCACTGGCGGGGTCAGTATTGAAGGTGAAAGCAGCGCTGACGGGTCAACCGATGGCGAGACTGACCCGTTGTACGACCAAGCTGTAGCCCATGTATTGCGCACCAAAAAAGCCTCTATTTCTGCGGTGCAACGCGAATTTAGAATTGGTTACAACCGCTCGGCCCGTTTACTGGAACAAATGGAAAAAAGTGGCGTGGTCAGCGCCATGCAAAGCAACGGCAGTCGCGCCATCATTGCCCCAAACAATCATTCAGATTAATCTTTAAAAGGAACTATATGAAATTTCACACCAAACACCCCATTGCCAGCCTCATCAGCATCAGCGCCATTGCCTGCAGCAACGCGTTTGCCAATCCCATCGAGCAGCTGCAACAATTTAACCGCGAAGTCAAAAGCGCCTCAGGCAGCTTCACCCAAAAAGTCATTACCAAAAGCGGCGCCAACAAAAAAACCAGCTCAGGCAGCTTTGTTTTTGCCCGCCCTGGCCAGTTTCGTTGGACCTACTCTGCGCCCTACGAGCAAATTTTGGTCAGCAACGGCAAAACCCTCAGCATCTATGACAAAGATTTAAACCAAGTCACCAACCGTTCATTGGGCGGTGCAATTGGCTCATCGCCTGCCGCGATTTTGTTTGGCAGCTCCGACCTTAGCAAAAACTTCACCTTGCTTGAGGCTGGCACAAAAGATGGCCGCGAATGGGTAACGGCGACCCCAAAATCAAAAAACAGCAATTTCATCAAAGTGAATATTGGGATGAGCAACGGCGCACCCGACGCAATGGAGCTGTATGACACGCTGGGGCAAGTCACCGTATTAACTTTTTCAGGTTTTCGCAAAAACTCAGGCGCACCCGCAGGCTCGTTTAACTTCACGCCACCCGCTGGCGCGAGCGTGAGTAAATAACGCAGGCAGTTTCGATTTGAAATTTTTGAAATATTAAAGTTTTTGAAGCGTTGCCAATATTTGAAAAATCTCAAAGCAAAAGAGGACTGCACTCGTTAAAAAAGAAAAGAGAAATTAAAAAACAAAAAGCCCATTTTTCAAATGGGCTTTTTGTATGCTTGCTGGCGCAGACTTAATTCTTGACGCCATTTTTTGGGATTGCGTTTGGCATCCACAACGCGTCGCCGCCGGTCTTTTGGGTCAATCAATAACGGCCGATAAACCTCCAATCGGTCATTGTTTAAAAGCACGTCATCAAGCCGTTTGCGGCGGCTGTAAACCCCGCAGCTCAATGTACTGAGCGTCAAACTCGGGTATTTGCTCAAAAACCCGCTGTGCAAAATTGCCTGCTCAACCGTGCTCCCAAACGCCAATTGCAGCGACACATCAAACAAATGCCCCGCCTCACCCACATAAACCAGTTGCACGCAAATCTCACCCATAAATCACCTTGGCGCGTGCGATGAAACCATCAATAAATGTTTTGGCAAGTACATTAAAAATCGGGCCAATCGCAAGTGAAAATAATTTATTAGAAAACTCATAATCCAAATCAAACACAACCCTTACTTGGCGCTCGCCCAACGTCTCAAAATACCAAGCCCCTTTTAAATGCCGAAACGGGCCATCCTTAAACTCAATCCGCATCTGGGTTGGACGGATATTTTGATTAAACGTGCGAAATGTCTGCTGCAAACTTTTAAACGCCACCACAACCGAGGCCTCTAAATACGTATCACTGCGCTGGTGAACGGTCGCGCCGCCACACCAAGGCAAAAATTTTGGGTAATCCTCAACAGCTTCGACCAAATCATACATTTGGGCGGCGGTATACGGCAGAACAACGGTTTTATGAACCTTGGGCATTTTTTTGCATCCTTTTTTGCTACAATACCGGCAATTGTAACATCATCAAGGCGCGCAAGGCCAATCTGGCGCAGCTTGTGTCACATTTCATTAGGACAACCATGAGCATCACCAGCAACAAAAAAGCATTCCACGACTACTTTATAGAAGAGCGAATCGAAGCGGGCATTGTCCTTGAAGGCTGGGAAGTCAAAGCGATTCGCGAGGGACGCGCCAACCTCAAAGACACCTACGTCATCATCCGAAACGGTGAGTTATTTCTATTGGGCGGCAACATCAGCCCACTGCTGTCAGCCTCAACCCACGTCAAACCCGACGCCATGCGCACCCGCAAACTGCTGCTCAAAGCAGAAGAAATCTCCAAGCTGATAGGCAAAGTCGAACAAAAAGGCTTCACGCTGATTCCACTTGATTTTCATTACACACGCGGGCGCATCAAATGCGAAATCGCCTTGGGCAAAGGCAAACAAGACCACGACAAACGCGACTCACTCAAAGACAAAGAGTGGCAACGTGAAAAGCAACGCGTGATTAGCGACTTCAACAGACGCAGTTAATTCAAAATTTACGTATTTCCCCACTCCAAACACAAATCATTTTATATATCTGCTAAAATTCGCCGCTATTTATTTCATTTAACCAAAGGTTTTTTATGTCCAGCCATCTTGATTTTTATTTCGATTTTTCATCGCCTTATGGCTATTTTGCCAGCACCAAAATTAACGACTTGGCACAACAATTTGGCCGCCGCGTTGACTGGCATCCATTCTCAAGCGACACGCTGCGCCCATCAAACACAGGCACATCGCTGGTGCAAATCCCAGCCAAGCGCGAATACATCATGAAAGACTACGTGCGAAGCGCCAAGTTTTTAAACATCCCATTCAAAGTCCCAACCGTATTCCCGCTCGACACACGCATCGCCACCCGCGCCGTCATGTGGGCAGAAGCCAAATTTGGCGAAGACAAAGGGATTTTATTTGCCCAAACCGTTTTTAAAGCCTACTACGTGGACGACAAAAACATTGGTGACCCAGAAGCCATTATTTCACTGGGCGAATCAATCGGGATTAACCCACAAGAGCTGCGTGAAGGCATGAGCAGCACATACACCAAAGAACAAGTGCGCGCCGAAATTGACTTGGCCGCAGCAAAAGGCGTATTTGGCTCACCATTCATCCTGCTTGACGGCGAATCATTCTGGGGCGTTGACCGCCTAGACCAGCTTGAAGCGGCACTCAAAGCCAAACAAACGGCCTAAATGCAACGCGCAGCACGGGTTGAAATGTTTCGCCGCTTTCAAGCAGCCAACCCACACCCCAAAACCGAGCTCGAATACACCAGCCCATTCGAGCTCCTCATCGCCGTGGTTTTATCCGCCCAATCAACCGACGTGGGCGTAAACAAAGCCACGCGCAAACTATTTGCAGTCGCCAACACCCCGCAAGCCATACTTGATTTGGGCGAAGAAGCGCTCATGCAGCACATCAACAGCTTGGGTTTATACCGTTCAAAAGCACGCCACGTGATTGGCCTATGCGCCCTCCTCGTGCAAAAACACGCCAGCGTTGTCCCAAACACCCGCGCCCAACTAGAATTATTACCTGGCGTTGGCCGCAAAACCGCCAATGTTGTCCTCAACACAATATTTGGCCAACCCACCATGGCAGTTGACACCCACATCTTTAGACTGGGCAATCGGATTGGGCTCGCCCCTGGTAAAACCGTACTTGCAGTTGAACAAGCCCTACTCAAAAACATTCCAAAAGAGTTTTTAGTCGACGCACATCACTGGCTGATTCTGCACGGCCGCTATATTTGCCAAGCCCGCAAACCCAAATGCCACGAATGCTTGATTGCGGACTTGTGCGCGTATCCTGCTAAAATTTGATGCGGGAGCTTGTGGTGTTTGATGGTGGTGATACAACGTACAAAAAAATAAAAGCAAAAAAACAAAAAACACAACGCATTGCGTTGTGTTTTTTGTTTTTACTCGTTGCTCGAAATATCTTCGATTATCGCGCTGCCAATGCGCGGTGCATCACAATATCGCGCTCCGCGTTTGCCCAGTGCTTAGACAGCGCGGCGCTCCATTCGCCGCTTTGCTCATTTTCAAACACTTCGGTGAAGACGATTTCACCGTCAACGATTTTTGTGCGGTTGATGTAGTTGTCGGTGGCTGAGCCGTCGCGCAAATGATGGCGCAACAATTGGCGCGTGTAATCTGTGCCTACGGCGAAAAAATGTTTGAGGGCTTGTTTGAATGCGATGTCTTCGCCCGCGAGTTTTTTGCGGAATTCTGCGTCAACTGGGAATGCGCCCGTTTGCCAAAATGCGTTGCGCCGTATCAATACATTCCATGGCACAGAGTTCATGGCGGTGTAGTAGCGTGGGTCTGGTGCATCAAGCACGTTGACATGGTTTTTGACAATTTGCGCGCCGCATTCAACCGCTGCTAAGTCTGGGCGGTCTAATAATACTTGGCTCATTTCTTCGCAAAAGAGCGGCATGTACATGTCGTCTTGATCCATGAATGAGACAAATGGCGCGGTTGAAATCGATACGCCCATATTGCGCATGGCTGCTTGGCCCAAGTTGGTGGCCGATTTAATGATGCGCAATTTGCCTTGTTTGATGAAGTCTTTGTGCGCAGCGGTTAAGTGCTTGTTGAACGGTTGCGGTGAGGCGTCAACCATGACCAATACTTCTAAGCAGGCTGGGCTGCTAATGACGGAGTCAATGGCGCGTGCGATGGTGTCGCCGCCGTTGTAAAAAGGGATGATGACGGATACCAAACTCATGTATTTTCCTATCTATTTGTTAAAATATCTACTAAATTGTTTCTTAAATTATTGGTTAACTGTTAACTTCGTGCGTGAATTAAATTACTAAATTTCAACTTGTGTGCCCATTTCAACCACACGGTTGGGCGGGATTTTGAAGTAATCTGTGGCGCGCATGGAGTTGCGCATCATGAGCGCAAATACTTTCTCACGCCAGACCATCATGCCTTTAAGCTTACTTGGGATGACGGTTTCACGGTTTAAGAAGAACGAGGTGTCCATCATTTCCATGTTAAGACCTTTGTCCGCGCACAATGCCAATACGTGCAGCATCGAAGGCTCTTCTTTAAAGCCATACGATGCGTTGACCACAAATGCGCCATCGCCAATCAGCTTGATGTCAATTTTTTCCTCGTCTGCAATATACGGCACGTCTTGGGTGTGAATGCCCATAAAAACAATGCGCTCATGCAAAATGCGGTTGTGTTTTAGGTTATGTAACAATGAGTTGGGTACGTTATTTAAATCGCTGTGCATAAACATTGCGGTGCCTTCAACCCGCACGGGTGGATGCGATAAAAGACTTTGTACAAAAGGCACGAGCGGCAGGTTGACGCCTTCGGCGCGGGCATGCACCAATTCTTTGCCACGTTTCCATGTCATTAATATGGTAAAAATCACCAAGCCAATTGTGGCTGGGAACCAGCCGCCGTCCATAAATTTGACCGCGGTGGCTGAGAAGAATGTCATGCTGACGGTAAACAACACCAAGAAAACACCAATCGACAGCGCTTTGTTCCAACGCCATACGGTTAACATCACAACCAACAGCAACACATCGTCAATCGCCATGGTGGTGACCACAGCAAAGCCGTAGGCCGATGCCAAGTTGCTTGAGTTTTTGAAAATCACAATCAGAATCATCACCAACCCCCAGAGAAGCCAGTTGATAAATGGTAGGTAAATTTGACCGATTTCTTGGTGGTTGGTGTGAATGATTTTAAGACGCGGGCAAAAGCCCAGTTTGATGGCGGCGCTGGTTAAAGAAAATGCGCCTGAAATCACAGCTTGCGAGGCAATCACTGAGGCCAAACCTGCCAAAATCACCAGCGGTAAGGTTGCCCATGCGGGTGCCATCATAAAAAACGGGTTGGCGGCGGTTTCTGGGTGCGCCAATAACATGGCGCCTTGGCCAAAATAGTTGAGCATTAAACCTGGCCAAACAATGGCGTACCACGCAATGGTGATGGGCTTGCGGCCAAAATGCCCCATGTCGGCGTACAGCGCTTCACCGCCAGTTAAAACCAATAAAATCGAACCGAACACCAAAAAACCTGCTTTGCCGTTATTCAAAACAAACTCAAACGCATAATGCGGGCTGAGCGCAGCCAAAATCGCTGGGTTTTCAATGATGTGCGACACGCCCAGCACCCCTAAAACAAAAAACCACGTGAGCATGATTGGGCCAAATAAAATCCCAATTTTGGCTGTGCCTGTTTTTTGAATGGCAAACAGCCCCGTTAGAATCACGGCGGCGATGAGAACCAAATTCATTTCGGTTAAATTGGGCGCGATTAGTTTTAAACCTTCTACTGCGGACAGCACTGAAATGGCGGGCGTAATGACCGAATCCCCATAAAAAAGAGATGCCCCCAACATGCCCAGCACCACAATCCACTTAAAGTTTTTGTGGTCTTTGCCGCGTAAAGTCAACGCCATGAGCGATAAAATCCCGCCCTCGCCGTTGTTGTCTGCTCGCATGATTAACGCCACGTATTTGATTGAAATTACCAAAAACGATGACCAAAATAGTAAGGACAGCAAGCCCATAATGGTTGGCGCATTGAGCGTCAAGCCATAATGGTGGCTGACGCTTTCTTTCATGGCATACAGCGGGCTGGTGCCAATATCACCAAAGACAATGCCCAGAGCGGCCAAGGCGACGGCGGGTAAAAGTTGTTTTTGCGTTGAGTCGTGTGCGGTGCTCATAAAGTCCTGAGGGGTTGGGTAAAAATAACGTTATTGGGCGAGCAAGCGCTCGATTTGGGCGCGCAGTTTGAGCGGTTCAGTAAAAGGCGCAAAGCGCTCTACTGTCACGCCGTCTTTGGCAACTAAAAATTTGGTGAAATTCCATTTGATGCGCTGCGTCCCCAAAATACCTGGGGCGCGCACTTTAAGCCATTGCCACAGCGGTTCTGCTTGTGCGCCATTGACATCGATTTTGCCCATGACGGGAAAGGTCACGTGAAAATTACGGTCGCAAAATTCGCCAATCTCAGCAGCGCTGCCTGATTCTTGAGCGCCAAACTGGTTGCATGGGAATGCGATGATTTTTAAGCCGTGCGCGGCGTATTGTTCGTGTAAGGCTTGAAGTTGGGCGTATTGCGGGGTAAATTTGCAGGCGCTGGCCGTGTTAACAACCAATGTAACGTGCTGCGCGTATGACGCCAAACGCTCTGGTGTGTCAATCAAATCATTTACAGTAAAGTCAGATAAACGGGTCATGTATTCCTTTGGTCTGCGTGCAAAATTGAAGTGCGCATTCTACCGTCTTTATCACCGATTGTGTCAATCTGCGCCCCATAAATAACCGCAAAAACATGGCGCTTGCGCAAGCCGCTTTATGGATTCAAATACGTAAATTTTGCACATTGGCTTAAATAACCGCATGCAACGCACTACCATGGCCAGCACAATTGCGCTAGAATTACGCCATGAAAAAACCACACCAAACCCCTTTCTCGCCCGCGCCGCACAAAGCGCGCCGTCTTGCGTTGATGCAAAAAATGCGCGCTTTGGGCGGCGGCGTTGCATTGATTCCAACCTCTGCTGAATGCATTCGCAATCGAGATGCATATTTTGACCATCGCCCAGACAGCACTTTTTTTTATCTCACAGGTTTTCAAGAACCTGAAGCGTTGCTGCTTTTAATTGCGCACGGCGACGTGCAAAAATCGGTGCTGTTTTGCCGAGAAAAAAACCTTGAGCGTGAAATCTGGGATGGGATTCGATTTGGCCCAGCCGCTGCGAAAAGTCATTTTGATGTTGATGTGGCGTTGCCTTTTGAGGCGCTTGCCGCCAGCTTGCCGCAGTTTTTGGCCAATCAGCCCACTATTTTTGCCCCGTTATTAGACAACCCTCAAACGGATGAGCTGATTCGAGCCGCACTCAACAATGCCCGCGCCCATGCGCGCAGCGGTGCAACAGCGCCCGCCAAACTGCATGATATTTATGCGCTGACCGATGAAATGCGGTTGGTCAAAGATGGCTTTGAGCTGGATTGGCTCAGAACGGCTGGGCAAATTTCTGCGCAAGGCCATATTCGCGCCATGCAGGCTTGCCGCGTTGGCATGGTTGAAACAGATTTAGAGGCAGAAATTTTATACAGCTTTGCCAAAGCAGGCGCACAACACGCGGCGTACAACACCATTGTGGCGGGCGGCTCAAACGCGTGCGTGCTGCATTATCGCGCAGGCGCAGCGGTGTTAAATGATGGCGATTTGTGTTTAATTGATGCAGGCGCAGAATATGGCTTGTACGCAGGCGACATTACCCGAACCTTTCCCGTGAATGGTAAATTTAGTCCGCAACAAAAAGCCGTTTATGACGTGGTGTTGGCTGCGCAACAAGCCGCAATTGATGCGACCCGCGCAGGCGTGAGTTTTATGGCGCCACACGACGCAGCTGTTCGCGTATTAACCCAAGGCATGCTCGATTTGGGGTTGCTTAATGCGTCAACCGTCGGCTCGCTTGACGATGCAATTGCGAACAAAGCCTACCAGCCGTTTTACATGCACCGCACTGGGCATTGGATTGGTTTGGATGTGCACGATTGCGGCGCTTATAGCACCGGTCAGCACAACGAGCAGCCAATTTGGCGGGACTTGCAGCCCAATATGATGCTCACGGTTGAGCCTGGAATTTACATCCGCCCAAGTCCTGCGGTGGATGAGTCGTTTTGGCATATTGGGGTTCGGATTGAGGATGATGCGATTGTGACTGCCACAGGCTGCGAATTGACCACGCGTGATGTGCCGGTTCGGACGGATGACATTGAATATTTGATGAAACACGCCGAGCGTTAAAAATCAATTTAGCTGGGAATAAGAGCCAAGCGAGTAAGCACATAAATACGCGGCATTTTTGGCCGCGTATTCTTTTTTTAGGAGAAAAAATGCGTTTTATCACTGCTGTTTTTATGGTTTTTCTAACCTCAGGTTGCGCCGTGCAACAAGGCTTGCCACCAGAACAGCGCCCCACCAATTGGGCGCAACCGCTTGTCATTGAAGGATTGCCCAATTTACATCAAGTCAGCCCAACCTTATTTCGGGCAGCGCAACCTGACAAAACAGGCTTGGCCGCCCTCAATGCGCAGCAGTTAATCACGCCCAACGGCACGCCAATTAAAACGGTGTTGTCGCTGCGCGCAGGTTCTGGCGATGAAACCATTTTGCCCGCCAACGGCGTGACGTATCAGCAAATTAAATTTAATACGTGGCACACCCAAGACGCGCAAGTTTTGGCGTTTCTCAACATCGCCACCAATCCTGCGAATCAACCTGTTTTATTGCACTGCAAACACGGTGCGGATCGAACGGGCATGATGACGGCGGTTTATCGGATTGTTGTACAAAACTGGCGCAAGGCCGATGCGATTGCCGAAATGCGCCAAGGCGGTTTTGGCTACCACCCGATTTGGTCAAACCTCATTGACTATATTAATCAGATGGATGTTCAGGCGATGCGGGCGCAAATCAAAGCGGGCAATGATTTTTAAAGCCAATCCCACTCGGAAACAGGGCTTTTTTTTTGCATTATTTATGCATGATTTTTTCATGATTTGTGGGAGATAAAGCGAGCGATGCTTCATGAAGCAAGTTCGCGGTTGAAACCATGTGCTATTCACGTATAATGGCGTCTTTTATTGGCGCTTGCGCCATTTTGTTTTTTACCAACCGAATATTTTCACATGCCAATATACGCCTACCGCTGCTCAGACTGTGGTCACAGCAAAGATGCCCTACAAAAAATGTCAGACGCCCCACTCACGACGTGTCCTGCTTGCGGCAAAGAAACCTTTAGCAAGCAAGTCACTGCGGCAGGCTTTGCTCTAAAAGGGTCAGGCTGGTACGTGACAGATTTTCGAGGCGGCAACACAGCAGAAAAATCAAGCAGCATTGGCGGCGAAAGCAGTGTGGTTAGCGCATCAAAGCCTTTGGATGCAAAGGTTTCAGATTCAAAGGTTTCAGATTCAAAAACCTCGGATACAAAAACCTCGGATACAAAAACCTCGGATTCGGCGCCCTCAACGAGCACCGAATCAAGCCTCAACACCTCAACCCATTTAACGAAGTAAACTCGCATGCGCAAACATTTTAGCAGCACACAAATCCGAAAATACCTGGTCACAGGTGTTTTTGTATGGGTTCCATTGGTTGTCACCGCTGCGGTTGTCTCTTGGGCAATTGGCCTTTTGCAAGGGATTTTTACCAATGTGGTGGACGCAATCGCCGCATTTTTGCCCAGCGCTTGGAGCGATGATTTTGTTCAAGTCAAAAAAATCCCCGGCCTAGGCGTTGCGATGGTGGTTTTATTGCTGTTCACCACAGGCATGATGGCCGCCAACCTGCTTGGACAATGGTTTATTCGCGTCCTTGATGGCGCACTCTCTCACATCCCAATTGTTAAAACCGTTTACGGCAGCGTCAAACAAGTATCAGACACGTTATTCTCAAGCAACGGCCAAGCGTTTCGCAAAGCACTTTTGATTCAATATCCACGCGCAGGCTCTTGGACCGTGGCCTTTCAAACGGGCGCGCCAACTGGGCAAGTGGCCGCACTTTTGCCCGAAGAATGCATCAGCGTTTATGTGCCAACCACACCAAACCCGACCTCTGGCTTTTTTTTAATGCTCAAAAAAACCGAAGTCATCGAGCTGGATATGTCGGTGGATGAAGCATTGAAATACATTATTTCTATGGGCGTGATTGCCCCTGAAGCCCTCACGGCTCAAACGCCCAAACCAAAAGCAATGATTTAACCGAACCACTAATTTACAACCACTTACTTTTAAACAGGATATAACTATGAGTATGCGTAGCCATTTTTGCGGTCAACTGACTGCAGCTGATTTTGATAAAACCGTTACTTTGTGCGGCTGGGTTAACCGCCGCCGCGATCACGGCGGTGTGATTTTCATTGATATGCGTGACAAAGAAGGCTTGGTTCAAGTCGTATTCCATCCCGAAGACGCGGCCACTTTTGAAAATGCAGGTTTATTGCGCAATGAATTTTGTATCAAAGTGGTTGGGCGCGTTAATTTACGTGACGCGAGTTTGGTCAACCCAAAACTTAAAACAGGCGAAATCGAAATCGTTTGCACCGAGTTAGAAGTGCTCAATGCATCAATCACCCCGCCCTTCCAAATTGACGATGAAAACCTATCTGAAACCACGCGTTTAACCCACCGTGTGCTTGATTTACGCCGCCCGCAAATGCAACACAATATGAAGTTGCGTTACAAAACCGCGATGGCGATTCGTAAGTTTTTAGATGCAAACGACTTCATCGACATCGAAACCCCCATGTTGACCAAAAGCACGCCCGAAGGTGCGCGTGATTACTTGGTACCGTCTCGCGTGCATGATGGTCAATTTTTTGCATTGCCACAATCACCGCAATTATTTAAGCAAATGTTAATGGTGGCCGGTTACGACCGTTATTATCAAATCGTCAAATGCTTTCGCGATGAAGATTTGCGCGCTGACCGCCAGCCAGAATTTACCCAAGTCGATATTGAAACCTCATTTATGAATGAGTCTGACATTCGCGGCATGTTTGAAGGCATGATTCGCGGCGTATTCAAAGACGTGCTTGATATTGATTTGGCCAGCAGTTTCCCCGTGATGACGTACGCTGACGCAATGGCAATGTACGGCTCGGATAAGCCTGACTTGCGCATTCCACTTAAGTTTACTGAGTTGACAGACATCATGAAAACGGTTGAATTTAAGGTGTTTAACTCTGCCGCCAACCTTGAAGATGGTCGCGTGGTTGCATTGCGCGTGCCAAATGGCGCAGACATTTCGCGCTCTGAAATCGACGCATACACGCAATTTACCGCAATTTATGGCGCAAAAGGTCTTGCATACATCAAAGTAAATGAGCTTGAAAAAGGCCGCGACGGCTTGCAATCACCGATTGTAAAAAACATTGATGACACCACATTGCAGGCAGTTTTGGAGCGCACAGGTGCGCAAAATGGCGACATTATTTTCTTTGGCGCAGACCGCGCTAAAATCGTCAACGACGCCATTGGCGCGTTGCGCATCAAAATTGGCCATGAAAAAGGTCATGCGAGCGATACGTGGGAACCATTGTGGGTGGTTGACTTCCCAATGTTTGAATATGACGATGAAGGCGGCCGCTGGGTTGCCTGCCATCACCCGTTCACCGCACCAAAAGACGGCCATGAAGACCACTTAGACACCAACCCTGGTTTGTGCACCGCCAAAGCTTACGACATGGTATTAAACGGCTGGGAATTGGGCGGCGGCTCCGTGCGAATCCACCGCGAAGAAGTGCAAAGCAAAGTGTTCCGTGCGTTAAATATTGACGCGCAAGAAGCACAAGAGAAATTTGGTTTCTTGCTCGATGCCTTGCAATACGGCGCGCCACCGCACGGTGGGATTGCGTTTGGTCTAGACCGTATTGTCACCATGATGGCAGGCGCAGACTCGATTCGCGACGTGATTGCCTTCCCAAAAACCCAACGTGCGCAATGCTTGTTAACCCAAGCACCAAGCCCTGTGGACGAAAAGCAATTGCGTGAATTACATATTCGCCTGCGCAATACCGAAGCCAAATTGGCCGAAGTGAAACGCGACGAAGCTTAAAGTAGCGAATAATGAAACCTGAAACGGCGTATAAAAACGTCTGAAATACAAAGCAACCTAAATGGTTGCTTTGTATTTGTATTTGTTTTTATATTTTTTTTGGGTAGCTTGCTTTTGGTGTCACGAGTGCGCACTCTTTATAAAGCAGGCTTCCTGCACCGCATAAGCAGACAAAAGCACCGTTTGTTTTTTGTGCTTGTTTTTGCGTTTATTTCCCATATAAAATCAATGCCTTTTACCTTTGTTCACCCTGCTGCTATTTTGCCCCTTCGTTCAATGTTCAAAAAAACGTATGGTGCGACTTGTGCGCTTGTGATTGGCAGCATGTCACCAGACTTTGCCTATTTTTTACCATTTATCGCTGGCGGCGCAAGCAGCCACAGTTTGCTTGGCGTTTTGTATTTTTGCCTGCCATTGAGTATGTTTTTCTATCTGCTTTGGCAGTATCTTGCCGCACCGATATTCAGTCCAAATGCAAAAGGATTTTTGTCAAGCAAGGGCTGGCGCGTAAAACTGCGCCACGCAGCGACGATTGCCTTGCTTTTATCTGTTGGTGCATTAACCCATGTTGTTTGGGATGGTTTTACGCACAAAAGTGGCTGGGTTGCGCAGCGGTTTCCCGCTTGGCAAAGTGATTTTTTAACTTTAGCTGATTACCCTTTAACAGGGTATCGGCTTGGCCAGCACATAAGCACATTGCTTGGCTTGTTATTGCTCTTACTTCATGGCAGAAAATGGCTGCAGCACCAAGCAGCATCCCCAAGAAAGCCGGCGTTATTTACAAAAACTGTTGGCGCATCATTGGCTGGTTTTGTGCTGCTGTTGTTAATATTTTTACCTGACAACAGTATAGAGAAATCTTTGTTTTTAAGCACGATTTGGCTAATTCGAGGGTTATTTACTGCGGCACTTATTGCCCTGTTCATTGCGAGGCATCGTTTAAAGAAAGTTTAAACCCGCGCAAACAAAGTAAACGCATTTAAGCGGAAGTAGCTGGCAGCCCAAGCCGTACCACTTAATTTAGACTAAAATCCCCCTCTTTTTGGAGTCAATATGCCTGTCATTAAAATCGCCCAGCCTGGCACACTGTTTGTGGTGGCCGCCCCAAGTGGCGCGGGCAAATCAACGTTGGTGAACGCCCTACTTTCAAGGGACAGTAACATCCAGCTGTCGGTGTCATACACCACACGCGAGCCACGGGTGGGTGAGGTGCACGGCGTGTCATATCATTTCACCAGTGTGGATGATTTTTTACAGCGCCAAGCCCAAAATGAGTTTATTGAGTCTGCGGAAGTCCACGGCAATTATTACGGCACGTCCAAAAAATGGATTGATCAGGCACTTGAAAATGGTCAAGACGTACTGCTTGAGATTGATTGGCAAGGTGCGCAGCAAGTGAGGCTGTTCTTTCCACAAATGGTGGGGATTTTCATTGTGCCGCCCTCTTTGACCGCTCTAAAAGAGCGCTTATACGGACGCGGTACGGATTCCGAAGACGTGATTACGCGCCGATTATTGGCCGCTGGCGGCGAAATGGCTCACGCGCCCGAGTTCGAATATGTTATCATTAACGAAAATTTGGACAGCGCTATGAGTAACTTGTGCCACATTGTTCAGGCTGCACGTTTACGGTTTGCACAACAGTTTTCACGTAATCCAACTTTATTCTATGATTTAGGCATTCACGCCAAGTAACTTTAAAGGAAACACCATGGCTCGTATCACCGTTGAAGATTGTTTAAAACACATCCCAAACCGTTTTGAAATGACACTGTCTGCAACTTATCGCGCGCGTCAGTTGTCACAAGGACACGCACCACACATCACCAGTACGGACAAGCCAACTGTAACGGCATTGCGAGAAATTGCACAAGGTAAAGTTGGTATTGAAATGCTTCTTAAGGTACCAAACTAAATCGAGTCTCAGGCTCTACCGCTGCTAAAATAAAGCCATTGAACTCAATGGCTTTTTATTATTTAGGATGAATCGTATGTCAACAAATACTGGAAAATCGACGCATCAGTCCATAGATTCGCATGCCACCACATCCATTATGGCAGTGGCGACCGCGCACAAACGCCAGCACGTCGACTTAATCAAAGACGGCTTAAGCGAACTGATGCGCTTGGTATCGGTTTACTTATCCGATGAGGACATCCTAAAAATCCGCGCTGCCTTTAATGTCGCAGACTCAGCCCATCTCGGGCAATTTCGCCAAACTGGCGAGCCTTATATCACCCACCCGATTGCTGTGGCAACGTTGTGCGCCACGTGGAAGCTTGATTCTCAATCGGTTATGGCCGCTCTGCTGCATGATGTGCTTGAGGACACTGGTGTTGACAAAGTCACATTGGCCAATGAGTTTGGCGCACCGGTTGCCAATTTGGTCGACGGGCTTTCCAAACTCGACAAACTGCATTTTGACAGCAAAGAGGCGCAGCAAGCAGAAAGCTTTAGAAAAATGCTGCTTGCCATGGCTGATGATGTGCGCGTGATTTTAGTCAAGCTGGCGGACAGGCTACACAATCTGTCAACCATGCAAAGCCTTGACTTGAGCAAACGGCGCAGAATTGCGCACGAAACCTTAGAAATTTATGCGCCAATCGCGCACCGTTTGGGGCTTGATGAGGTTTATCGTCAACTGCAAGACCTTTGTTTTTACCAAACCCACCATTTGCGCGCCGAAGTTTTGGCAAAAGCATTAAAACGTTCGCGTTTGCAAAAACGAGAACTCTTTGACAAAGTACTCGACAAAACCAATCACGCATTTATGCAGTCTCAAATTGACGCCGACGTGAGCGGGCGCGAAAAAAATCTGGCAGCGATTTACGCCAAGATGAAATCTAAAAAAATCAGCCTATCCAAAGTCCTTGATGTGCACGGCGTTCGGGTATTGGTTTCAAGTTTGTCTGAATGTTATTTGAGTTTGGGCGTCTTGCATGGTTTATTTAAACCTGTTCCAGGGCGCTTTAAAGACTATATTGCGCTGCCAAAAAAGAATGGTTATCAATCATTACACACCACGTTGATTGGGCCGTACGGCGCGCCGATTGAGTTTCAAATTCGCACACACGAAATGCACCGCACCGCAGAATCTGGTATCGCCACGCATTGGCTGTACAAAGAACACGATGCCAGCTTTTCGGACGTTCAAAAAGAGTCACACATCACGCTGCAATCATTGCTGCACATTCAACAAAAAACCAATGACTCGGTTGAGTTTTTAGAACACATAAAAGTGGATTTGTCGCCCGACGCGATTTACGTATTCACCCCAAAATCGCGCATCATCACACTGCCGCGCCACGCAACTGCGCTTGATTTCGCATACAGCATTCACACAGACATTGGCTGTCATGCAATTTCCGCGCAGATTAACGGCATCAGCTTTGCGCTGTCGACAGAGCTAAAAAACGGTGACAGAATCTCAATTGTGACCGACATTGCCTCTCAACCTCAACCCATTTGGCTGCAATGGGTTAAAACGGGCAAAGCGCGCTCAGAATTGCGCCATTACTTTAAATCTCAGCGCCAAGCAGAATCATCCACATTGGGCGAGCAGCTATTTCGCCAAGCGGTTGACGCAGTACATTTGCACTACCCAGCACACAGTCAAAAAGACACATGGGACAAACTGTTGGCCGATACGGGCTGCAAAACAATTGAAGAGCTGCTCTCAGAAATTGGTCTGGGCATTCGCCCCGCCAATATTACAGCGCAGCGCTTGTTGCTGGTCACCAATCAAAGCCACACAGTCAACACCAATATGGTGCAAACCTCGCGTCATGCCATGGTCAAACCTGAGTTTGAACGCTTGATTATTCGCGGCGATGAGGTGAGCACTTTAACGCTATCCAGATGCTGCCACCCGATTCGCGGCGACCATATTTTGGGGCACTTATTGCGCCGCCAAGGCCTGATTGTGCATGTCAAAGACTGCCCCATCGCAAAAGCACAGCGTGCGCACGACAACTTGCGCTGGATTGAGCTCGAATGGGACATGCAGGCCGATTTGAGCGAGCCATTTTCGGTTGCGCTCATCATTGTTGCGAGCAACGATCGCGGTTTACTGGCCAAAACGGCCAGCCAAATCAACGAGGCAGGCGCCAATATTGAAACAGTCACCCTCAAAACCCTTAACGGCGACGTGCATATTGACGTGGTCATTGAAGTCACCGACCGCAGCCATTTGGCACAAGTATTTAAGAGTCTGCGCCGCTTATCTGGCATCAAAAAAATCAGCCGCCATTTGAGTCAAAAAGCTAAAAATTAGACATAAAACCAGCCAAATCCAAACCTGTTAATGCAGAAACAACGCTTGAAAAAATGGCTTTAAAACTGGGTTTTTTGACTTTTTTTTGTTATAATGCTTGCTGATTTTTTCAAAACTGCTTGCTGTTTTTAAGCAGCATTTTTATTTTTATTTTTCCCATCAAAGGCCACACATGACCACCGAAATCGAAACGACATCCGCTCCAACCATGACCCCATCTTTGACGCGCACAATAGAGCTTGCAGTAACCACAGCCCAAATTGACGCAGCAGCAGAAAAGCGTTTACAAAAAATGGCGAAAACCGTCAAAGTCGATGGCTTCCGCCCAGGTAAAGTGCCAATGGCAAAAGTGAAACAAATGTATTCAAACCAAGCAGGCTGGGAAGCGCTCAACGACCAAATCGGCGAAGCGTTTGCAACTCGTGCTGATGCTGACAAATTACGCGTGGCAGGTATGCCAAACATCGTACCAAACGAAAAACACACAGTCGAAGGCGAACTTGGCTTTAGCGCGACCTTTGAAGTGTATCCAGAAATTGCTGCTGTTGATTTAAAAGACGTTGCGATTGAGCAAGCACAATGCGCAGTAACAGAAGCTGACGTCACCCGTACGGTTGACGTATTGCGCCAACAACGCGTGACCTACCAAGCGACTGCAAAAAAAGCCGCCAAAGACGACCAAGTAACCATTGATTTTGACGGCAGCATTGATGGCGTACTTTTTGCAGGTGGCTCAGCCAAAGACTACGCATTCGTTTTAGGCCAAGGCCGCATGTTGCCTGAATTTGAAACCGCCATCGAAGGTTTATCGGCACAAGAATCAAGCACGTTTGATCTGCCCTTCCCTGCGGATTACCACGGCAAAGACGTGGCTGGCAAAACCGCCTCATTCACGGTAACCGTCAAAGAAGTTGGCGTTGCTCAATTACCAGAATTAAACACCGAGTTTGCAAAAGCACTTGGCGTGGTTGACGGCGATGTAACCAAAATGGTTGCCGACATCAAAGTCAACTTAGAACGTGAAATCGCGCAACGCACCAAATCAATCACCAAAAACAATGTGATGGATGCATTACTTACTGCCGTGTCTTTTGACGTACCAAGCAGTTTGGTTAACAACGACATCGAACGCCTGCAAACCAATGCAAAAGAAGACTTGCGCGCGCGCGGCATTCCTGTTGATGACAAAATGACATTGCCAACTGACATTTTCAAAGACCGCGCCGAACGCCGCGTGCGCTTGGGTTTGCTGATTGCTGAATTGGTCAAAGCCAATGACTTGCGCGCCACGCCAGAGCAAGTTCAAGCACAAGTGTCAACCATTGCACAAGCCTACGAAGACCCACAAGGCTTCATCCGCTGGTACATGTCTGACGCAAACCGCTTGGCTGAAGTTGAAGCTGTTGCAATGGAAGACAACGTGGTGACTTGGGCATTGTCAAAAGCCAAAGTGACTGCCAAAGAAGTGGCATTTGAAGAATTGATGAACCAAAACAACGGTTAATTGATAAATACAGCATGCGAAATGCAGAATGCAAAAAAGCACATCTTTAGGATGTGCTTTTTTTAATGCGCGATGAGTCAACGGATAAAAACAGTCTTAAGGCATCTGTAAATTTTTTAAGGCGCGCTCAATAATCGTTTTCGCGCAATCCTCACCGGTAATCATAGAATCGAAAGGCGCGCTGCATCCAAACCGCTGCTGTGCCTTTGCTTACCACCTCTTGTGGGCAAAAATACATCCCTTTGATGCCTGATGGCTGTGGGCAGCCATCGCTCAAGCCCATGCGATGCAGCTCTTCAACATACGCTGCTTGCGGATTGTTTTTTTGCACGTCCTGAAACACGCCTGTGGCTGGTGCAGGTACATAATCCGAGCCTTTGAGGGCTTTGACCAGCCATGCGCCCAACACGTCACGCGTCATTTTGTTTTGAGCATAAAACTTGCGTACACCGTTGGTTGCGCGTCTAACAATCACCCCTTTGCGCTGCAGGTCTTCTATATACGGTGCGATTGCGTCATTTTTTGGGGTGTCGGCAAATACATTGCCTTGGGCGGCTGGCGGTTTGTATCGATTGCCTTCCATTGATTGCAGCAATAAAACCGCCATTTCGCCACGGGTTAAACTGCTTTTTGGGCAAAATGATTTTTGCGCACTTGCCAATACTGGGGATTTTTTTGCGGCACAATCGTGTGCTAAACCCATGCCTTGTAAGCCTTCAATGTCTGTTTCCCATTTTTGAATATCAGAAAAAGAGTTTTTAAATGCCCATTTATAGGCGCTGTTTGGTTTAATCACGCCTGCTTGGTTAAAGCTTTGCTCTGTGCCTATGTTGCCATTGTAAAATTGCGTGCCTACTGTGCCGCGTGCGAGATTGCTGGATGTGCCGCCGCTGTTTAGACTGGCGTAGGCAATGTCAAAGTCGGGTTGGTTTTCATGGAATACCACTTGAAAACTTGCGCCTGCATTGGTTTTGGTTACGTCGCCTGAGTCACGCATGCCTTCCCAAGAAATGTACAGACGCCGATTGGGTGCAGCACCTGCGACATGGGTATAGATGCCTGCGGGTTGTTTGCCTTGCTCGCCCAAATTTGATTCGCGCCAATCATTCCACCATGGCGCAATAAACCCCAGACTCGCCACGTTTTTTCGACCCGATGGAATCGCTTCATGGGCTGGGTAGTCAAGGCATTCTAAAGCGGTTTGAAAGCAAATTCTGCCGCTGGTTGATACAAAAAAACGGTTCCATTTTTTGCCATAAAAAGACACCGCAAATGGTGTGTTGACGCCGCCAATGCCGTTGTGAAAATTGCTGAGCGGCAAGGCGCGTGCGCTGGGCGCGAGCGTTGCAATGCGGGTGAATTTTAACGTGCTTGGACTGGCAGCGTAATTGCCTGACGGCACGACTTCAAGCGCTTTTAATTGTTTGGTGTGAGCGTTTGTCGCACGGTTGTGGGTTGCGGTGGCATCAAAAACCCCTGCTTGATTTGGGGTAAATACTTGGCTAAAAACCCCATCATTTGCCATGGCGTCGGGATAAATACCGTCGTCTTTTAGGGTGATGTGTTGTTGCCCTAGGCTGAACTGGACGTTTTTTGTGTCGCTGCACGGCTCAATTAACACCTCGACCAAATGGCTTGCGCCCTGTACCCACGGCTCAATTGTTTTGAGCGGGCGCATCATGACTGGTTCGGGCGCCAAGCATTGTTCGGGCGACATCGTACGCGCAAGGTTTAAATGCCGATTGGTGCGAGCGGTGTCATTCAGCGGCGGCGAGTTTGAAATACTGTCTGAGGCTCGCGCCAATAAACGGTTTTTGACTTGGGCGACGGTTAAATTGGGCTCGGTTTCCCAAAGCAATGCGGCTGCGCCCGCCACAATGGGCGCGGCGAAAGATGTGCCCTGATCGCTTGCGTAGCCGCGGTCTGCGGTGGATATGATGTCTACGCCTGGCGCCATGATGTCCACGTCAGCCCCAAAGTTTGAAAACCCTGCAACGCGTCCTGTTTTATCTGTAGCGCCCACTACAATCATATTGGGCAAATCAAAGGCGCTTGGGTAAAAATGTCGGTAACTTGAGTCAAAACTGTTATTACCTGCAGCAACAACGACTAAAACCCCCAAATCTCCCAAACTCTTGATGGCTTCGCGATATGCGGCGGAGTAACCATAAAAACCTGTGCTTAAATTAACCACTTTGATATTGACGCCTGCAAGTTTTTTTTCGCGCACAAAATTTAGGCCGCTGATAATCGCGTCATTCGCAATTTGGCTGTGTTGACCAATCCGAATCGACATAATTTTTGAGCGCCAGCTTACGCCAGAAATGCCTTTGCGGTTGTTGCCAACCGCCGAAATCAGGCCGGCAACCATTGAGCCGTGCGTGTCTGCGCTGGTGACTGAGCCGCTGGCCTCAATGCGTGTGGTGGTTGGTTCTGGGTTGGTGTTGCCTGTGAGGACGTTTGGGTCTGAGGCGTTGACGCCGTGCAGATTGTCAACCACGCCGTCCCCGTCGTCGTCCACGCCATTATTTGCCACTTCGTTCGGGTTGACCCACATGTTGGCGGCCAAGTCTTCATGCGTGCTTAAAACGCCCATGTCGACAACCGCAACCACGACGTTGCCATTACCTGTGCCAACATCCCATGCTTGATTGGCTCGAATGTCGTAGCCGTTTGAGGCCGTTTTTTTTGGGTTGGCTGGGTCTGGGTTGTTTAAATACCACTGTTCTTTTTTAAGCTGCGCATCGTTGGGCAAACGCTTGGTTTCAGATTGGTAAACGGGTTCGGCAAACTCAACCAAACCTGTGCTCAATGCGATTTCGATGGCTTGGTTGACGGTTAAATTGGCATTAAGTACGGAGACGCTGAATATTTGGCTGATGGATTGACTTGAGCCGCTGACCGATTTTAGCGGCAAGGCATTCGCAGATGCGCGGGCGGTTTGACCGTAAATTTGTTGGATTTGTAAACCATGTTTTAAAAATTGCTGGTTTAACGCGTCCAGTGTGCGCTTGAATTCCGCTTGATCTGGCTGTTCTGATAAGCGCAGTTTGATCATAAACCGATTGGCGTTGATTCGGCTGGCTGGCGCATGGGCTTGCTGATTGGTGGTGACGTGTTGGTCATTGATTGGGAATTCTTGCGCGTGAAGCAATGGGCTGGCAAATAAGCCAAGCGTGGCGCTTGATAGACTGAGTAGAGAAAAAGGTGTGGGTGTGTTTTTCATAAACCTGCAATCTAAATGATGCTTGAGTTAATCAAAGAAGCTCGATGCGACGGCTGCGCCCCAAAACCAGCGAGCCAGTACGATGAAACCACCATAAATGGCCAACCATTCAAGATGTGACAGCCAGCGCACGGCGGCCTGATTGGTTGCTTGGGCTTGGGCGATGTGATACAAGCGGTGCACGCTTGCCCAAAGCCATGCCAAACACAGCGCCGTGAGCGCGGTAAAGCAAGCAAAAGCCCAAGGCGTCGCTCTAAAATAATGTGCGCTTGCCGCGAGCATCGGCGGCAAAAAAAAGGCATATTTGATCCGCGTTTGTGTGGTTTTTACTGCCCCAAAACCCCCATGTTTGCACAAATAAATGGCCACCAACCCATAAATAAACCACGCGCTGAGTGGTACAACGTTGGCCAAGTTAAGCATCATCAGTCAAGGAATATGGCAGGCTTTGGGCGCGCCAAGCCGCTTGGACTTGGGGCACGCACAAAACGGCGGCGTTCTCTAAAAAGCCCAAGTTGATTTCAAACAAAATATCAACCACGTTGGCTTGCATCGGCGAATGCGCAAAAGCGACGATTTGACCGGCAGCCTGCGTGTTGTCATTGGATGAAAATACGTCCATGCCGATTTTGAGGGCGGCGTTTTGAGCGGCTTGTGGCGCATCAAATACGAGTTGCGCTGTGTGCATGCGGCGTTTGAGTTTGCCCAAATAATGGCTGCGCGCAACGATTTCTTGACCTGGATAACAGCCTTTTTTAAAGTTCACGCCGCCAATTCGTTCCAAATTAAGCATTTGCGGCACAAAGGCTTCATAGGTTTCGGGCGCAAGACTGGGTTGGGCTGCGCGCACAGTGAACCAATTCCAATCGGTTTGGCTGATTGTGGCGCAAGGGGCTTGGGCGTTTTTGGGCAAAACCACCAATTGACGTGGCACAGATGTTTGCTCAATTTGAGCGGGCAATAAACCCAAGTAAATGGCATGGTCAAGCACGGTGAGTTGCCCTGCTGCGTTGATGTGACTCAAGCCTGTTTGCCCAATCATTATAAAATCAGCACTTGCGTCCGTAAAAATCACTTTTGCGCGCAGTACAAACATGCGCAAACGTTTCACAATCGGTTCAATTAAGCTGCGCGTGGTGATTAAATACACCGCATCTTCAACGGCAAATACTTGGAAAATCCCGTACATCCGCCCTTTTGCCGAGCAATACGCGGCCAATTTGGTTTCATTTTTTGGCAGCGTTTTGATGTCTTGCGTGAGTTGGCTGTGTAAAAAATCACGCGCGTCCTCGCCCGTCACGCGGATGATGCCGAGCGTTTCTAGCGGCTCACTGCTGTGGTTTTGCATCCAGTCAAATGCCATTTTGTGTTCGGTTGTGCTTAAAGTCATTTATAATCGCCCCTCGATTTTGTAAAAATGTTTGGTTGCCATTTTACTGTTTTTTTTGAAGGACACACCCTTTATGTTTAGAAAGTTAAATCGCCTGATGAGCGTCATTGCCCTTTTGGGTTTGATTGTGGGCTGGGGCATTGTGCGCGGCGTCTCGCCTGTTGCGGCAAAGGCTGCGCAGCCCTTAACGGTTCAGATCAACCAAGGCGATGGGCTCAGCGCTGTGGCGCAACGCGTGTCTGCATTGTCCAGAGAAAATGGCGGCTCACTCAGTACGATTGAGGTGATGGCGATTGGGTTTGCGATGGATAAAAGCGGTGATTTTAAGGTCGGTGATTATGAGTTTTCTGCCAAAACAAGTTTGGCTGCGCTGATTAATAAATTTGCCAAAGGTGATGTGGCTTCAAACAAAATTCGGATTGCCGAAGGCGCACAATGGCGCGATATTTTGCTCACTTTAAGCAAAGCAGATTTAACCCATGATGCCCAAACATTTGACGTCAACCAAGCCGCAGCGGCGCTTAATATGAACAGCAGTTCAGTTGAAGGCATGTTGTTTCCTGATACGTACCACTACCGCAAAGGCGAGGCGGAAACCGCTGTTTTGGCGCGTGCGCATCAAATATTGCTTAAAAAGCTCAACACGGCTTGGGTCAATCGCGCCCCCAACTTACCGTATGCAAGTCCATATGAAGCGCTGATTATGGCGTCATTGGTTGAGAAGGAAACAGGCACGGCAAGCGATCGCGCAAAAGTTGCGGCGGTGTTTGTCAATCGCCTCAAAATTCCCATGCGCTTGCAAACCGATCCATCGGTGATTTATGGCATGGGCACTGGTTTTACAGGCAACATTACCAAAGCGGATTTGCAACGCGCAACCCCTTTTAATACTTACACGCAAGACGGATTGCCGCCAACGCCGATTGCAACAGCCAGTAACGCCTCAATTGAGGCGGCGCTACATCCTGCCGAGTCAAGCGCCTTATATTTTGTGGCGCGTGGCGATGGCTCGAGCCAATTTTCTGATACTTTGGCGCAGCACAATGCGGCAGTGCAACAATATCAACTCAAAAAATAAAGACATTTATGGCTTATTCAGCACACCCATCATATTCAGGCTTATTTCTCACGGTTGAGGGCGTGGATGGCGCAGGTAAATCATCGCATTTAGACTGGCTTGCCGACGCATTGCGCGCGCAAGGGAAAACGGTTGTGTTGACTCGAGAACCCGGTGGTACGAGCGTTGGCGAACGGTTGCGTGAGATGCTTTTGCATGAAGCGATGGATTTGGAAACCGAAACGTTGCTGATGTTTGCCGCGCGACGTGAGCATTTGGCACAGGTGATTTTGCCTGCGCTTATGCGCGGCGACGTGGTGATTTCTGACCGATTTACGGATGCGACGTATGCGTATCAAGGCGGCGGGCGTGGTGTGTCGCGCAATAAAATTTTGCAATTGGAACAATGGGTTCAAGGCGATTTACAACCCAACCTGACCTTGTTGTTTGACTTGCCTTTGGCCATTGCCGCCCAACGGTTGGCGCAGGGGCGTGCGCAACTGGATAAATTTGAGCAAGAGTCACAGGTGTTTTTTGAAAATACCCGCGCGGCGTATTTGGAGCGCGCCGCCGATGCGCCCAATCGCATTTGCATCATTGACAGCGCCCAATCGCTTGAGGCAACGCGTGCGCAAGTCGCGCACGCCGTTTTGAGCCAATTAAACCTTAATTTGACTGCGTATTTATGACCAGAACCACCCTTTTGCCATGGCATGCACCGATTTTTAAAACGTGGCACGCCATTGCCAACAAAGCCCATGCGTATTTAATCGTGGCACCAGATGGAACTGGCGGCGAGTATTTGCTCAATCAGCTGGCGCATAGTGTGCTGTGCGAAAACACCGACGCGCAGCATTTGGCGTGCGGGCAATGCGTGGCCTGTTTGCTGCTTCAATCTTATAGTCACCCCGATTTACGTGTGTTGCGTCCAGCGATTTTGGATGTGAACCACCCGATTGAAGAAATGCGCCCCGAGCAAGGCGCTGGCAAACCCAAACCAAGCAAAGAAATCAGTATTGCGCAAGTGCGTGGGCTGGCCAATATGGTCAACCAAACCTCACACCGTGGCGGCCAACGGGTGATTTTGGTTTATCCCGCCCAAAAACTCAATCGAAATGCCGCCAATGCACTGCTTAAAACCCTTGAAGAACCACCACCAAACACCCTGTTTTTTTTATTGGTTGATGATGTCAAGCAGCTACTGCCCACGATTATCAGCCGTTGCCAGCGCATTGAAGCACCTGCGCCGAGTATTGATGCGGGTGCGGACTATCTCAATCAAGTTTTGGGTACAACATCGGATTGGCCGCAACTGCTGGCCACTGAAAATGGCGCTGCGATTCGCGTGCAAGAACTGTCTCAAGGCAATTATTTTGAGCTGCAACAACAACTCATCGACGCGCTTGCGCAAGGCAGTCGATTGAGCGCGTTGCGTTTGGCAGAGCAGTTTGAAAAGCACATTGCCGATGCAGAGAAAGCACGGCTGGCGGGCGGCGGTTCTGGGATTGATGTCAATACATTCATTACGTGGCTGCAACGTTGGCTGCATGATTTGTTGTGTGAATCGCAAGGCAGCGGCGCGGCGCGCTATTATCCAAAGCATCAAAAAGCGCTGCAACAAATCGTACTAAAAACCAATGCCATCAAGCTCCACGAGTTTGAGCAACAACTCTTAAAGTCTAAGCGCTACGCCGAACATCCGCTCAATCTCAAGACGTGGCTTGAACACATTTTGCTCGATTATGCACAGCGTATTGCGTAAAATAAAACGCGCCAATTGTGTCATAAGTGGGTAAAATATCCGCTTTGCCAAATTGTATGAAGGTTTTGCACGAAGTTTTTCAATGATATTTCAAAAATTTCTTAATACTTCATAATTTTTTTGCAAGACTTAGCACTTAACCTTTAAATTTTTAACGTTTAACCAACTGCAAGGATCTGCCATGCTCCACAAACTGATGCCCAAAGAAGCCAAATTTTTTGACTTATTTAACCAACACTCTGACTTAATCGTTGATGCGGCCAAAGAACTCAAAAGCCTTTTTGATGACTTGGCGCACACGGACAACCATTTAAGCGCGATTAAAGACTTTGAAAAACGTGCTGACCGCATCACGTTTGAAACCGTGGATTTATTGCACAAAACCTTTATTACGCCGATTGATCGCGATGACATGCTCAAGCTGATTAACTGCATGGATGATGTGGCTGATTTAATGGAAGACGTGGCCGAAACGGTGTCTTTGTATGACGTGACCAACAGCACGGATGAAGCAAAAGAATTGGCTGCGATTGGCTTGATTTGCTGCGAACGCGTGCAAGCATCGGTTCATTTGCTTGACAACATGAGCAATGCTGCCCAAATGCTCAAACTGGCTTCTGAAATTGCGCGCTTAGAATCTGACGCGGATCGCGTGTTGCGCAAAGCGATGTCAAAACTATTCCGCGAAGAAGAAAACGTCAAAAACCTGATTAAATACAAAGCGATTTACGAGTTGCTCGAAGCAATTACGGATAAATGCGAAGACGTCTCAAACATCATCCAAGGGATTGTGGTTGAAAACGCTTAAGTTCTCTGCGGTGTTTATTTCTTGCACCGCCAGTTTTAATCAAATAGGTATTTTATGAACTCTATACAAATCAGCCTTAACGTGGTGATTTTTTTGGTGGCGCTTGCGCTTGTTTTTGACTTCATGAACGGTTTTCATGATTCAGCCAACTCGATTGCCACCGTGGTTTCAACGGGCGTTTTAAAGCCGCAACACGCTGTATTGATGGCGGCGGTTTTTAACTTTATTGCGTTTTATGTCTTGCCGCACAATGTGGCCGCCTCCATCGGCAAAGGGATTATTTTGCCCGCCATTGTTGACCAATACGTGATTTTTGGCGCATTGTTTGGCGCGATTGCTTGGAATGTTGTCACCTGGTACTTTGGGATTCCGTCCTCATCTTCACATGCACTCATGGGCGGCTTGATTGGCGCGGCGGTTGCGAAAGCAGGTTTTGCGGCTTTGCTAAGTGAAAAAATCTTACAAACCATTGCATTTATTTTTGTCGCACCTGCAATTGGTTTTGTACTTGGCTCTATTTTGATGCTCGCGGTTTCATGGATTTTTTACCGCAGTTCTCCTTCAAAGGTCGACCGTTGGTTCCGCAGATTGCAGCTTGCATCAGCTGCTGCTTACAGTTTGGGACACGGCGGCAATGATGCGCAAAAAACCATGGGGATTATTTGGCTGCTTCTCATTGCGAGCGGCCACTTGACAGCGGGCGATGACTTGCCAAGCTGGGTTGGCTATAGCTGCTTTGCGGCGATTGCCGTTGGCACATTGTTTGGTGGCTGGCGCATTGTGAAAACCATGGGGCAAAAATTGGCCAAACTCAAACCTGTGGGCGGTTTTTGTGCCGAAACCGCTGGTGCAATTACGTTGTTTAGCGCCACCGCAATGGGGATTCCTGTGTCAACCACGCACACCATTACAGGCGCGATTACCGGCACCAGTACCACCGCACGTGCATCATCTGTGCGCTGGGGCGTGGCAAGTACGATTGTTTGGGCTTGGATTTTCACCATTCCCGCCTCCGCATTTATGGCGGGCATTGCTTGGTGGCTTGGTACCAAGTTCTTGTAATGTTTATAAAAACGCCTCAGCTTTGGGGTGTTTTTTATTTAAGGCGCACCACCTTTAACCCTTTGCGCTTGAAGCGACTGTTTGATTCAAGTGGTAACTCTCTCGAAAGATGCACAATGGATTTTCTGACCCCCGAATTGCTTTTATTATTGCCTGTGGCTTTTTTGGCAGGTTTGATTGATTCGGCGGTTGGCGGTGGTGGCTTGATTCAATTGCCAGGGGTTTTTAACATTATTCCCAACCACGATGCCACGGTTTTACACGGCACAAATAAGCTCTCGAGCATTCAAGGCACCGCCATGGCAACGCTGCAATACGCCAAACGCGTCAAGCTGCGCTGGCACATGCTGCTTGGTGCGGTATTGATGGCGTTTATTTTTGCCTACCTTGGCGCCAAACTCATCCCTTATTTGCCAAAAGCGTATTTGCGCCCAATTATGCTGGTGTTGATGATTTTGATGGTGATTTATACGTTTATGAAAAAAGACATGGGTTTGACCCATGAACCGATATTTGGCAAGCGCGGCGAGGTGTATGCGGGCGTGGCTTTGGGGATTGCGATTGGGTTTTATGATGGTTTTTTTGGCCCAGGCACGGGTTCATTGCTCGCTTTTGCATTTGTAAAATGGTTTGGCTATGATTTTTTAACTGCCACCGCGCACAGCAAGGTGCTCAACCTTGCCACCAATTTTGCCGCGCTCTCGTTCTTTTTACCGCATGGTTATGTGTTGTGGGGCACAGGTTTAATGATGGGTGTGTTTAATATCGGCGGCGCGTTGTGCGGCACGCACGTGGTCACGCGTTATGGCGCGCCCTTGATTCGTAAAATTTTGATTGTTGTGTTGAGTTTGACGATTCTGAAATTTGGTTACGATACCGTGCATGATTTGCTTTTGTTGAACGCATAAAACGTAGGGAATTAATAGTCACAGCAGCGGCTGCGCGCTCACCAATACGCCGTCAGCATCGGCATAAATCCAATCAAGCGGGTTGACGCGCACGCCTTGTAACATGATCGCTATATCGCGCACACCGGTGTTGCGTTTGATGGCACGCAAAGGATGCAGCGCCAAAGCCAACACACCAATCGGCAGCGGCGCAATTTCGGCCACATCGCGCACCGCACCATCCACAATGATGCCCTGCCAGCCTTTTTTAACCGCCGCACCAGCCAAATTTCCACCCACAACCGCGCACCGCACGCTGGCACCCGCATCAATCACCAGCACCCTGCCCGCGCCATTTTCATTCTCAAGTATCTGTTTAATCAGCGTATTGTCTTCAAAGACTTTGATGCAAAGCGCTTGACCATAAAATTGCGTGTGCCCGCCATACGATTGAAACACGGGCGGCAACACTTGAATCGCGCCCGCATGAATTTGCGCCTCAAATTGGTCGCATAAGTCTGTGGTTGAAAATGTCATGGCGCTTCCTTTTGTTGTGCCAACCTAATAACCGCCTGAATCGACGCACGCGCCAAAGGGCTGTTGTGCCAGCATGTTGAGCCGATTAACTGCGAAATTTGTAAGGTGACCGATGCGGCATCGGCTTGCGCCAATTGCGCAAATGACGTAAAACCGATTTGCTCTAGCCGAGATATCACGGTTGCGCCCACGCCTTTCAGTGCGAGCATCGCTTGAGTTTCTGCCTGAGAAAAGCCCATATTTGCCTCATGGATTTTGTAAAAAAGCCTGTTTTAAAACAGGCTTTTTAGGTTCAATGATTTTCAATGAAAAACAAGCAACACAAATTACATGTTGTTAATCATTTCTTGCCCAAACTGCGAGCATGACACTTGCGTTGCGCCGTCCATCAAGCGTGCAAAGTCATACGTGACTTTTTTGGCTGCAATTGATTTGCTCATCGATGCCAAAATCATGTCCGCCGCCTCCACCCAGCCCATGTGACGCAACATCATTTCCGCCGATAAAATCTCCGAACCCGGATTGACGTAATCTTTGCCCGCGTATTTAGGCGCAGTGCCGTGTGTCGCTTCAAAAATTGCAATCGAATCAGAGAAGTTGGCACCTGGCGCAATCCCAATCCCGCCAACTTGTGCGGCCAAAGCGTCTGACACGTAATCGCCATTTAAGTTCAATGTGGCAATCACATCATACTCAGCGGGGCGCAATAAGATTTGTTGTAAGAACGCATCGGCAATTGAGTCTTTAATCACCACATCGCCATGCGGGGCTTTAATGACCATCCATGGGCCGCCATCAATGTATTCTGCGCCAAATTCATTTTGCGCCACTTCGTACGCGGTTTTGGCAAACAGGCCTTCGGTGTATTTCATGATGTTGCCTTTGTGGACAATCGTCACGCTGGTGCGTTTGTTGTCCAGCGCGTATTGAATCGCTTTGCGCACCAAGCGCGTTGTGCCTTCAATCGAGACTGGCTTGATGCCAATCCCTGATGATTCTGGAAAGCGGATTTTGGTCACGCCCATTTCTTCTTGCAAAAATTTAATCACTTTCTTGACTTTGTCCGAGCCCGCTTCCCACTCAACGCCTGCGTAAATATCTTCTGAATTTTCGCGGAAAATCACCATGTCGATTTTCTCAGGTGATTTGACTGGTGAAGGCACGCCATCAAAATATTGCACGGGACGCAAACACACGTACAAATCGAGTTCTTGGCGCAAAGCCACATTTAGTGAGCGAATGCCGCCGCCGATTGGCGTGGTTAAAGGGCCTTTAATTGCAACCACGTATTCACGCAAAATTTCCATGGTTTCAGGCGGCAACCAGACATCTGGGCCGTAGATTTTGGTTGTTTTTTCGCCTGCGTAAATTTCCATCCAGTGGATTTGACGCGCACCGCCGTAAGCTTTTGCCACTGCGGCATCGACCACTTTAATCATCACGGGGGTGATGTCAAGGCCTGTGCCGTCGCCTTCGATGAACGGCACGATTGGGTTGTTTGGGACGTTGATGCTAAAATCGGCGTTAACGGTGATTTTGCTGCCATTGGCTGGGACGGTTACGTGTTGATACATGAGCGGCTCCTTGTAAGTTGGTAAAGTGGTCTTTTATAAGACCTACTTGCGTATTATGCCCGACTTTTCAGATGATGCGAATAGATTTCATGCTTTTCGGATGGATTTCATCGCTTCATTTGGTTCTGGCGTTTGACTTTGATTTGTGTGATGCGGCTTTTATTTCAGATGCGTATAAAAATGAATTTAAATGGCGCTTTTGTTCGATAGTGCCACTTAATTCGTGGTTTTACGCTAAAGTGCCGTTTTATTTTGATTGCGCACGACTCTAATGCTAATTTTACTCAACAAACCTTATGGTGTGATTTCACAGTTTTCCGCCCATGACAAGCATCCATCGCTGGCCAAATATGTGGCTGTGCCCAATGTTTATCCTGCGGGGCGCTTGGACACTGACTCAGAAGGTTTACTTTTATTGACCGATGATGGCAGATTACAAAACACCATCAGCCACCCGCTGCATAAAAAGCCCAAAACCTATGTGGTGCAAGTGGAAGGCACGCCTTCTGATGCGGCTTGCGCGCAGCTTCGACTCGGAATTGAGCTGGGCGACGAGACCACGTTGCCGTGCGAAGCAAAAATTATTGATGAGCCAGAATGGTTGTGGGCACGCAATCCGCCCATCCGCCACCGTTTAAATTCCCCGACCCATTGGCTTGAAATCACCTTGTCTGAAGGCAAAAATCGCCAAGTGCGCCGAATGACTGCGGCGGTTGGCTTGCCAACACTGCGCTTAATTCGCACGCATATTGGTGACTATAGTTTGTGGCCTGCAGCGGATGTATTGCTGCAACCAGGTGCCATGCATTGGGTGAGCAAAGAGCCTTCACCGCCGTCACTCACGCGTTCAACGCCTCGCGCAGAGCCTAAAACGTATCAGAAGAAGGCCAAAGTGGTCACAGATAAATCTGAGCTTAAAGTTTCGGCGGATCCGCGTTTAATGAGCGACCGTCAAACCCTTAAGAAAGCGCCATTTAAAGCCCGCCACACCCCAACCGCAACGGGGATGAAGAGCATTAAAGCCAAAGTCACCACCAAAAAATAATCATGAGTCCACATTTATTGAGAACCACGCTGTTTACAACAGCGTTTTTGTGCGCAGCATGCCAGCCCGTTTTGGGCGACGACGCGTCACTGCCAGCAACCCCTGCGCCACAGGTTCAAACCATTTTGACGCCGATTAACGGCTTGGCTGCGGCTCAAATTGAGCTGGCGGTTACGGAGGCACAAAAGCAAACTGGTTTGATGAACCGCGCCTCATTGCCAGCCAACGCGGGCATGCTGTTTTATTTTGAGTCTGAGCATAAGCCATGCTTTTGGATGAAAAACACATTGATTCCTCTGACCATTGGTTTTATTGACGCACAAGGTGTTTTGCAGCAAACCATAGACATGCAAGCGCACAGTTTGGAGCCGCGCTGTGCGGCGCACCCCACGCGCTATGCGGTTGAAATGAATCAAGGCTGGTTTGCGCGCAACAACGTTGTGCCTGGCACGCAAGTTTTAAACATCAGTAAACAACCCTAAGTTTGACATGAACGCATTTGACACCAGTTTATCTGCCCCCTATCCTGCCAGCAGTTTGGCCATTGCCATTCGCAGTGCTGCGCCTGAACAACGACCGTTGCTGCTTGCGCTGTACGCGTTGCACAAAAAATGGCGCGAAGCCTCGGTTTTTGAAGACCCGCATCATGCGGTTACAACCCTTAATTGGTGGCATCAAGAGCTTGAAAACGGCCTGCATGGTCGCGTCACGCACCCAGACTTGCTCACGTTAAAACCGCTGTTACAGCAAAAGCCGTTTCATGCGGCTTTGCAAGCCTTATTGCATGGTCATATGCATTGGCATCATTTGACGCGGATTGAGACGAGCGAGCAGCTTGAGCCGATTGTGGATGCGGTTGGCGGTTCATTTACCAATGTGTGGCTGATGCTGCTTGGTTTTCCCAGTCAGACAAAGTTGGCGCAAAGCGCAGGCCGCGCTTTGTGGTGGATTGACCAAATTCGGCACATCGGCCATCAGCTTGCGCCTGCGCGCTTATGGCTGCCTATGAGTTTGTTAAAAGAGCTCAATTTGCCCGCCAACGTTATTTTGAACCGAAAACTGCCTCTTGAACAGCGCGTGATGCAAGGCAAAAAACTGTTTATGCAGCTTGAAGTGATTGCACGTTCTGCGCTTGAGGCTTATCAAGACGTGTATAAGTCTTTGCCCAAAAGCAGTCAAAAAACAGCCACAAGCCTGCATTTATTGATGTGCCAACGCGCACTTTTGTTGTCTGAGATGACTCAAAACCCTGAGGACATATGGCAAGGTTTGGTAACGGTGAGTCCGCGCCGTAAATGGTGGCTCAAATTCTGGTCTCGGCTGTGAGCCGTTTCTGTGATGACACAAAAACAAAACCCAGCGCTGATTAAACGGCGCTGGGTTTTGTTTTTAAGTACAGATTTGGATTTGAATAACGTCAAAGTTAAAATTGAAATTAAAGCTGGAATGAAAATTAAAGGGCGGTGAGCGCCCTGCCTTTCAATTGGCGCAATTTTATCCCGCAATCGTCATTTGGTTGATTAAAATCGAGCCTGTTTGCTTGGTGCCGCGAATCAGCTCGTCTGCGCCAATTGCCGTAATGCCTTTAAACATTTTTTTCAAATGCCCTGCAATGGTCACTTCTTGCACAGGAAAGGCAATTTCACCGTTTTCAACCCAAAACCCGCACACGCCGCGTGAATAATCGCCCGTGATGTAATTCACGCCGTGTCCCAATAGTTCGGTGACGAATAACCCCGTACCCAATTTTTTGAGCATGACGCTTAAATCATCGCTCGGCTTGGTTTTATTGCTGGTAATGCGTAAATTGTGCGAGCCGCTGGCGTTGCCGGTTGGGGTCATGTTCATTTTTCGGGCGGTGTAAACTGAGAGTAAATAGCCCGTTAAAACCCCTTCGTCAATCAAGGTGCGGCGCTGCGTTGCGACGCCTTCATCATCAAAGTAGCTGCTCCCCATGCCTTGAGCGATGAATGGGTCGTCTACAATATTGACGTGTTTTGGGAATACTTTTTTATCCAGCATTTCAAGCAAAAAGCTGCTTTTGCGATACAGCGCGCCGCCACTAATTGCTTGGGCAAAATTGCCCAACAAACCCGCCGCCAATGGCGCATCAAACAATACTGGGCAAACACGGCTGGAAATTTTTTTGCCGCCCAGCCGAGAGGCTGCGCGATGTGCCGCGTAAATGCCAATTGATTCTGGGCTTGCCAAAAGCTGCGACACACGATGCGACACAAACCATGCGTCGCGCTCCATAAAACGGCCTTTTTGTGCAATGGGCATCACGCCCATGCTGTGACGCGAATAAGCAAAGCCACCCATAAAGCCGTTGCTTGCTGCGGATACAAAATGGCCTTGACTGGTGTTCACGCTTGCGCCTTCGGAGTTTTGAATGTATTTACACGCATCAAACATGGCCGCTTCTGCGCGTTGTGCGATTTCAATTGCGCCGCTTGTGCTCAAATCCCAAGGATGGAATAAATCTAGGTCTTGGCGTGCCGTTTTTGCATCAACCAATAAATGCGCTTCTGGCAAGCCTGCAAAATCATCTTGCGCGGTGAATTGGGCAATATCAAATGCGGCTTGAGTGGTTTTTGCAATGGCTTGCTCTGAAAAATCTGAGGTGCTGGCGTGCCCACGTTGTTTGCCTTTGTATACGGTGATTGAAAGGCTTTTGTCGCGGTTGTGCTCCACGGTTTCTACTTCACGGTTGCGCGTGCTGACGGACAAACCGTTGGACTCTGATACTTCTACTGCGCAATCGGTTGCGCCATTTTTTTTTGCACAATCCATGGCAAGCTTGGCAATTTCTTCGAGCTGCAACCGTGTATAATCGAACTTTACTGACATGCGTTTTCCTTTTAAAAAATTTACGCAATTCTATCGCAATTAACCCCCAAACGTTGAAGCAAACACAATGACTCAAACCAACTACAAAAAAGACGGCTCGGCTGAGCGCCCAGAAGTTATCAGCAAAACTGCACGCAAAAAAGAAATGACCGAATTACAAGACATGGGCGAAATTTTGACGGAACTGTCTAAAGAGCGCTTGGCGCAAGTGCCGATGTCTGAGGAGCTGCGTGAAGCGGTTAAAGAATTTAAACGTCTATCTGCAAACGGCGCACGCCGCCGACAAATGCAATACATTGGCAAGTTGATGCGCCATGAAGAGATTGAACCGATTCAAGCCAAAATTGATCAATTCCAAGGTGTTTCAACCGTTGCGACCGCCCTTTTGCATCGGATTGAGCGAATTCGCAACGACATGGTGGCCAATGATGAGGCAATCACCAAGTTTTTGAATGAGTTCCCTGAGGCGGATGTGCAGTTGCTGCGCAATTTGGTGCGCAACACGCGCAAAGAAACCGAGCTTGCCAAACCACCCAAATCTTACCGCGAGCTGTTTCAAGCGATTAAAGCGATTCTTGATGCCAGAAATGTTGCGCCAGATGTGATTTAATCGTTTGCAAAACGTACGCCCACAAAAATGCCCATTTAGATGGGCGTTTTTGTGGGCGTGTGTTTCTGTGCGTTGGGCTCAATCGGGAATTTATTATGGCGCTTGATGTACGCTTACGTTGCCGGTCATGTTGCCGCACGGTTCAACCGTTTTACCGGTGAGAGAAATGCTGGGCGCTTGGGTGTTGCACGCGGTTAGGTGCTGGCCTGCTTGAGCTGTGACTTGTTGCGTGGCGACGGTTGCGCCTGTCATGGTTAAATTATTGTCGGCGTTGACTGTGATGTTGACGCCATGAATATCACCAGTTGAGACGATGTCGCCTGCGCTGTGAATCACCACATTGCCGCCACTAATTGTGCCGGAGTTTACGATATTGGCGCCGTTAATTGTGACTTTTCCACCTGCGCGGATGGTGCCGCCAACGTTGACGCTGCCGCCTGCTTGCAGATTGACTTGGCCAGCGGTCAACTGCGCGGTGCGTGTGACATCAACATTTTTTGTGCTGTTCAATGACAATTGATCGGTGTAATTGGCGCTGGTTTCAATGGTGATGTTATTGCTGCTGTTTTGCGTGAAATTACTTGGGGTTTGCTGTTGCGTCATTTTGAGCTCCTGAGTTGAGTGATATTGGCCATGGGCGCTGCTGGCGCTGCAGAATAAAGCAAGCAAGGCCAAGTTTCGCTTTAAGCGAAATGATTGTTGTTTGGTGCTCATAAGGACGCCTGTTACGCAGATTTTAAGCGATTTTGTGGGGGACTATGTCGCATCTGAAGCCATTTTAACTTGAATCCGAAAGCCTGGGCCTATAACGATTTGGCCTGCGCGAATTTTGCAGGTTTTACGTAATTCTACTTCACCGTCTACCAAAATATCACCCGTGGCAACCATGTGTTTGCCCGCGCCGCCGCTGTTGACTAGGTCAACGGCATGCAGCAAATCGCACAGCGCCATATATTCACGCCCTGCTTCGATTAAAAATACGTGTTCTTTGCTTTTATTGCTGAACGAGCTTTTGGGCGTACTTTTTTTGCGCTGGTGCGCAGCGGCTGATTTGTATGGGTTTTCGTGGTTCATTGTGTGCCTAAAAATAAGGTGTTGGTAAATAAAATAGGCCAGATGCTGCCTGAAAAAATCATGCTGTGTGCTTTTGTATGAGTTGTTTGACCGCTTGAGCGTCGTTGTTTAAATGGATGACGCGTTGTGGGCGTTTTTCGATGTCAATATAGGCATCAGGGCGCAGTGCGTTAATGCCCAATGCCGCTAAAATCACGTCGTTGAATTTGGCCGCTTGCGCGGTCTCAAGGACAACCATTGGGATGTTGTCATCCAAGTGTTGGAAGGCAACATACACGCCGTCTGCGGTGTGTGGGTCGATGATTTGACGGTATTCGCGATAGACTTCGCGGATAGTTTGTAAGCGTTTTTTGTGTGAGCTTGCGCCTGAAACAAAACCAAAATTGGCACTGATGTTTAGGAACTCTGGTGTGCCTGAAATGTCAAAATAGCCTTGCTGCGCCACTTGGTCAAACAAGGCGCGGGTTTTGTCTGCGTCTCGCCCCATCAAATCAAAAACAAATCGCTCAAAATTAGAGGCTTTTGATATGTCCATAGACGGGCTGCTGGTGTGGTGCGTGTCTTTTGCCGTGCGTACGCTATAAATACCTGTTTTAAAAAACTCATCTAAGACGTTGTTTTCATTGGTTGCGACCACCAATTTATGAATCGGCAAACCCATTTGGCGTGCAATATGTCCTGCGCAAACATTGCCAAAATTACCTGAAGGTACGGTGAATGAGACTTTTTGGCTGTTGTCGCTTGTGGCGGCAAAATAGCCTTTGAAGTAATAAACCACTTGGGCGACGACGCGGGCCCAGTTGATGGAGTTGACTGTGCCGATTTGATGGGCGGCTTTGAATTGATGGTCATTTGATACGGCTTTGACGATGTCTTGTGCATCGTCAAACACGCCGTCAATTGAGATATTGATGATGTTTTCGTCCTGCAATGAATACATTTGTGCGGTTTGAAACGCACTCATTTTGCCGCGTGGTGAAAGCATGAACACGTTGACGCCTTCTTTGCCGCGCAAGGCGTATTCGGCGGCACTGCCTGTATCGCCCGAGGTTGCGCCTAAAATATTGAGCGTTTGAGCGCGTTGTTTTAAAACGTACTCAAATAAATTACCCAACAATTGCATGGCCATGTCTTTAAATGCCAAGGTCGGTCCGTTGGACAATGCCAACAATGACATGGTGGTGTTTTTTTCGCGCCCAAGTTTGGTGAGCGGTGTGATGTCTTCAATCCATTGGCCTGCACGGGCGTTGTTAAACACTTGCGGGGCGTAGGTTTTACTGACCAGTGGCGCGAGTTCGCCTGGCAAAATGTCGCTGCAAAATTTGCTCAAAATAGCGAACGCCAATTCTGGGTATGACAAATGACGCCATGCGGATAATTCGCTTGCTGAAATTTGTGGGTATTGCTCGGGTAAATACAGCCCGCCATCTGGCGCAAGGCCGCCCAATAATATATCGCAGAATTGTTCATTGGCGGCGTGGCCACGGGTCGAGATGTATTTCATGCTGAGTCCAAATGGTTAAAAGGGGGTTTGATGGGAAGCTATTTGCCGTGGTTTATGGCAACTTATTGGAAAATTACTGCAATTTACGGCTATTTAGTAGATTTTACTGCAAATTTTTTACAACTTTTGGCAAAAATAAGCACTGATTATACCCAAAAAACGGCTTAAATCATAGCGGTAGGCGCCAATCAATCGGCTTGATGCCCTGTTCTATTAGGTATTGATTGGCCAGATTAAAGTGGTTGCAGCCAAAAAAGCCGCCTCGCGCCAATGGTGATGGATGAATTGCTTTTAAAATCAAATGTTTGCGAGCGTCAATTAAAGCAGTTTTTTTGTGCGCAAAGCTGCCCCAAAGCATGAAAACGACGTGTTCGCAGTGCTGGGATATGAGCGAAATAATAGCGTCGGTGACCTGCTGCCAACCGATATTGGCATGGCTGCCTGCGCGGTTGTGCTCAACGGTTAATGAGGCGTTGAGCAGTAAAACACCCTCGCCCGCCCACGCACTGATGTCGCCGTGATTGGGCGGCTGAAAACCGTCCACGGTTTGGCTCAGTTCTTTATAGACGTTGCGCAACGATGGCGGGGTTTTTATGTGTTTTGGCACAGAGAAAGACAGGCCTGTGGCTTGATTGGGTTGATGGTATGGATCTTGACCGAGCAAAACGACTTTGACTTTACTTAACGGCGTGGCTTTGAGTGCCTGAAAAATCAGTGTTTTGGGTGGGTAAATTTGTACGCCATCTTGTTCGGCTTGCTGTAAAAACGCCATGATTTGCTTGAAATATGGCTGGTTGAACTCGTGCTGCAAATGGGTTGCCCAGTCTTGCGGCAGGCCAAGTGGCGGATTGTTTTGTGGCGTGGTTTGAGTCATGCGGGAAACTCACCGTCGACATAAAACCACTGATTTTCCTCAAGCATAAAGCGGCTCACTTCGTGTAGGCGCTGTGCGCCGCCGCCACCGATTTTGTAGCGTGCTATAAACTCGACGTGGCTTTGCGTGGCCGGTTGCGTGCTTGATGGGTATGCGTTTTTAATCGTAAGACCGAGCCAGTGCGTTTTTTGGGTGCTGGTTGGTGCGTCAAAAATACTGCTTGGTCTGCTGCTTTCATGCCATGTGGCGAGCAAATATGGCTGCATTTCTAGCACATATGCGCTGTAGCGCGAGCGCATAAGTTGTTCGGCGTTTTTTGCTTTGGCGCCTGTATGTAACAGGCCGCAGCATTGCGAATATGCGGCATGGCTGCCGCACGGACAGGTGGTTGGTTGGGAAGGGTTCATGAGCGCGTCTTTGTGGTGCAGGTTCGTAAAAATAAAATGAGCTGGTACTTTACATGCCAACTCATTTGGATTGCAAGTTTTAAAGGTTGACTTTGGCTTATTTTGATTTGTCTTGCTTCCCATAAATCAGCCTCTTTTAAACCCCCGTGAATTAAAAAACACCCTGATTTTTGGTCAGGGTATTTTTTATTGGGGCTGGCGCTTGGGTTAAAGCCTCGCTTAGAATTTGCTTTAGAAAAACCAAACTTGGCTTGGCTGGGTTGCTCAAAAACGCCAGTAAACCCAAGAGGCACGTTTTGATTAAACCGCGCGGCGCACCAGCATTTCTTTGATTTTGCCAATCGCTTTGGTTGGATTGAGTTCTTTAGGGCACACATCCACGCAATTCATAATCGTATGGCAGCGGAACAAACGATATGGGTCGTCCAAATTGTCCAAACGTGCGCTGGTGTCGTTGTCACGGGTATCGGCAATAAAGCGATAGGCTGCCAACAAGCCCGCAGGGCCGACAAACTTATCAGGATTCCACCAAAACGACGGGCAAGACGTGGAGCAGCACGCGCACAAAATGCATTCGTACAAACCATTGAGCTCGTCGCGCTGTTCGGGCGACTGTAAACGCTCTTTTTCTGGCGGTGCAACGTCGTTGACCAAGTAAGGTTTAATTGAATGATATTGATTGAAAAAATCCGTCATGTCCACAATCAAATCACGCACCACAGGCAATCCAGGTAAAGGGCGCAATACGATTTTTTCGGGCAAATCATTCAGGTTCATCAAACAGGCCAAACCGTTTTTGCCATTGATGTTCATCGCGTCAGAGCCGCAAACGCCTTCACGACATGAGCGGCGGAATGAAATGGTTTCATCGATTTTTTTGAGCTTGAGCAGCGCATCAAGCAGCATGCGGTCGCCATCTTCAAGGTCAATCTTGATGGTTTGCATGTACGGTTTTGCATCTTTATCTGGGTCGTAACGGTAGATTTCAAAAATCTTGGTTTTCATATTGGTCTCTTTAAAATGCAAATTAAAAGGTGCGCGGTTTGAGTTCAACCGAATCAACAGTGAGCGGTTTCAAAACCACAGGTTTGTAGTCCAAGCGGTTGTCCGCTGAGTACCACAACGTGTGTTTCAACCACTCAGCATCATTGCGCCCCAAGTATGGGTCTTCATCGTGGGTTTTCTCGTAGTCTTTGACCGTGTGCGCGCCACGGCATTCGTGACGGGCAGCTGCTGAAATCATGGTGGCCTTGGCGACTTCGATTAAATTATCCACTTCTAAGGCTTCAATCAATGCGGTGTTAAACACTTTTGAGGTGTCTTTGACTTGGATGTTCTTGACACGTTGCGCCACGTTCATGATTTCAACCACGCCTTTGTCCATGGTCTCTTGCGTGCGGAATACTGCCGCGTGCGCTTGCATGGTTGCGCGAATGGCGTCTGCCACTTCTTGGGCATTTTCGCCATCGGTGGTTTGGGTGAAGCGAGCCAAACGCGCCAAGGTTTTGTCCGCTGCATTGGCTGGCAAGACTTTATGGTCGCCTTTTAAGTCTTTCATCGCTTCAACAATATGGTTGCCTGCTGCGCGCCCAAATACGATTAAATCGAGCAGTGAGTTGGTGCCAAGACGATTGGCGCCATGCACCGATACGCAAGCGCATTCGCCGACTGCGTAAAAACCTTTGACGATTTTGTTGCCGCTGTTCATGCCGTCGTTTGCATCGTTTGGCACAACCACTTGGCCGTACACATTGGTTGGAATGCCGCCCATTTGGTAGTGAATGGTTGGTACAACGGGAATCATTTCTTTACTTGCATCCACATTGGCGAACTTTTTGGCGATTTCAAAAATTGATGGCAAGCGCTTCATGATGGTTTCTTTGCCAATGTGCGTCACGTCCAACATCACATGGTCTTTGTTCGGGCCGCAACCGCGCCCTTCTTTGATTTCTTGATCCATGCAGCGAGACACGAAGTCGCGCGGCGCCAAGTCTTTTAAAATCGGGGCGTAACGTTCCATAAAGCGATCGCCGTTGCAATTGCGTAAAATCCCACCTTCACCGCGCACGCCTTCGGTAATCAAAACGCCTGCACCTGCCACGCCCGTTGGGTGGAATTGCCAAAATTCCATATCTTCCAGTGGAATCCCTGCGCGTGCGGCCATGCCCAAGCCGTCGCCGGTGTTGATAAATGCATTGGTGGATGCAGTAAAAATCCGCCCTGCGCCACCTGTGGCGAACAATGTGATTTTGGCTTGCAGGTTCATGACTTCGCCTGTTTCCATTTCAAGCGCGGTCACGCCCAACACGTCGCCGTTTTCGTCGCGCAGCAAATCCAACGCCATCCATTCAACAAAAAACTGGGTATTGGCGCGCACATTGCGCTGATACAGCGTGTGCAATAATGCGTGGCCGGTGCGGTCAGCTGCCGCGCAAGCGCGTGGTACGGGCTTTTCACCGTAATTGGCAGAATGGCCGCCAAACGGACGCTGGTAGATCGTGCCGTCTGGGTTGCGGTCAAACGGCATGCCAAAATGCTCTAACTCATACACCACTTTTGGTGCTTCGCGGCACATAAACTCAATTGCGTCTTGGTCGCCCAGCCAGTCCGAGCCTTTGACTGTATCGTAAAAATGATAATGCCAGTTGTCTTCGTCCATATTGCCCAGACTTGCACCAATCCCGCCTTGTGCGGCCACCGTGTGTGAGCGGGTTGGGAATACTTTTGACAATACCGCAACAGACAAGCCTGCTTCGGATAATTGCAACGCTGCACGCAAGCCTGAGCCGCCTGCGCCGACCACAACCACGTCAAATTTTTTCGTTAAAACTGCCATTTTGCGTCCTTAATTAAACAATGCCGATACGCCAAAAGCGGCGCAACCGATTAACCATAAAATCGTGAACACGTGCAACGCCAAGCGCAACCCCGTGCTTTTGATGTAATCCATCCAAATATCGCGCACGCCAATCCATGCGTGGTAACAAACCGCCAAAATGGTCAGCAGCGTTAACATGCGCATCACGCCGCCAGTCATAAAGCTGTGCCAAGTCTCGTATGAGTTATCGCCCGTCAAAAACCGCGCCATCAGCGCCACCACAAACACCAATACCAGCGCGCCTGTTAAGCGCTGTGCCAACCAATCTTTCCAGCCATAATGCGCGCCAGTTGTGACCCGCGCCGTGCCTACTTTTACGTTATTCATATATTCCCTGTCGACTTAAAATAAACCAAACAAACGCGCCGCCACAATTGCGGTCAACGTGAGACTTACAGCCAAAACGCCAGTAGCGGTTTGACGACCACCTTCTTTACTGACTTTAACGTGTAGATCCATCATCAAATAACGCACGCCAGCGCATGCGTGGTGCAAAATCGCCCACAGCAAGCCCAGCACAATCACTTTGATGAACGGATGCGCCAAGCATGCCGTCATTTGAGCAAATTTTTCTGCCGAACCAAATGCTGCTGCCATCAAACACAACAATAAAGGCAGCGCCAAAAACAAGGCGAGCCCGCTGATGCGATGCAAAATGGAGACAATGCCTGCCAATGGCAGGCGGTAATTTTTGAGATCTGCCACGCCGATGTTGCGAAACTCGGGGCGCTTGGATTGAGGTGCGTTCATAAAGACCTTTAGGTTAAAGTACAAAATTAGGGTTTCGCATTCTACTCCGAGTGACGCGGGTTGTAAACGCATCTTGCCCCAAAAAAAAACGCCAATGAAATTCATTGACGTTTTAATTAAGCACGCCTTAAACGTTGTTAAAACGTTGTTAAAACAGCGTTTCAACAACGTTTAAGCCCTGTTTTAAGCAATTTTATCTTCAGCTGTTTGGCGCAGCGTCAATGCCTCGGCGATACTGATGCGAGCCAAAAAGCACACCAAAATGGCCAACAGCGCAGTCAATAACGCGTAACCAAACAAACCAGCTTGTAAAAACATGATTTTGTACAACTCCACGCCTGCGGCAAAAACCACGGTAAAAAACAAATTAACGGCGGCTGCGGCCAGCCCTTTTGGGGCGGTGCTGGCGGTGAGCGCAAAACGGTAGTACACCGAAAACGACAGCCCTTCTCCCAATGCGGTGAGCGAGGTGGCAATCACCAAGGGCAAATACGCGTTGCTCAGAAAAATACCGCCAAACAGCGCAATCACAGCAGCGACGGCAATCAGAATCAAGCCAATTTTTAGGGTTTTGTCCAACGCCCAGCGGCCTGTGACTTTGGCCAAAATCAAGTTGCCTGCAATCAAACAGGTGAACACGGGGATTTGCCACATACTAAACGCCAGCGGCGTTAAATTAAAATGCGACATCAGCACCAAAGGCCCAACACCAATCCAGCCCAAAATAGGTAAAGCGAGCAACGGTGGCACTAAGGCTGCGCGCACAAACGAGCCTTGGGTCAAAATGCGTTTGTATTCTTTTAAGAGGCGAATCACAAAGTGGTCTTGGTGAATGGCCTCTGCTTGGGCTTGCGCATCAACGGTTTCGGGCATGTGGCGCCACAAACCCCACACGCAGCCTACGGCCAACAAACCGATTAACACAAAAATAATGCGCCACGGCGCAATCGATATGAGCAATGCGCCCAAAAATGGCCCAACCAGCGGCGCAATCAAAGACACATTTGCCATCAACGCCATCACTTTAATTGCGGCGGCTTCCTCAAATGCCTCTTGAATCGCGGCATAGCCAACTGCACCAATAAAACACATGCCCATGCCTTGAAACACGCGAAGCATGATGAAGTTTTCAATTGAGCTGCTAAATAAAATTGCCACGCATGACAAGGCAAACAGCACCGAGCCCGCCAACATCACAGGTCTGCGTCCATAACGGTCAGACAAAGGGCCGAGCAGCCAAGTCAACGTCCCGCCACCAATCAAAAACGCGGTCAGCGCGGTGGGAATCCACGCGCTGCTGACGCCAAATTCCTTTACAACCGCTGGCATGGCGGGCTGAATCATGTCATTGGCGATGTAAACGGTGAATTCAAATAACACCAATGCAAGCGGAAACAATATGGTGAAGCGGTTTAATAAGCTGATTTTTTTCATGGTATTTGTTTAACTGTTCTGGTTTTTAGATATTTTTTAGATATTCTTTAGATGTTCAATTCACGGGTGTTTTTTAGATGAATCTGCGTATTTTAAAGATTGGGATTTCGGCGAAAAACAAAATTTAAATGGCGGGCATTTATGCCCGCCATTTAAAATCACGTTACGCCTGCATCGGCGGGCATAAATGCCCACCCTACTGTTCAAGGTTTCATTGCAACGTTACAAAAAAATAAGGCCGCACCGCGACCTATTTGTGATTCAAAGCAACTTAAAACAGCCGCGCATCATATCAGCAAAAAAAGGCCAAAATGCGTAGACATTTTATTTTTGACTAAAAAACCACGGCATCACACCGCACATTACAAAACACTGCGCTCATGAAAATCCGCTTCAATCAGCTCGATTTTGTAGCCATCAGGATCCTCAACAAACGCAATCACGGTTGAGCCACCTTTCACCGCGCCTGCCTCACGCGTGACTTTGCCGCCGTTGGCGCGGATTTTATCGCAAGCGCCCGCCACATCTGGCACGCCCAGCGCAATATGCCCATACGCGTTGCCCAAATCATATTGGCTCACGCCGTAGTTGTATGTCAGCTCCAAAACCGCCTGCTCAGACTCGTCCGCATACCCAACAAACGCCAGCGTGTATTGGTACTCAGGGTTGTCGCGGGTGCGCAATAATTTCATGTCCAATACTTGGGTATAAAAATCAATTGAGCGTTGCAGGTCCCCAACTCGCAGCATCGTGTGTAAAATTCGCATCATCGCCCTTTCATTAAAATTGCATCATTCATCATTTAAAAACCGAAAAATTATACCACCTCATGCACTTAAAATACCTCACGCAATACTCAGACAGCTTGCAAGCGCAAATCCGCCAACTGATTGTTGAGCAAAAACTGCACGCGTATCTCAGCCAAAAATACCCCGAGCCAAATCAGATTCAAACCGACAAAGCCCTGTATCAATACGTCAACGCGCTCAAAAAGCAGTTTTTAAAAAACGCGCCGCAAGTTGATAAAGTGTTTTTTGACAACCGACTGGATTTAACCCACCACGCGCTCGGCTTAAACACCGCAATTTCTCGCGTGCAAGGCGGTAAATTGTTGGCAAAAAAAGAGATTCGGATTGCCAGCCTATTCAAAACCGCGCCCGCCGCTTTTTTGAGCATGATTGTGGTGCATGAATTGGCGCACCTCAAAGAGCGCGAACACGACAAAGCGTTTTACAAGCTGTGTCAATACATGCTGCCCAATTATCATCAGCTTGAATTTGATTTGCGGGTGTATTTGACTGGTTTGGAAACGTGTTAATTTTTACATTGACTTCAATTTTATTTGCCCCATTTTTTAAATCCCATGTCTTACTTTATTGTTTATAACGGCGATTTTTCGATACACAATTTCGCTAAAATTGAGCAGTTTTCCCCAATTATGGTATACTTCGTGCCGCCACATCGAGGGGCGCTGCGACGTGATTGAGTAATCAATCCGCTAGGCTCGATGAGGCAGACGTGGCAAGCATCGCCACCGCAACGGCGCTCACTCTAATTTTAATCATTAGACGTGAGCGTCGTTTTTTGTTGCCTAAAATCCGCGCCACGCCACTTTTACTTATATAGGAATCAAAATGGCTCACATCACCAAAGACGCTTACATTGCCGATTTAACCCTTGCTGCTTGGGGTCGCAAAGAACTGAACATCGCTGAAACCGAAATGCCCGGTTTGATGGCATTGCGCAAAGAGTTTGGCACGACCAAGCCACTGGCGGGCGCACGGATTGCAGGCTCGTTGCACATGACGATTCAAACCGGTGTGTTGATTGAAACCTTGCAAGCCTTGGGCGCAGAGGTGCGCTGGGCGTCGTGCAATATTTTCTCAACCCAAGACAATGCGGCGGCTGCGATTGTGGCTGCTGGCACGCCTGTGTTTGCGTTTAAAGGCGAATCTTTGACTGAATACTGGCATTTCACCCACAAAATTTTTGAGTGGGATGGCGATGCGGCAAGCGCGCAGGCCAATATGATTTTAGATGACGGTGGCGATGCAACCATGTTGTTGCTGATTGGTTCACGCGCTGAGTCTGATTTGAGCGTTTTGGACCATCCAACGTCTGAAGAGGAAACGATTTTTTATGCCTCAATTCGTGAAAAACTCAAAACCGAGCCAAAATGGTATTCAACCCGTTTGGCGCAAATCAAAGGCGTGACGGAAGAAACCACCACGGGTGTGAAGCGTTTGTATCAATTGCAAGAGCAAGGCCGCTTGCCGTTCCCTGCAATTAACGTAAATGATTCGGTGACCAAGTCTAAATTTGATAATTTGTATGGCTGCCGCGAGTCGTTGGTCGATGGCATCAAACGCGCCACCGACGTGATGATTGCGGGTAAAGTTGCGCTGGTGTGTGGTTACGGCGATGTGGGCAAAGGCTCGGCGCAATCATTGCGCGGCTTGGGCGCGACGGTGATGATTACTGAAATTGACCCGATTTGCGCGCTGCAAGCGGCGATGGAAGGCTACCGCGTGGTACGTCTTGAAGACGTGGTGGATCAAATTGATATTTTTGTGACCACCACAGGCAACTTCAACATCATTACCCGCCCACACATGGACAAAATGCGCGATCAAGCGATTGTGTGCAACATCGGTCACTTTGACAACGAAATCGACATTGCGGGCATCAAAGATTTGGAATGGGACAACATCAAGCCACAAGTTGATCACATCGTATTCCCTGACGGCAAACGCATTATTTTGCTCGCGGAAGGCCGCTTGATTAACTTGGGTTGCGCAACGGGTCATCCATCGTTTGTGATGAGTAATTCATTTACCAACCAAACCTTGGCGCAAATTGAGATTTTCCAAAATGGCGCGCAGTACAAAAACGAAGTGTATGTATTGCCCAAGCATTTGGACGAAAAAGTGGCGCGTTTGCATTTAGAACGCATCGGCGCAAAATTGACCGTATTGACCGACGAGCAAGCCGCGTACATCAGCGTGGATAAAAACGGCCCGTACAAGCCTGAGCACTATCGTTATTAAGCAGCGTTGTTTTTAAACATTGTTTTTATTGAACATTGTTTTTTTAAATACGTAGGGGTTTGATTCATCAAACCCTTATTTAAACGTGTTTTTGAGCTTATTTTGCTAAAATTTGTGCGCAACAATTTGCGCACAAATTTTGCCCCAAATTATTGAAAGCACCTCATGAAAAAATGGCTCGTCCTTTGGGCAATTAACACCGCCGCTTTAATGGCGCTGCCCTTTTTCTTTCAAAATATTCACATCAGCGGTTGGCAATCCGCGCTTATCGCAGCGGCAATCCTTGGTTTGCTTAATACATTCATCAAACCCGTGGTTCAAGTGCTCACCCTGCCCTTACAAATCATCACGCTGGGTTTGTTTACGTGGGTCATCAACGCGGGCTTTATGCTGATGGTTGGCCGCTTGATTGACGGGCTGATTATTGACGATTTTTCCACCGCACTTTTTGCTTCTATTTTGTACAGTTTGATTAGCTGGGCTGGCGCCACTGTGTTTTTACCTGCTTTTCAATCCAAAGACGATTAAACCCGTTTTCACCTATTTTTAAAAGAATCTATATGCCCCGCATCGACCAAGTATTAGTCACCCAACAACTCGCCGAAACCCGCAGCCACGCCCAACGCATCATTTCTGACAAGCGCGTCACCATGCAACAAGGCACGGAATGGAAACTCATCACCAAACCTGCGTATGAAATCACCGACGACGCGGTGCTGGTGGTTGCGCCATCGGACACCGACAAATTTGTCTCACGCGCGGGGATTAAATTATTGGGCGCGTTAAAACACGTGGGGCTTGATGTGAGCGGCTTGACCTGCCTTGATTTGGGCATTAGCACGGGCGGCTTTACCGATTGTTTGTTGCAAGCGAATGCCGCGCAAGTTGTGGGCGTGGATGTGGGTTCTGGGCAGCTCCACCCGCGCCTTGCAGATGAGCCACGCTTGACGTTATTTGAAAACCTTAATTCGCGCCATTTAGACGTTGAATCATTCACAGAAGTCTGGGAAGACACGTATCCCGACGATGACGCCATCACGCAAGACTTTGATTTGATTGTGGCCGATTTGTCGTTTATTTCACTCACAAAAGTACTGCCAATCTTTGCGCCCATTGAAGACACCGATGGCTTACTCAAAAACGGTGCGCACTTGCTCGCGCTGGTCAAACCGCAATTTGAGCTGTCCGCTGCCGCATTAAACAAAGCTGGCATTGTTAAAGATGAAGCCGATTACGCGACGGTACAGGCCAATATTTTACAAGCGTGTTTGGACGCGTCGTTTGTGGTCAAAGACTACTTTGCCAGCCCAATTACAGGCGGCGACGGCAACCGTGAGTTTTTTGTATTTGCGCAGTATCAGACCCATTAATTTTTATATAGGACAACCATGAGCCTCAACATTCCCGTCAGCTTTGAATTTTTCCCGCCAAAAACGCCTGAGGGCGTTGAAAAACTCACCCAAGCGGTGCACGCTTTGGCCCCGTTCAAGCCTGATTTTTTCTCTTGCACGTATGGCGCGGGCGGTTCGACCCAAAACGGTACGTTTACAACGGTGGCCGATATTCGCGCCATGGGGTTTGATGCCGCGCCGCATTTGTCGTGCGTGGGCGCAACGCGTGAGACGATTTTGGAGATTTTGCACCACTTGCAAGCCCAAGGCGTGCAGCGGATTGTGGCGTTGCGCGGCGATATACCATCGGGCATGGGCGGGATGGGTGAATTTCATTACGCCACTGATTTGGTGCGTTTTATTCGGGAGCAAACAGGCGCGCATTTTCACATTGAAGTGGCGGCGTATCCTGAATATCATCCGCAATCAACCAGCCCTGCGGCGGATTTGGCGCATTTTGTGGAAAAAATGAATGCGGGCGCGAGCTCGGCGATTACCCAGTATTTTTACAATGCCGATGCGTATGAGCGGTTTGTGGATGACGCGCGCAAGGCGGGTGTGACCGCGCCGATTGTGCCGGGAATTATGCCGATTACCAATTACAGCCAGCTGGCGCGGTTCTCGGATGTGTGCGGTGCAGAGTTGCCGCGTTGGGTGCGATTGAAACTGGCCAGTTTTGGCGATGACAAAGCCTCGATTGTGGCGTTTGGCCAAGATGTGGTGACGCAATTGTGCGCACGTTTGATTGAGCTGGGCGCGCCGTCTTTGCATTTTTATACCTTAAACCAAGCCAAGCCGAGCGCGGCAATTATTAACGCGCTGTGATAGGGGAATGACGATGAAAAAGCTGATGATGGGGTTGATGCTGGCGGGTGCGTCTCACTTGAGTTTGGCGCAAAATAGCGCAGCACCTGCTGCGCCTGTCACCTTAACGCCAGAACAAAAAGTCCAAGAGATTGCGGGTGCGATTCATGCCTGCGCGACGGCCAAACCTTTGGATGCTTGGAAAAACATCACCATCAGCTTGGACAAAACCGCCACGGGCTTGCAGCTGTACAGCGTGGTTGTGGTGGGCGACAATCAAGTGCGGCCGCTTGAGTTGTGCGATCGCCAACAAGTGGCGCAAGCGATGTTGCAGTTGCTCGATGCGAGTACCAAGGGCACACAAATTGCTTGGCAATCGCTGTTGTTTCGCTCGCAGCCCAATCGCCAGTTTGAGTTTAAGCCGTTGACGCAGGAGGATGTCCAAAAAGTTCTTGCTGCAACGCCTGCCAAACCTTAAATTTCATTTAAAATTTTTAATTTTTTAATTTTGTTACTTAACACTTCAAAAGTAGGTTTATATGTCGCTGATTTGGCAATGCGCCCGTTTTGAGCTTGATTTAAGCCGCCCGCATGTGATGGGGATTTTAAATGTCACGCCCGATTCTTTTTCGGACGGCGGCCAGCACGCCAGCGCGCAAGCCGCAATCGCCAAGGCACATCAAATGATAAAAGATGGCGCAGACATCATTGATATTGGCGGCGAGTCAACCCGCCCCAATGCGCCGCAAGTGTCGGCCTGCGTGGAGCTGGCGCGCATCATGCCTGTATTAGAGGCGCTGCGCGACTGCGGCAAACCGATTTCGATTGACACCCAAAAGCCATACGTGATGCAGCGCGTGCTTGAAGCGGGGGCGAGCATTATTAATGACGTCTCTGGTTTTAACAGCGCTGTGGCAATTGATGCGGTGGCTGATTCTAACTGCGGCTTGTGCATCATGCACATGCAAGGCACGCCGCAAACCATGCAAGATGCGCCCGCTTACGCCGATGTTACGCGTGAGGTCGGCGATTTTTTAAACCAACAAATCGCCCGCATGCGCACGGCGGGGATTGCGTTGAATCGGATGTGTTTAGACCCTGGGATTGGCTTTGGTAAAACACTGGCGCATAATGTGCAGCTTTTACAGCAGTTGGCTCAATTGCCCAATCGCCCGATTTTAATCGGCGTGTCGCGCAAGCGCATGATTGGCGATTTAACGGGTAAGGCGGTTGACAATCGCGCTGCGGGCAGCGTGGCGGCGGCGCTGTTTGCATTGAATCACGGTGCGCAAATTGTGCGCGTGCATGATGTGGCGCAAACGGTGGATGCCATTAAAGTTTGGCGGGCGTTGGCTGGGCAGCCTTAAGTTTTATCTGATGTGATTGGGCTTGCGGCTTGATGTTGCGGCTTTAAATACCGTGCTTTGATTGGCTTTTTATGCTGTTGTGTGAAACAATTTATATTTTAAACAAGGGAATAATAATATGACTCGTAAATACTTTGGAACAGATGGGGTTCGTGGGCGTGTGGGCGTGGCGCCGATTACGCCTGATTTTGTGATGCGTTTGGGCTACGCGGCGGGCAAGGTGCTGGCGCATGATGGGATTGTGCAGCGCCCTTGCGTGCTGATTGGTAAAGACACGCGGATTTCTGGGTATTTACTTGAAGCGGCGCTGGTGGCTGGTTTTGTGGCCGCTGGCGTTGATGTGAAGCTTTGCGGCCCAATGCCAACGCCCGCAATCGCGTATTTGACCCGCACGTTGCGCTTGCAAGCGGGCGTGGTGATTTCTGCGTCGCATAACCCATTTGAGGACAATGGGATTAAATTTTTCTCAGCCCAAGGCGACAAGCTGCCTGACGATATTGAAGAAGAGATTGAGTTTGAAATCGATCAACCCATGGGTTGCGTGGCGCCTGAAAAACTGGGCAAAGCACAGCGGATTGACGATGCGCAAGGCCGCTATATTGAATTTTGTAAATCCACGTTTCCCAATGATTTGGATTTGCGCGGCTTGCGTATTGTGGTCGATGCTGCGCACGGCGCGGGCTATCACATCGCGCCGCATGTTTTGCATGAACTGGGCGCAGAAGTTATCAGCATTGGCGTGTCGCCCAATGGCATGAACATCAACGATCACGTTGGTGCAACCGCACCGGCTGCGCTGGCGCAATCGGTGCGCGAACACCACGCTGATTTGGGGATTGCGCTGGATGGCGATGCCGATCGATTGGTGATTGTTGATAACGATGGCGTGATTTATGATGGCGATCAGCTGCTGTACGCGATTGCCGCGACGCAGCACCAGTTTAAACCTGTCGATGGCGTGGTCGGTACGCTCATGAGTAATTTGGGCTTAGAAAAAGCGCTGAACAAACTGGGCATCGCGTTTGCTCGCGCCAATGTGGGCGACCGATACGTGCTAGAACAGCTCAAAGAGCGCGGCTGGATTTATGGCGGTGAAAGCTCAGGCCATATTTTGTGCCTTGATCAGCACTCAACCGGCGACGGCTTGGTCAGCTCGCTGCAAGTTTTAACCGCCATGCGCCGCGCAGGTAAAAGCCTTAAAAACTTGGTTGCGCCACTCAAAATGTACCCACAAACCATGATTAACGTCCGCGTCAATAAAGGTTTTGATTGGAAAAATCACGCGCCGTTGCAAGCGGCTCAAGATGCGGCCACCAAAGCGTTGGGCGACGCGGGGCGGATTTTGATTCGCGCATCTGGCACCGAACCGCTGATTCGTGTGATGGTTGAAGCAGAAAATGCGGCATTGGCCGCGCAGCAAGCACAGCTTATGGCGGACAGCCTAAAAAGCTAACGCCAACAAAAAATTTAAAAACTTACCCTCATAAATTTATATAAAAAGAGAATCTATGCCGCCTACCAACACACCGCTTGAAATTGATATGGAAAGCGCCATTCGCGCTGCACTGAGTAAAAATGACGCCGTGCAAGCGCTCGAATTGGCCAATCAAGCGATTACCGCGCAGCCACAAAATGATGTTTTTTATTTTTTGGCCGCATTTGCGCATGCTGCTTTAGAGCAAATACCTCAAGCACTGGGGCGCCAGCAGCAAGCCATCGCATTGTCACCGCTGAATGTGGCGTATCACTTTAACGCGGGCGTGTACGCGAGCATGATTCCAGGTAATGACGCAACGTTGCGCTCCATGTTGCATTACCGAAATGCGTTACATATTGATCCAAATCACGCCGATTCGCTGTGGAATTATGGTGAACACTTGCGCCTTGAAGGTCACATCGAACGTGCGATTGCGTGCTTTGAAAAGCTGCTCGCCATGAACAAGCCGTACGATTATATTTACAACCGCTTGGCAGCGTGCTACGAATGCCTTGATGACACGGCCAAAACCGATGAGATTTATAAGGTTTTGCTCAAAAACAAAAACGACGTTATCGCAGAATGGAGTTACGCAACTGAGCAATTGCGCCGCGAAAACTTTAAGAATGGCTTTGAGTATTACAACAAACGCTTCAACTGCAGTTGGCTCAATAATGCGTACCACTATCCGTTTCCACAGCCATTATTAACGGGCAAAATCCCTGCCAAAAAAACCATTTTGGTGCATGGCGAACAAGGTTTGGGCGATGAAATGATGTTTGCCTCAACCATGAATGAGTTTCTCGCGCAAGCAAAAGCGGTCGGCTCACAAGTGGTGATTGCCTGCAAAGCGCCGTTGGCACGTTTATTTCACCACAGTTTTCCTGAAGCAAAAGCCGTGTTGGCGCACAACTATGATCAACCTGCTGATTTGGCTGGGTTGCAAATTGATGTGCAGATTCCAATAGGGAACTTATTGGCGCGTTTTCGGGCCAGTCATGCTGATTTTGAACAAAACCAAACGCCCTATTTTTCTGTCGATAATGAACGAATCGCTTATTACAATCAGCAAATTGAGCAGCTTGGCCGCCAAGCGCTGGACGGCAAACGCAGATTCCGCGTGGGCTTAATGTGGGGAACAGTCAGCGCTGAAACGGTGAGCCGCTTTGAGCTATCCGCCAGCCGACGCAGCATTGCGCTGCCACTATTTGCGCCGCTGGCCGACTTAATTGATGATGTCGAGTTTATCAGCTTACAAAACCACGAACGCGGCGCAGAAGCGGCACAAATGCCTGACCTTGATATGGTGGATTTTAGTTTGGATCAAATGGATTTTTATGACACCGCAGCCATCATCAAAAACCTTGATTTGGTGATTACGGTTGACACATCCGTGTCTCATTTGGCAGGCGGCTTGGGCACAAAAACATGGGTGCCGCTCATTCACCACCCTGACTGGCGTCATGGTAAAAGCCGCACCACAAGTTTTTGGTATCACAACACCACTTATTTTAGACAACAGACGAAAAACGACTGGCGTGAGGTGATTGAGCGGATTCGAGTCGCTTTGGCGCAGGCCGCTCAAGCGGGCTAAACTTGGGCTTTAAAGGCGCGGCAAAGGCATCGCTTCGCCAAATGCCCCATCATTTTGCCCCACACTTTTTATGAACGGATTTTTATGTCTTTACTTGCTCAAATTTTAATTGCCTTGGTTGCGCTGATTCATCTGTACATTGTGTACCTTGAAATGGTTCTGTGGGACACGCCACGTGGTCACAAAGCATTTGCAATGACACCACAGCAAGCCCAAAACTCCAAGGTTTTGGCGGCCAATCAAGGCGTTTATAATGGCTTTTTGGCCGCTGGTCTGATTTGGGCGTTGACGCATCCTGTGGTTGCGTTTGGCGCGCAAATTGCAACATTTTTCTTAGTCTGCGTGGCGATTGCAGGTGTTTATGGCGCAATGAGTGCGGCGAGAAAAATCATTTACATTCAAACCTTGCCCGCAACGCTTGCGCTGACCGCGTTGTGGCTCAGTTAACTCATCATGACGTTGAATCCCCAAACCGCGTTGATTGAGCGCATCAATCAGGCGTTGCCACAAACGCAGTGCACGCAATGCGGCTTTAGCGGCTGCAAGCCTTATGCCAGTGCGATTGTTGAAAATAATGAACCGATTAACCAATGTCCGCCCGGTGGTGCGCAAGGGATTGCGACTTTGGCTCAATTGACTGGCCGTGCGGTTGTGCCGCTCAACCCGGATTATGGTCAAGAGTTACCGCTTGCGGTGGCGCTGATTGTGGAAGCCGATTGCATTGGTTGTACCAAATGCATTCAGGCGTGCCCAGTTGATGCGATTGTTGGGGCGAATAAACTCATGCACACGGTTCTGGCCGATTTGTGCACAGGCTGCGGTTTGTGCGTGCCGCCCTGCCCTGTCGATTGCATCGAAATGCCTGCGGCGGTGCGCGCTCCTTGGTCTAACCTGGATGCGCAGCGCGCAAAAATTGCGTTTGAGCAGCGCAATGCGCGTTTGGCACAAGAAGCTGCAAGCCACGCCACATCTAGCGCAAGCTCGGTCAGCACATCTGAAGTAACTGATGATACGTCTTCAAAGCAATCATTGGTTTTGGCCGCCTTAGAGCGGGCTCGAGCGCGCCGCAAACCATCAGAATGATGGTTGTGCCAAGGTGAAAAATTAAAATCTAACGCTGCAATTTAGCGCTGAAATTTGAAATACTAAAGTTCAATAGCACAATAGCACCAGTGCTTTTTATAAGCCATTCTGAGGTTGAGCGCCTATTTCATCAACGCGCATCTGACTGGCAATTTTGCGCATTCCCCACTATAATGGCGGACTTTATTTGACACAATTTTAGGCAATCATGGAAATCGAACGCATCAACGCCCTTTCAAACCAATTAAGCGACCTTCGCGAGCGCATTGATGCGCTTTGGGGGTATCTTTGACTACGCCACAAAACACGAGCGTTTAACCGTTGTTAATGCCGAACTAGAAGACCCTGCGGTTTGGAATGACTCCAAACGCGCCCAAGAATTGGGCAAAGAAAAAAAATTGCTCGACAGCACCATTGACATGCTCGAACACGTCAAGCAGCACCAATCCGACACCGCCGAATTGTTTGAAATGGCGCAAATGGAAGACGACATCGAAACGATTGTGGTGCTCGAATCTGACATTCAGGCGCTTGAAGCCGAAATCGCCAAGGCCGAGTTTCGCCGCATGTTTTCCAATCCAATGGATCCAAATCCCTGTTTTATTGACATTCAAGCGGGCGCGGGCGGCACTGAGGCGTGCGATTGGGCGTCAATGCTGTTGCGCCAATATGTGCGTTATTGCGAACGCAAAAATTTTAAAGTCGAAATTTTAGAAGAATCCGCAGGCGACGTGGCGGGGATTAAATCCGCGTCGCTCAAAGTCGATGGCGAATACGCATATGGCATGTTGCGCACCGAAACAGGCGTGCATCGTTTGGTACGCAAATCGCCGTTTGACTCGTCTGGTGGGCGTCACACATCGTTTGCGAGTATTTTTATTTACCCAGAAGTTGATGAATCGATTGAGATTGAAGTCAACCCTGCTGATTTGCGCGTGGATACGTATCGCGCTTCGGGCGCTGGTGGTCAACACATCAATAAAACCGATTCTGCTGTGCGCTTGACGCATTTGCCCACAGGCGTGGTGGTGCAATGCCAAAACGACCGCTCGCAACACCGCAACCGCGCCGAAGCGATGCAAATGTTGAAATCAAAATTGTTTGAGTTAGAATTACGCAAACGCCAAGGCGAGCAAGACAAACTCGAAGCGTCTAAAAGCGATGTGGGTTGGGGGCACCAAATCCGCTCGTACGTGCTGGATCAATCGCGAATTAAAGACTTGCGCACCAATGTTGAAATTTCCAACACCACCAAAGTGCTTGACGGCGATTTAGATGCCTTTATTGAAGCCAGTTTAAAACAGGGAGTTTAAAAATGATGTTTTCAAAAATCACCGCCACCGGCCTTTGCGCCGCACTTGCGTTTGGCTCGTTGAGCGCCAATGCGCTGCAAATCACCGATTTTAATTCGCTGACTGAAAAGAAAATCAAGCAGTCATATTATTTTGATTGGAACCGCAACGGCACATTTAGAACCGCTTTATTTAAAGCATTTAAAGCCTCAAACGTCCCCGTTCCTGAATGGATGCGCCAAGGCAGCGGCCCTGCCTCACCAGGCAAGCTCATCAACCGCGGCGCCACGCACTACGTTTTGCTTGATACGTGCAAAGCAAGAGAATGCGGCGACAACATCGCTTTTGTGTTGTTTGATCCTGCCACCAAAAGCCTTGCATCGGTCGCAAAAATTGACAAAAAAACGGTTTGGGTTGGCAATCCAAATGCCACCGTCAAGCAAATTTTAAGTAACGCCAGCGGACTTCGTTAATTTTACGTTAGCGATTGCGCCGTGCTTGATTGCACGGCGTTTTAATTTTGTCTTGGTTTTTTAAATTTTATATCCTGCTTTATATTTTTTATTTTCTATTTTCTATTTTTAGATGACTCTTATGACCGACAACAGCCACAACAACGCCCCCGAAATTGAACCCATCGACGAAAACAACATTATTGCCGAGCGCCGCGCCAAGCTTCAAGCCCTGCGCGAGTCTGGCGTTGCGTACCCAAATGATTTTGTACCCGAGCAACGCGCAGGCGCATTGCAAACCAAGTTTGAGGCGCTGGATAAAGCCCAGCTCGAGGAGCAAAACGCCACAGTTACCATCGCTGGGCGCATGATGCTCAAGCGCGTGATGGGCAAAGCGAGTTTTGCAACCGTTCAAGACGCAACGGGACAAATCCAGTTTTACATCAACGACGAAGGCGTGGGCGCGGACGCACATGAAGCCTTCAAGCATTGGGACATGGGCGACATCATTGCAGCAACTGGCGTTTTGTTTAAAACCAACAAAGGTGAATTATCGGTGCGCTGCTCTGAGCTGCGTTTGTTGAGCAAATCATTGCGCCCATTGCCTGACAAATTCCATGGTTTGGCTGACCAAGAAATTCGTTACCGCCAGCGCTACGTGGACTTAATTGTCACACCCGATACACGTGAGACCTTTAAAACCCGCTCAAAAGCCATGAATGCGATTCGCTCTTTTATGAATGAGCATGCGTTTATGGAAGTGGAAACGCCGATGTTGCATGCGATTCCGGGCGGCGCGTCGGCACAGCCATTTAAAACCCATCACAACGCGCTGGACATGGAAATGTTTTTGCGCATCGCACCTGAGTTGTACCTCAAGCGCTTGATTGTGGGCGGTTTTGAGCGCGTGTTTGAAATCAACCGCAGCTTTCGGAATGAAGGCGTGAGCCCGCGCCACAACCCTGAATTCACCATGATGGAGTTTTATGCTGCGTACACCGATTATCATTGGTTGATGAACTACACCGAAAGCATTTTGCGCCACGTCGCAACCCACGCCACCGGCAGCGCGGTCTTGCAATATCAAGGAAAAACCCTTGATTTGTCGCAACCGTTCGACCGTTTGAGTATTGTGGGCGCAATTGAAAAATACGCACCAAGCTATGTTGGCACGGATTTGACCGACCTTGAGTTTTTGCGCACGCAGTTGCGCAAAAATGGGGTTGACATGAATGCGCCTGCCATGAAAAATGCGGGTTTGGGCGCGTTGCAGTTGGCATTATTTGAAGAAGTCGCCGAGCATTTATTGTGGAATCCCACCTTTATTATCGACTACCCCGTTGAAGTCTCGCCGCTCGCGCGTGCGTCTGATAAAGATGCCAACATCACCGAGCGTTTTGAATTGTTCATGACTGGCCGTGAAATCGCCAATGGTTTTTCTGAGCTCAACGATCCAGAAGACCAAGCTGCGCGCTTTATGGCGCAAGTGGCCGCCAAAGATGCTGGCGATGATGAAGCGATGTATTACGATGCGGATTACATTCGCGCGCTCGAATACGGTATGCCACCCACAGGTGGCTGCGGAATTGGGATTGACCGTTTGATGATGTTGATTACCGATAGCCCAAATATTCGTGATGTGTTGCTGTTCCCACATTTGCGCAAAGAAGACGTGTAAAAGCGGCCTTTTCATCAAGAATTTAAAATTTAAACGTTAAAAATCAAAGTCTTAAAAAACCCACCGCGATTATTCACGGTGGGTTTTTTAAATCTGAAATATGTGTCAGCAAGGCACAAAAACTAAGGCGCAATTACCCAATCACCTGTGTATTGGAATAATTACCGAATGACAACGCGTATTGTTTTTAGAGCACGCATTGATTGCTGAAACACCTGCAAACTTTTTTAGGCGCAGCTCAAAAACCATCATTTTTTAGGTTATTTAGCCAAACTTCGCATATACTTCGGCAGTTAAAATTTGATAAAGGAGAATTTATGGACACGCTGCTGCGCGTTTCAAAATGGATCGATACCATGAACACAAAGATTGCCACTGCCATGCAATGGGCTGTGTTGGTGGCGGTCATTCTGAGCACGTTTAATGCGGTGCTGCGCACATTTTTTAGTAAAACGGCTTTGTTTCAGCATGTATCAAACATCTTATTTGAGTCGCAATTTATCTTTTTTGGCGGCATATTTTTACTCACCGCTGCTTATACACTCAAGAAAGACGAACACGTTCGGATTGATGTCTTGGTGGCGCGCTACTCTGAGCGCACGCAAGTCAAACTGGACATCATTGGGATTATTTTCTTCATGTTTCCAGTCTGCGCGCTGGTTTTGATGCTCTGCTTTGGTTTTTTTATGCAATCATTTACCAGCGGCGAGCATTCGGGCAACAGCCCTTTGTTGTTGTGGCCAACCAAAATTTTGTTGCCTTTGGGGTTTTTTCCACTGCTTTTACAAGGCGTGTCTGAATTGATTAAACGCGTGGCTTATTTACAAGGAAAAATGGCGTTTCATGCGTTTCGCAAAGCAGGACAAAATCCTGACGATGAAGTTAAAGCATACATTGATGCGATTCAACAAAAATAATAGCTGCCGCAATCATAGCGGCTGCAACCACGTAATTTTGAGGAGATGTTTATGGCATTTTTAGCCAATAATTTGGCCCCGCTGATGTTTATCGGCTTGGTTGTTTTTTTGCTGTCGGGCTTTCCGATTACCTTTTCTTTGGCTGCCAATGGCCTGCTTTTTGCCGCCATTGGTATTGCGGTTGGGGTTTTGAACCCCAACCTCATGCAAGCATTGCCCAGCCGAATTTATACCATTCTCACCAATGACACGCTGCTGGCCATTCCTTTTTTTACCTTTATGGGGCTGATTTTGGAGCGCTCCGGCATGGCTGAGGACTTGCTGGAAACCATCGGTCAACTCTTTGGTCCGGTGCGTGGCGGGCTGGCGTATGCGGTGATTTTGGTCGGTGCGCTGTTGGCTGCAACCACCGGTGTGGTCGCAGCTTCCGTGATTTCTATGGGCTTGATTTCTTTGCCGCTCATGCTCAAATATGGTTACGACAAACGGGTCGCGTCTGGCGTGATTGCCGCTTCTGGCACTTTGGCGCAAATCATTCCGCCCTCTTTGGTGCTGATTATTCTTGGCAGCCAGCTCAATGTATCGGTGGGCGATTTGTACAATGCGGCATTCAAGCCCGGTTTTATGCTGGTTGGCATGTATTTGCTTTATGTTCTTTTGGTGTCTGTATTCAAACCCACTTGGGTGCCAGCGCTGCCATTAAGCGCACGTATTTTTGCCAAAACCAATCATGGTCAATCTGGCGGCATGTCCTTGCTGCTGATGACGCTGACCGCCACTATTTTAACCTTGGTTTTTTATCATTTGAGCACGCAGTCTGTTTCACCTACGAACCTTCTTTGGGGCGCGGACACGGTTGATTTGTCACGGAGTCGCTCTTTGCTGGTTGCGGTGGCAGTTGGGGTCGCGGCGGTTTACATCGGCGCATTGCTCAATAAATCATTTCACCTTGGCTTGCTCAGCGACATGGCGCAACGCGTTATTTTTGTGATGGTTCCGCCGTTGGCATTGGTATTTTTGGTGCTTGGTACGGTGTTACTCGGTATTGCAACCCCAACCGAGGGCGGCGCTTTTGGCGCAGTCGGTGCGATTGTTCTTGCGTTGTTCAAAAAGCGGATTGACTTGCCAAAAATGAAACAAGCCATGAGCAGCACCACCCAGCTCACCAGCTTTGTCCTGATGATTTTAATCGGCTCAACTGTGTTTAACTTGGTCTTTCAAGGAATTCATGGCCCTGAATGGGTGGAGCATTTGCTCGCGGGCATTCCTGGTGGCACGATTGGCTTTTTGATTGCGATTAATTTGTTAATTTTTGTGTTGGCATTTTTCTTGGAGTTTTTTGAGCTGTCATTTATTTTGGTGCCGCTGATTGCGCCGGTTGCGCACAAAATGGGGATTGACTTGGTTTGGTTGGGCGTTTTGCTTGCGGTCAATATGCAAACCTCGTTCATGCATCCGCCATTTGGCTTTGCGCTGTTTTATTTGCGTTCGGTTGCGCCGCCGGAGGTCAAAACCAAAGATATTTATTTGGGCGCTATTCCATTTGTGATGATTCAGGTGGTTATGGTCGGATTGATTATTGCGTTTCCAAACATGATTTCAACACCAAATGGTGCGAATAAAGTCGGGGCAACATCGGCGGTGCAATCCGGTCAGACAACTCAAGCAGTGGAGTTGTCCGTGCCGTTGCCACAAAAGCCTGTGGTGCCTACCAATACCACGCCAGCCAAGCCTGCGGATAAAACCAAGCCGCAGTTTGATTTTATTCCTAGCAACTAATTGGTAAGCGATAATCAATTAACAACCAACCGCCCTTGTCACAAGGGCGGTTTTTTACGTTTTTTTATGATTTTTTACATTTTTTTGAGTTGACTTTAAGTACGGCTCGCCTGATAATCCGCACTCACATTAACCTGCGGGTGCTCACTGTTTGTCACAGTCGGGCTGAGAAATACCGCTGAACCTGATTCGGGATAATCCCCGCGTAGGAAAGGATACTCATGACACACGCCCCTGCTTCACATCAAAACCGTCTTACCATCCCACAACTTTTCAAATCCATCACGCTGCAAGAGTGGCTAACTGCCGCTGTGATTGCGGCGGCGATTGGCGTTGGGTATTGGGCTTGGACGCAAGTCTATGAGTTGACCAAGCCAGTTTTAAAACCTTTAGGTCTGAAATACTTAAGTTCTGGGTTATGGGTGTTGGCCTGTGTTTTTTTAAGCGATTTGATTCGAAAACCTGGGATTGCGGTGTTTGCCTCGGTTTTAGCAGCATTGGTTGAAGGCGTTATCACACAGTGGGGCATGCAAGCTTTTGTATATGGTTTTATTCAAGGTTTGGGTGCTGAGCTCATATTCGCTTTGTTTTTATATCGAAATTGGTCAATTTTTGTATTGTCGCTGGCGGCGGCAGCCTCGGCTTTATTGAGCTACAGCTACGATTACTTGATGTATGAATACGCCAAACTGCCGCTGGGCTTAAACCTGTTGCAGTTGGCTTCATTTATGGTTTCAGCGGTGGTTTTGGCGGCATTTTTGGGGCGTTATTTGTCGCTGCGCTTGCTTAAAACAGGTTTGATTGATGTTTTTTTAATTGCGCAAGCGCAGCAAAGTAAAAGTGACGCACCACAATCATGAGCCAAACGATTGCACCGTTTTCGTTTCAATTTTCCCGCAGCGCTGCGGGTTTGTTGTTAGAGCAAACGTTACACGCCCCAGCCAACCACGTGATTTGGCTGGTTGGTAACAGCGGCAGCGGCAAAAGCACTTTTTTAAATTTACTCAAAGGTTTTTTTCCAGAGTTTATCGCGGGCACATTGACGGGTGCGCAGCCCAATGCGTTTGAGGGTGCGGCTTATATTGCACAAAATCCGTTGTCACAAATCATTCATGAGCGCGTGGGTGAGGAGTTTTTTTTTCCAATGGAGAATGCGCACTGGTCTCAAGCGGCGATGTTGGCGGCACGACATTGGTTGGCCGATTTTGGCTTGGCTGATGATGAGTTTGCGCCCACCGCTATTTTGAGTCACGGTTTGAGCCAACGTTTGCTGCTTGCGTCCATGCTGGCAGTTGAGCCTCAATGGCTGGCGTTTGACGAGCCAAGCGCATTTTTAAACCCTGCGATGCGCGATGCGTTTTATGCGCATTTGGCAGCGCTTAAGGGCAAAGTTGGCATGGTGTTGATTGACCATCACCCGCACGTGGCTGCGCTGGCCGATATTTGTTGGCATGTGGCCGATGATGGTGTGATTACGTCAATGAGTGTTGCGCAGTGGCAAGCGCGACAAGCCGATGATTTAAGGGTTCAGGCCGTGGCCAGCCCATACACGATTGCGCAGCAAGCAATCCCTCAAGGCGTTAGCTTGCAGCTCGATTCTTTGCAGATTGGTTACCGCAATCGGCGCTTGTTTACCGCCACGGCTTGTTTGAATTCAGGCGAATGCGCGGTTTTGTTGGGGGAAAATGGCACGGGAAAGTCAACTTTTTTTAATACGTTGGCCGGTACGCTAAAACCATTATCGGGCCAATTGTCACTGTGCCTGAATGGTGCGCCGCTCAAAAAACCCGCCAACCAAATGGCGTATGTTTTTCAGCATCCCGACAGCCATTTTTATTTTGATACCGTGGCCGAAGAACTGGCACAATTGGGCGTGGCTGAGCCGCAATCCGTGCTGACGCATATTGGTTTGCCTGATGCCGCACATCGATCACCGCATCAATTGTCCGAGGGGCAAAAACGTCGTTTGACCTTGCTTTATCCGTGTTTTCAGCAGCGCCCTTTGATTTTATTGGACGAGCCCACGTTTGGCCAAGATGCGCTGAATACGCTCAAAATCATTCAGTTAATTGTGCAACTCAAACAGCGCGGGCATGCGCTGATTGTTATCACGCATGATGTTACGGTGCAAGATGCGATTGCCAATCAAATTTGGCAGATTGACAATGGGCAGCTGCACGTGATGGACGGCAGCGTATGAGTTCAGCGCATCCGACTCAAACCAATGCGCCGATTCGTGGACGTTGTTTCCATGATGCGCATTTGTGGCTGATTTTGTGGATTTTTTTCATTGCAATCGCCCTGCCATTTCAGTGGCACACGCTCGCCGCTTGGGCATTCGTGTTTTGCCTTGCAGGTTTGTTACAGCGCACAGGCATAAAATTTGCGCTCAAAAGCCTCGCGCTTGCATTTGGCCTGTCCATTTCAATTTGGATACTGAATCGCTTGTATCACGCACCTGAGCTAACGCCTGAGCAGGTTTTGGCACAGGCCAATCGCATCGGTTTCAAAATTTGGGCATTGACTTGGGTCGCTTTGCTGTCAGCGCAAATGGTCAATCTGCGCGATGTCATTACGTCTGGGTTACAGCGGCGTTACCTTAGCAGCACCATTGCGTATGCAACGCTGGTTGGCATCGGCGCCATTACATTGTTGCGTGCCGAATCAAGCCGCATCACGCTCAATGCCAAGCTGCGCGGCTTGTCAGCGAAGCAACGTTTTTTACAATGGCTGCCTTTGCTTATTTTTGCGATTCGGCATGCCCAACGCGGCGCGATGAGTCTGCGCGCACGCGGTTTGGGTCAGGATAAGGCGTTTTATTATAATTACCAAGCCACTCGCAGCCAGCGCGTCCGCGCCCTACTCTTGCTGGTTGCATTAATTGGTGTGGGATTTTTTAGCGAGATGTTTTTTAGCCATCGCCTGTCAAAGTACATGTAAAAACATGCAAAAACATATAAAAACCGCGCCAAATTTTGGGCGCGGTTTTTATGCGGCTTTATGCGACTTTATGCATTTTTAAAGCCTAGAACACCTAAATTAAGGATTCCAAGGGTTGCTGGTCGTAAAATCCGTGTACGATTTTTCTGCAATCCCAAACCATTGAACTTCGTTGTAGCGGAACTTAATCCACTGATCAAACACCTTTTTAAACGCGGGGTTTTTGGCCGATTCCTCAGCAAAAACCTCTTGCGTGGCTTTAAAAGACGCCGCCATGACATCGTCTGGGAACGGATGCAACTGTGTGCCATTTTTCATCAAATTGGCCATTGCTTCTGGGTTTTTGGCATCATATTTTGCCTGCATATCCGTGTGCGCTTCCATGGACGCGGCGGCGATGATGGATTTGTACAACTCAGGCAGCTTTTCGTATTCCTCACTGTTGACGTAAAAAGACAGGCTCGCGCCGCCTTCCCACCAACCTGGGTAATAATAATGCGGCGCGACTTTATAGAAACTGAGTTTTTCATCATCATACGGGCCCACCCATTCTGCGCCATCAATCGTGCCTTTTTCCAGTGCTGGGTAGACTTGGTCGCCTGGCAGTTGTTGTGGCACAACGCCCAATTTAGACAATACTTTGCCTGCAAAGCCGCCCACGCGGAATTTTAGGCCTTTTAAGTCCTCAACGGATTTGATCTCTTTTTTGAACCAACCACCCATTTGTGTGCCCGTATTGCCGCCCATAAAATTGACCACATTGTGTGCTTTAAAAAACTCACGCATGAGCTCTTGGCCGCCACCATGCAGCATCCACGCATTGTGTTGGCGCGAGGTCATGCCAAATGGCACGGCGGTGTCAAATGCAAATGTCGCGTCTTGGCCGAAGTAATAATAAGAGGATGTGTGGCCGATTTGCACGGTTTTGTTTTTAACCGCATCAAGCACTTGCGTACCTGCCACAATCTCGCCAGCCGCTTTGACGCTGATAATGAATTGGCCGCTGGACAACTCTTTTACGCGCTTGGCAAAGAGCTCAGCGCCGCCAAAAATCGTGTCCAGGTTCTTTGGGAAACTGGATGCAAGCGTCCATTCTAATTTGGGATTTGCGCCTGCAGCACCAGTACTTTCTGTTTTACCCGCGCATGCGGCCAATACACCTGCACCAGCCGCAACGCTGGCTTTTTTTAAAAACGATCGACGTTCCATATAAAGAGCTCCTCACTTTTCAGTGTTGTTTGAATTATGGCCATTTTTGGCTGGTAGATTGTGCCACATTGTGTTTAAAATGTGTGGCATTGACCGTGAATATTTTTCATCATTTATGAATCAAGCCTAAAAAAAGCCATGACAATTGTCATGGCTTTTGGCTTTTGGCTTTTGGCTTTTGGCTCTTACATTCATTTTTGCTAGATTTTTTATGAATGTCCATTTTAAGATAAAAAGAAAATTAGCCAATCAGCTTACTTAAAGTGAGCATCATCAATAAAATCAGTACAAACAGCATTGAGCGCCAAAATATACCTACTGCGCTTTCAAGGGTTCGTGCATCAGGTATTTGACCAATCCCAATCTGCCCTGCTAATGTGGCTGGTTCACCATCAGGTGCGGGCGCCTCAGCGTTGCCATACAGCGCAAACTCGTGTTCATCCATCGCCTCTAGATTTTTGACCATTAAACCATCGCGCAGCGTGATATTTAATGCGCCCGCGCCCGCAGTCAAAATTACGGATGACGCATCGCTTTCACCCAAACCGCGTAGTTTTTTGGCTTGCGTGCGCCAGCAATGCATGGCGTCTTCAAAGTTGCCGACCACTGCGTATACAATCGCCGCGCAGCGCACAGGTAAAAAATCAATCCAATGCATCATTTTATAAGCGTAAATGGTAAATGCATCGCGCTTGCCTTGTGCGCGTAGAATCCAGCGCCGTGCGATAAAATCAGCCAATCGATAAAACACAACGCCTGCAGGACCGAGCCCCACAATCGAAAACATTAAGAACCAAAATAGACCGCCAAAGACATAGCGAATGCTTGACAACAATGCAAGCTCAAGTGATTGGCGCATTAATTCGGTATCTGACAACCGTTCAGGCACCAAATTGCCACGATAGCCTGTGACTTCGGCTTCTTCTTGCAACCATTGCGCTAACGCAGCACGCGCGGCATCGCCGTCGCCTGCGCTTAAGCTGTTGCGAATTTTACTGAAAAAGTGGCTGTATTGCCGAATCCCCAGCGTGACATACAGAATTAACAGCATATAGACCACGTAAAGCACGGCGCTAATTTGATCAAAAATCAGGCCAACCAAGCCTGCAAGCAAAGCGCCTACGATTGTAATGAACCAAAATATCTGCCATGGCTTGGCGTTGTCCGCAGACAATGCATGCTCAATATAATCAACCGCGCCTCGGATTTTCATGCGCACTTGCGTGTAACTGCTGAGCGGGAAAATTTGCTCCAAAAAAAACGCGCCCAAAATAGCGATTAAACTCATCTCATCTCCTTTTATAATTCTGTACGCGCACATTGTAGCGCAAGCTCGATTTTTTGTGGCTTATCAATCAAAATTTCAACTCGTTTTTTATGTTTTGCCAATAAAAAAGCGCCTCATCAAGAGGCGCTTGTCGTTTATACCATTTTAGCGGGTTATTTTTCGCCAGAAACAGTGTCAGAATTATCAGACGCCGATTTGGCATCAAGCATACAATAACAGCCTGGGTAGGCCTTGTTGTAACGCCGCGCTTCTTTGCATTCGAGTATGGCGGCTTCGATTTTGGCCAAAAGCCTGAGTCGATAGGTGATGCTCATGTCATCTTTGCGCATGCTTTGGCTGGGTAAAAATTCGCCATAAGCGGCACGCGCTAAAACTTTGTCAAGCGTCGGGCGACTGGTGTGATGCGCAAGCGCTCATTCGGTTTTGGTTTTGTAGGCTTGGTTTTGTAGGCTTGGTTTTGGTATTTATCCGCCAGACCAAATCTCTTGCCTCAATAGTGGCGTTAATTTTACTCGTTTGTGCATTTGCATCGTTCACAAACCCTTGATGGGTTTGTACATAACGAGATTGATGCTTATAAACCATACAATCCAGACGAAATGGATTTCATCATCCAATCAACAAAATATGCCCTATAAACGGGCTTTTTTTGGCCTTTAAGTAAGCTGCTTTTCTTTTGCAAATGGCACCGCACAAAAAAATCGCAGCCCGAGGGCTGCGATTTTTTTGCGTTGGTTCAAGATCAAACCGCTGCTTTTGCCACCACTTTGCGTGCTGGCAATTTTTCTTTAATCCGTGCAGATTTACCTGAACGGCTGCGCAAGTAGTACAACTTGGCGCGACGAACATCACCACGGCGTTTGACTTCAATGCCTGCAATGATTGGTGAGTACAACTGGAATGTACGCTCAACGCCTACGCCAGATGAAATTTTACGTACGATGAAAGATGAGTTTAAGCTGCGATTGCGTTTGGCAATAACCACGCCTTCAAAAGCTTGCACACGTTTACGTGTACCCTCAACGACATTTACACTCACAACGACTGTATCGCCAGGTGCAAATTCTGGAATGGTTTTACCCAAACGAGCGATTTCTTCTTGCTCTAAGATTTGAATCAAGTTCATATTTAACTCCGTAACCATCATATTTTGCCTCTACATTTCAGGGCAATCAGAGGATGGGTTGTTATCTGTGGGTTTATCAACACGATTGCCCACTTCTTTTTTGTGCAAAATCTAATTGATTTTGCGCAAAAACTGGTTGTCAGCCACGCTTAATAACCCTTGCTTTGATGCTGCTTCGATTAAATCAGGGCGTTTCGATTGCGTGACACGTAATTGTTGCTCTCGACGAAAGCGTGCGATTCTAGCATGATTTCCAGACAAAAGCACGTCGGGGACGCTCAAGTCTTCAAAAATTTCTGGACGGGTGTAGTGCGGGCAATCAAGCAGACCGTCCGAAAACGAGTCTTGTTGCGCCGATTTTTCGTCATTGAGGACGCCGTCCACGCAGCGCAGCAGCGCGTCAAGCATCAGCATGGCGGGCAATTCGCCGCCTGAGACCACCACATCGCCAGCGCTTAATTCTTCATCAATCAACCCCAGCTCAAATAAGCGCTCGTCAATTGCCTCATATCGCCCGCAAATAATGATTAAGCCTTGCGGTTTGTGGCTTTTTTGCACTGTGTTTAAGGTCTGGTTGACCCAATTTTGGGTGAGCTTGCCGCCTTGCGGCGACATGTAAATGACGTGTGGCGCTGCGCCTAAATCGGTTTGACGCGCTTTGGCTGCGCGGATTGCGCCAGCCAAAGGCGCTGCCATCATGACCATGCCGGGTCCGCCGCCGTAGGATTTGTCGTCGATGGTTTTGTAGGCATTGAGCGCAAATTCACGTGGATTCCAGTACACCACATCAACCAGCGCGTTTTTAAACGCACGGCTTACCACGCCTTGTTCGGTCAGCGCTTGGAACATTTCTGGGAATAAAGAGATGATGTCAATTCGAATGGTCATGATATTTCGTGTGCAGTTTAAGCCGTTGCGTCTACGTCCCATTGCACGTTGATGACTTTAGCGGCCACGTCAACTTTGCCCACAAATACGCCGACAAATGGAATCAGGTATTCAACGCCATCCCCAATAATTTGCATCACCGGATGCGCTGCCGATTCAAGCAAGCTGTGCACTTTACCCAGCGTCACGCCATCTTGATTTAGCACGCTTGCGCCAATTAAATCGACCCAATAAAATTCATCATCGTCCGTTGTGGGAAAATCAGCTCGCGCCACCGCAACTTGCCAGCCCTTGTGATTTTCTGCGTCTGTGCGCCCTGCCCATTCGTGAAACTCAGCCACCCAAGCATCCGAATGCGGTTTAAAGCCTTTGAGCGTCACCGCTTGCCACGCGGATTGCGGCACCTCAGTTTGATTGGGGAGATACGGCGCAATCCAACAAACTGCCGCATGCTCAAGTGCATCAGGTGCATGCGAAAAAGGATGGAGTTTAATCCATCCTTTTAAACCGTACGCCACGCCTAAGCGGGCGACGATGACCAGATCATTGGGGGCGACGTTTGTGTCAGTGGCGCTCGGCTTTGCGGCCACGCGCTTTGGAATAAACGTTGCCATAATGAATTAAGCGGCTTTAATCGTTTTAACCAAACGTGCAACTGCTGGGCTCAATTGAGCGCCAACACTTTGCCAGTAAGCCAAACGGTCGGCTGCGATACGCAAGCCTTCAACGCCTTCAGAGGCCAATGGGTTGTAAAAACCAACGCGTTCGATGTAACGGCCGTCGCGGCGGTTGCGTGAGTCAGCAGCTACGATGTTGAAAAAAGGACGTTTTTTTGAACCACCACGAGCCATGCGAATAACTACCATTTTGAATTCCTTTGAACTAAATTATAAAAACATTAAAAATATAAAAAAAATATTAACTTATATTTGTTAACCGATTCAGTGCAGTTAGATGGGCTGCATTGGTTCGGGGTCAATCAATTTGTCATGCGGACACGTCGCACAACAAGCATAAACTTGTAAACTGGGCATTATACGGCACACGCGCCAATGATACAAGTCGATTTATTTGACTTTGAGGCAGAAGGTTTAAACAGCCGATACTGCGATGTTGTTCACGGACAGCGCCAAGGTCTCTTTAATCTCTTCCATCACCACATAACTCTTGGAGTTGGCCACGCCGGGCAAGCGTAAAAGCACGTCAAGCAACTGGCGGTATTCTGACATTTCACGAATCCGCGCTTTGATTAAATAGTCAAAGTCACCTGAAACCAAGTGGCATTCTTGCACTTGCTCTACTTCAAGCACCGCACGGCGAAACTCTTCAAACTTGCCGTTGGCCATATCCCTCAGGCTAATTTCAACAAAAACCAGTAATGTGGCACCCAATTCCATTGGGTTCAGACGTGCGTGATAGCTCAAAATCACGCGGTCGCGCTCAAGCCTGCGCACCCGTTCAATGCATGGTGTGAGCGATAGGCCAACTTTTTCCGCCAATTCGGTCATCGCAATGCGGCCGTCCACCTGCAAAATTGCTAAAATTTTGCGATCAATTTTATCCAGCAACTTGTTGCTTTTTTTCTCTACGCGCATAAAACCTCATTATTTATCATTTTAGTTAAAAAATTCAGAAAGTTATTCTACCAATTATTGATTACCATAGCAAAACTTATCGATTAATGCCTTTAAAATATGTGGCTTTTATTTTGCAAACCATTTTCTGTGAGGTTCATGATGAAAATTATTATTTTGGGCAGCGGCGTGATTGGCGTGACCAGCGCTTATTATTTGTCAAAAGCGGGACACGAAGTGACCGTGATTGAGCGTCACGCCAAGGCTGCGCTGGACACGAGCTTTGCCAATGCGGGCCAAATTTCACCAGGCTACGCGAGCCCTTGGGCTGCGCCGGGCATTCCTGTCAAAGCATTTAAATGGCTGTTTGCAAAAAACTCGCCGCTCACCATTCGGCCTGATTGGAGTTTGGCGCAAATCAAGTGGATGGCGGCGATGTTGCAAAACTGCTCGCCAGAGCGTTATCAAGTCAATAAATCTCGCATGGTGCGATTGGCCGAGTATTCGCGCCAATGTTTGATTGAATTGCGTGCGCATGAAAACATTGCATATGACGGGCGCCAACAAGGTACCACGCAGCTTTTTCGCTCCACCAAGCAGCTTGATGCCGCGCAAAACGACATCCGCGTTTTAAGCGAATTTGGGATTCCGTTTGAGTTGCTTGATCTGCAAGGCGTGATTGCTGCAGAGCCTGCACTGGCCAATAGCACCGTACCGCTGGTGGGTGGCTTGCGCTTGCCCAATGATGAGACGGGCGATTGTCATTTGTTCACCCAAAAGCTCGCCGAACTGTGTGCCAATCAAGGCGTGCAATTTGTCTACAATACCAGCGTGGATGAATTGCTGCTGCAAAACAACGCCGCCACTGGCGTGCGCTGCGCCAATGCGGTTTACCACGCCGATGCGGTGCTTTGTACGCTGGGTGTTTACACGCCATTTCTGCTCAAAGGCCGTCTTGATGTGCCAATTTACCCAATAAAAGGTTACTCAATCACGGTGCCAATTAACGATGCGGCTTGCGCACCGTTGTCTACGGTTTTGGATGAAACGTACAAAATCGCCATCACGCGTTTTGAGAATCGGATTCGCGTGGGCGGCATGGCGGAGTTGCGTGGTTACAACAAAGATTTGCTTGCATCACGCCGCGCCACGCTGGAAATGGTGGTCAACGAGCTGTACCCGAATGCTGGCGACACGCAAAAGGCGAGCTTTTGGACAGGACTGCGCCCTGTCACGCCTGACTCCACGCCAATTATCGGCGCCACGCCAATTAAAAACCTATGGCTGAACGCAGGTCACGGCACGCTGGGCTGGACGATGGCATGCGGCTCAGGTAAGTTGACGGCCGATTTAATCAGCGGCAAAGTTGGCGAGATCGAGTCGGCGGACTTGGCGATTGCGCGCTACGCCAAATAATTTTTACCGCCCTTTGGATACCGCCCTTTTCATTCAAAAACCAGCCAAATTGGCTGGTTTTTGAATGTTTTAACATTGCTTTGTGCGGCTTTACTGAATTCGCCGCACGTTACAGTGTTGCAGTGTGTTGCAGCGTTTTGACCGATTAAAACGGCATTTTAAACCCTGCGGGCATATTCATCCCTGCGGTTAAGCCGCTCATGCGCTCGCTTGATGTTGCTTCTACGCGGCGCACCGCATCATTGACGGCCGCTGCCACCAAGTCCTCAAGCATGTCTTTGTCATCCGCCAACAAAGATGGATCAATCAACACACGTTTCACATCGTATTTGCACGTCATGGTGACTTTAACCATGCCTGCGCCCGATTGCCCCTCAACCTCAACATTGGCCAATTCGTCTTGGGCTTTTTTCATGTCGTCTTGCATTTTTTGCGCTTGCTTCATCAAGCCTGCGAGTTGATTTTTCATCATGGGATATGTCCTTTTGTTGGATTGAAAATAAATGCTGGGCGTGATTTTATCCTAAATCGCCTTAATTGAGTTGGGCAAAATCATGCCATCAAACGCCGCCACCAAGGCTTGCACGGTTGGGTTTTGCGCCACAATTGCTTGGGCGCCAGCGAGCTCTTCGTGCTTGATTTGCGCTTGAACTTTGGCGGGGGTTGCGCTGACTTTGCCCACGTGCACCTTGACCGCTTTGGGCGCATCTGCGTAATGCTGATTGACCGCCGCCTCAAGCGCTTTAATTGCCACGAGATTGCCCGCCAACACCCGGCTCTCGCAACACACTTCGAGTCGGTTGTCTTCAAAAATAACCAGTTCACTTTGTTGCGCCAGCTGTTTGGCCAGCCCCGTCAAACGCAATTTGTGTATCAATTCAAGCCAATCTGGTAAATTTTCACTGCGCGTTAAATTGACCTTGGGCAAATCAGCGGTTTTTTTGACCACACGGCTTGATGCGGCAGCGCTGGCTGGGCGCGGCGGTGGCGCGATTTTGGATGGCACACGCGGCGCGACAGCCGCGCCATCGCCCGCAGGTGCTTGAGCACGGTGCACATTGGGCGCAATCCTTGGGGCGACAGCCTTGGCGGGCAAATCATAATCATCATAATTGTCCGCAAAACCAACATCATCATAATCAGGCGGCGGCTCGTCATCATAGCCACCAACCGACTGCTGCACGGTGGCTTGCGGTGCTTGCGCGGGCAGCGGCGTGGAAGGTGCTGCGGCTTGAGGTGCTGCGCGAACTGGCGCGCTCGCCGCTATGACTTTTTTGCGGGCGCAACTCCTGCGGATGTATTTTTGGCGGGTGCAAACGCCAATAAGCGCAACAACATCATGGTAAAACCAGCCTGCACGTCGGGCGCAAGGTGTAATTGGTCGCGGCTATTGGTGACAATGCTGTAGTAGAGCTGCACTTCATCTGCGCCAATTTGGGGCGCAAGTTCTGCAACCAGCGCTGCAAGTTGGTAATCATCTGGCTTGGCATCGGGCACAACTTGCGCCAAACTGATGCGGTACAAGGCTTGCGCCAATTCAATGGTGGCGTCATAAAACGAGGTGCTGCGCTGCGCCATTTGCTCGGACAATTGCACCAATTGCGCACCGTCTTTAGCGATCAACGCCCGCAAAATCGCCTCGATTTGTGCGCCATCGGTTGTGCCGAGCATTTCAGATACTGCGTCTAACGTGATATTCGACAAACTGTACGCAATCGCTTGGTCGGTCAACGACAACGCATCGCGCATACTGCCTTGCGCGCCCTTTGCGAGCATGTGCAACGCACCCGCTTCGAACGCCACGCCCTCTTGCGTTAGCACGTTTGTGAGGTGCGCCACAATATCGGCAGGTGGCATTTGCTTGAGGTTAAACTGCAAACAGCGCGACAAAACGGTGGGTAAAATTTTCTGCGGGTCGGTTGTGGCAAGGATAAACAAGACATGCGCCGGCGGCTCTTCGAGTGTTTTGAGCAAGGCATTAAATGCGTTTTTAGACAACATGTGCACCTCATCAATCAGATACACTTTATAACGCCCAGCCGTGGGCATGTAGACCGCGTTTTCAATCAGCTCACGCATGTCATCCACACCCGTGTTACTTGCCGCGTCGATTTCAAGCATGTCAATAAACCGCCCCGCGTCAATATCGGTACAGGCTTGGCACACATTGCACGGCGTGGCAGTGATGCAGGTTTCGCAGTTTAACGACTTGGCCAAAATCCGCGCAATCGTGGTTTTGCCCACCCCACGCGTGCCCGTAAACAAATACGCATGATGCAAACGCTGCTCGGTCAACGCGTGGGTCAAGGCTTTGACCACATGCGCCTGCCCCACCAAGCTGGCAAAATCACGCGGCCGCCACTTGCGGGCGAGAACTTGAGAATTTGGTTGCGAAGCGTCGTTGTCTATTAACATGGCTGTTTCCAAAATGGCTGACAAAAATGTGGGTAAAACAAAAAGCGACGGCATAATGCCGCCGCTTTTGCGTTTTGAAAATAAGGTAAGGCGAGCCTGACTTCGGCACTTGAGTACATCGACTGGAGCTGCTTTCTTCCGAATCTGACTCGGTTCACCGCGACCCAATGCGAAGGGACCCGCCGGCACGAATTGTAACACAGACTGCAAAAAAAGCCACGTTTTAAGATTGGTTTTTAGCAGTTAATCAGACACAAACAAGCGCACACCGCCAAAAATTGGCGGTGTTCTCTTATCCCATTGTGCGCATCAAAACAGACGGTATGTTACATCCCCATCAAATGCGGCAGCCACAGTGAAATACTGGGCACATACGTAATCAGCATTAAAACCGCCAGCATGGTCAACAACCAAGGCATCACGGCTTTGGTAAGCTCGGTCAAGCCCATTTGACTAATGCCTGAGGCCACGTATAAATTCAGCCCAACGGGCGGCGTGCACATGCCAATTTCCATATTGATGACCATAATAATGCCCAAGTGAATCGGGTCAACGCCGACTGCGCTTGAAATGGTGATTAAAATCGGCGCCATAATCAGCACGATTGACGACGCGTCCATCACGCATCCCGCCGCCAACAGGATTAAATTGACCATCAGTAAAAAACCAATTGGGCCTAAACCCATGTCATTCATCCACGCAGCCATCGCATTGGGAATGCCCTCGCTGGTGAGCAAAAACGAGAACAAAATGGCATTGGTGATGATGTACAACAGCATCGCACTCATGCTGGCCGAGTCAAGTAAGACTTTGGTCACTTTTTTGAGCGGCAAGTCTTTGTAGACAAAAACTGCCACAATAAATGCGTACACGGCGCTCATGGCGGCGGCTTCCGTTGGCGTAAACACCCCAGAGTAAATCCCGCCGATGACCACCAAAATCAGCAGCAACCCCCAAATGCTGTCCCAATATGCCTGCCAAACTTTCAGCGTTTCTTGGCGTAAAAACGATGGTTCGGGATTGCGCTTGACCCAGCGGTACAACAAGGCAAGCCAAAGCACAAATAAAACCACCACCAGCAAGCCCAATACTTGCTTTCCAAACACCGCAGACAAACCAAACGCCAAGGCAACAGGTGGCACAAAGGTCATACCCAATGCCAGCCACATGCCAGAAAATGCATTCACCGACGCTTTTAAAACGCCATTTTCAGGAAAGGCGCTGTAACGCGGATAATTGTTTTTGCGTGCGATAAACCATGTGGTAAAGCCAAGTGCGAGCGCCAAAATAATCCCTGGCACAATTCCTGCCATGAACAATGCGCCAATCGAAGTATTGGTCGCCACGGCATACATGACCATGACAATTGACGGTGGAATCAAAATCCCCAGCGAGCCCGATGTGCTGATAATCCCAGCGCCAAAGCTTTTTGGATAACCTTGTTTGACCATGGCGGGCAGCAAAATTGAGCCAATTGCCATCACGGTTGCAGGGCTAGAGCCAGAAATGGCCGCGAACAAAGCACACGCCAACACGCCCGCCAAACCCAAACCACCATTCACATGCCCCACCAAACTGGTGGCAAAGTTAATCATTCGTTTGGCAACGCCGCCGTGGGTCAAAAAATTGCCTGCCAAAATAAAAAACGGAATCGCCATGATTTCAAATTTTTCAATTCCCGTAAACAGCTTCATGGCCACCGTTGGCAGCGGCATGTCGCTCATCGTGAATAAAAATGTCAGCACGGTTAAACCCAATGAAATCGAAATTGGCATGCCGGTGAGCATTAAAGCAAATAGCAAACATACGATAATAATGCCGTTCATAGCGCCACCTCCTCTTCAAGTCCGTCCACATGCGCGTGTTCGTGGTGCGGCACCACGCCCGTTGCATGAAACTGCCACGCCACCTGCAAAAACCGAAAACACATCAAGCTCGATGCCACAGGCAATGCAATATAAACCAACCAATTTGGCCACTGCAACACAGATGTTTGCGCGCCAAACTCATATTGCTCATGCACAAACTGCGCACCAATGGTCGCAATCACGCCGGTAAATAAAGCACCTGCAAGCAAACCAAACAAAATAAGCGGTTTTTGATTTTGAGGCGACAATCGATTCACCAGCACATCCACACCCACATGAATGCCGACCCGTACACCATAGGCCGCGCCAAATTTGGCCATCCAAACCATCATCAAAACCGCCAGCTCTTGTGCCCAGCCCATGTTTATCCCAACTAAAATCGTTTGTAGGCCGCCCAAAGGCACGCCTGATAAATAGCGGTGTAATACAGACACAAAAATAATCAGCGTTGCGCCTGCAATTAAAAAAGAAATGAGAATTTCCTCAAACCTGTCCAACCATTTGGTATTCATATAATTCCTTGCGTTTATCTATGAATGAAAATACAAAAAACCCGCCAGTCGCAAGCGCCTGTGCGGGTTTTAATGCAACCATTACTTGTTTGCGTCAAAGCCAACCGCTTGATACATTTTTTGCATCCAGCCGCCGCCGACCATGGCATCAATGTCTTTGTGCGACGTCACCATGGCTTTTTTCAAAGCCAATCGTTCATCCGCCGTTGGCGTGTAAACATCGGTTTTGCCAGACGCCTTGATTTGCGCCAACGCTTTGTCGTTTTCTTCCTGCGCAATTTTGTTGGTAAAATCCGTAGATTCTTTTAATGCCGCTTGAACAATGGTGCGTTGCTCATCGCTCATGCCATCCCAAAACTTTTTGTTTGCCACCACCAAGTAACCCAAAATCCCGTGATTGGTCAAAGAGGCGTGTTTTTGAACCTCATGCATTTTTTGGCTCAACATGTTTGACGGTGGATTTTCTGTGCCATCAACCACACCTGTGCTTAATGCTTGGTAAGTTTCTGAAAACGCCATGACTTGCGGCAATGCGCCAATTGACTTCATTTGCAAATCAATCACTTTGGATGATTGAATCCGCATTTTTAGACCTTTGTAATCTTCAACCGTATGAATCGGTTTATTCGCGCTCATCAGCTTCATGCCATTGTCCCAAAACGCCACGCCTTTAATGCCTTTGGTTTCAACCAGCTTCATCATTTCAGCGCCCACCGGCCCTTGGGTTACCTTGTGGACATCGTTGAAATCATTAAATAAATACGGCGTGTCAAATAACTCAAACTCTTTAATTCCCAAAGGGCCGAACTTTGCCAATGACAAGCCTGCCAATTGCACCGTACCGCTTTGTAAGGCTTCCGCCTCTTCTTTATCTTTAAACAACGTTGAGTTGTGATAGGTTTCTACTTTGATTTTGCCTTGGCTGCGCTCCTCAACGAGTTTTTTAAATAGCTCGATGCCTTGGCCTTTGGGTGAGTCTTGGGTTGTGACGGATGTAAATTTAATCACCAAATTGTCTTTTTTGGCTTCTTTTTTATTGCAGGCCGCCAAAACCAAGGCGCTGGCACACACACCCACCAATGCCACTTTTTTCCATACGTTCATATTGTCTCCATGTTGAAATAATTGCGCCTATACATTGTAAAAGCTCCTGAAATATACGCGCATTTTCTACAAGATTCAACTGCATATACAGCCGTTTAAAAATCAGCTTGTTTTTGGAAAGACAGCGGTTCAGACGTCACCGGATGCAAAAAACCCAGCTGCGCCGCGTGTAAGCACAGGCGCGGGCTGAGTGATATGCCCAATTGGTCGGCATACAACTCATCGCCTACAATCGCATGGCCGATGTGCAATAAATGCACGCGCAGTTGGTGCGAGCGGCCAGTGATGGGGGTGAGCTGCATGCGGGTGACTGTTTGCTGGTTGAGGGTGCATGTTTCTAGGGCTTGCCAGTGTGTGAGCGCGTTTTTGGGGTGCGCTGGGTCGGTGACGTGCAGCGGCGGCGTGGTTGGCTCGTACCTTACGGGAATATCTATCGTGCCACCACCATGCAGTTCGCCCATAACGAGCGCTGTGTATTGTTTGCTGGTTTGACGCAGTTCAAACTGTTTTGAAATATGACGTTGCGCGGCGGGATTAAGCGCAAAAACCATCACGCCAGATGTGTCGCGGTCTAAGCGGTGAATCAGCAGAGCTTGGGGCAACTCGGCTTTGAGCCGTGCAATAAGGCAGTCGGCCAAGTCGGGGCTTTTACCTGGGACAGTGAGTAAGCCTGCGGGTTTGTTAACAATAATGAAATCCTCGTCGCGGTGAATGAGGATTTGTTGCACGAAGCTTGTTTGGGGGTTGATGGATTGCAAAGGTTTTTTCCTATTTGTGGGGCCTGTAAATTATTCTGTGTAAACGATTGAGTGCGGCTTATTACAAAGGCTGCACCCTATAGTAATTATCCCAAAAATAAAAGCATTTCGAAGTAAAAAAGTCCTTGAATTCACTAAAAAAGGAAACTACGATGAAAACCAAGAAATACAGCGAAAGACAGATAGCAGGGATACTCAAAGAAGGCGCAAGCGGTACCTGTTCCCGAATTATGCCGCACGCACCGCTCGTAAGCCACCGTTTCAATCAGCCACTCAAAAGTTTTACCAGTAATCTTCAGATTGCGGGTATTTTTCATCCAAATCAGATATTATTGAAAAAGTTGTAAATTATTTTTTAACGCGTAGTTTTAAATAATCATTTAGGAGACAGAAATGCAAAATAACTCAAACCGCTTTTGGCCAAACGGTTGGTGGAAAATCGTTGATTATCGGATTGGCATCATCCCGTTGCCTATTTATATTCTATTACTTGTTTTGACAGTTGGATTTGTCGCAACGGGTAAAGTGCCCAGTGAAATTTCGATGAGCATTGCGATTTTAGCGGTCGGCGGGTTTACTTGTGCAGAAATTGGCAAGTACATTCCTTTTTTTAAAAACTTTGGTGCAGCGGCTATTTTGGCGACGTTCATCCCTTCATATTTGGCATTTAATCATGTTTTGCCGCAAGGTTTGATTGATAACGTGACCAAGTTCACCACTGAAAGTAAATTTTTATACTTATTTATTTCTTCGATTATTGTCGGCAGTATTTTGGGCATGGATCGTACAGTCCTCATTAAAGGTTTTGTTAAAATATTCATTCCACTGGCAGTTGGCTCAGTCTGCGCGATTGCTGTCGGTTCACTGGTCGGCATGGCGTTTGGCTTTGGCCTGCAACACACCTTGTTGTACATCGTTTTGCCTGTCATGGCAGGCGGTGTTGGTGAAGGCGCAATTCCTTTATCAGTCGGGTATGCGGGGATTTTTAATCCTGGTGCGACGGCTGAAGTTTTGGCAAAAGCCCAAGGTGAGTATTTTGCCTTGGTTTTGCCGTCGATTATGATGGGAAGTTTGACCGCGATTTTATTGTCGGGTGTATTGAATTATGTCGGCAAAGCCAAACCGAGTTGGACAGGTGAAGGACGCTTACAACCTGGTGAGAATGACGTTGATATTGCTCACGTCGATGATTCTGACACAGTTCACGTCGATGTGGCTGGCATTGCCGCGGCAGGCATTACGTCGATTACTTTATATTTGGGTGGTGTTTTGTTGCAAAAACTGACCGATTTACCTGCACCCGTGGCGATGCTATTTATCGCGGTAGTTGTCAAATTGACACAAGCGGTCTCACCAAAATTAGAACAAGGCGCGTTTGTGGTATATAAATTTTTCTCAACCGCAGTCACGTATCCGTTGCTGTTTGCGATTGGTGTATCGAGCACGCCATGGGACAAACTAATACAAGCGTTTAACTTGCCACAAATCATCACCATTGTATCAACGGTGGTCACGATTATGACGGTAGGTTTTTTTGTTGGCAAATCGACGGGGCTATATCCGATTGAGGCCGCTATCATCAACGCCACACACAGCGGTCAAGGCGGCACGGGCGACGTGGCAATTTTAACCGCCGCCAATCGTATGCAACTGATGCCTTTTGCACAAATCGCCACCCGCATCGGCGGTGCGATTACCGTGACATTGACCTTGATTATTTTGGGTCGAATGGTTGGTTGATTGTTTTTGAACATAAAAATACGGCGCGATTGGGAGAAGAATCGCGCCGTTTTAAGTGCAACACATGAATCTGGGGTTTATTTTTTTAGAACAACAGTCAAATTGGTACTCGACAAAAACCTGCCCCCTACTCTCGACCTGACTTACTTTACGCAGGCCAACTCCTGACGTAATTTATTACGGTAAAGCCGTCTTTTTTAAAACCGCCTCACGTCTTTGCTCAAGCATTTTTGGACTGACACTTGACATTACACCTTGGGTGACAAAACCGTTGGCATGGCTTTGGGCGCGGTGTTGGGGTAATCGAGGCTGTAATGCAGCCCGCGTGACTCATGGCGGTACATGGCGCATTTGACGATTAAATCGGCGCAAGTGACTAAGTTGCGCAATTCTAATAAGTCGCTGGTGACGCGGAAGTGTTTGTAAAACTCATCAATCTCGCCTTTGAGCAGTTCAATTCGGCGTGCGGCGCGCTCTAAGCGTTTGTTGGTGCGCACAATGCCAACGTAATTCCACATGAAGCGGCGCAGCTCGTCCCAGTTGTGCGAAATCACCACTTCTTCATCGGCGTTGGTCACGCGCGACGCATCCCACGCGGGCGCGGATTTGATTGACACATCGGTTTGCTGCAAAATATCGCGCGCGCACGATTGCCCAAACACCACGCATTCAAGCAACGAATTAGACGCGAGGCGGTTTGCGCCATGTAAACCCGTATAGGTCACTTCGCCAATCGCGTACAAATTGGCAATATCGGTTTTGCCCGACAAATCAGTCACCACACCGCCGCAGGTGTAATGCGTGGCAGGTACAACAGGAATCGGCGTGACGCGCATGTCAATCCCCAACTCCAAACAACGCGCAAAAATCATCGGGAAATGTTCTTGCAAAAACGCAGGTTCTTTGTGGGTCATGTCTAAAACCACGCAGTCCAAGCCGTGCCTTTTAATCTCAAAGTCAATCGCCCGTGCGACGACATCACGCGGCGCAAGCTCGCCGCGCTCATCATGGTCGTACATAAAGCGATAGCCGCTGTTGGCGGGTTCGCCTACTTTAGCGGGCAGGCGCAAAATGCCGCCCTCGCCGCGCAAGGCCTCACTAATCAAAAACGACTTGGCGTGCGGGTGAAACAAACAGGTTGGATGAAACTGCATAAACTCCATATTCGCCACGCGGCAACCCGCCCGCCACGCCATCGCAATGCCGTCGCCCGAAGCGCTGTCGGGGTTGGTGGTGTACAAATACACCTTGCCCGCGCCGCCAGTTGCCAGAACCGTTTGTGCGCCTGCCACGGCGTGGACTTGCTCGGTTTGGGTGTCCAGCACATACACACCGTAACAACGGTGCAAATCAGCGTTAGACAACTGTTCGCCCGCGTGCGCTAAGTGTTTGCCCGTGATTAAATCCACCGCAATGTGGTGTTCGAGCACCGTAATATTGGGATGCGCCAAGACCTTTTTAATCAAGGTTGATTGAATCGCATGGCCTGTTGCATCCGCCGCATGCACAATGCGCCGATGGCTGTGCCCGCCCTCACGCGTGAGGTGCAGCGCCTCGCCCTCCATCGTAAACGGCACGCCAGCATCCTTTAACCACGCAATCGAATTGGGCGCGTTTTCGACCACAAACTGCACCGCATCCGCCTCACCCAAGTTCGCGCCCGCCACCATGGTGTCAAGGTAATGGTTGTGAATGCTGTCATCCGCATCCATCACCGCCGCAATCCCGCCCTGCGCCCAATCGCTTGATCCGCTCAACAATTGCCCCTTTGAAATCAGCGCGACTTGCTTGGTGTCTGCAACCGATAACGCGGCGGTCATCCCCGCCAAACCCGAACCGACAATGACAACGTCGTAGTGTTGTTGTGTGCCCATTTGAATACCTTTTCAAATATTTGAGACATTTGTATAAAACCGTACAAATTTATATAAATTTGTACAACAAAGTAAAAACCTATTTTATTGTGAAAACTGGCTTAAAAATAAATAACTTTAACCGTTGCGCATTATACATAAACGCCTCAGCGCTACGCATTTTGATTGCCCGATAAATCTTTACTCAAACCAGAAAAGCACCGCTTTATCAGCCATTCTCATCCCAACTGATTTATCATACCCAACGTGATTAAACGCAGGTGCGGTAGAAATAAAAGGAGTTTCAAATGGTTATTTGGGGAGCGGTTTGGTTTGGCTTGTTTGCACTGGCGGTGAGCGTGATTAGGCTGCATGGCGTGTTTGATTTGGCGATTTATGCGTTGCTTGGTGCGGGGGCTGGTGCGCATTTGAAGCACATTGTTGATGCGCGGTTTGCGGCGTTTAAGGCGTTGCAGCAGCGGGTTGACCTGAATGAGGCCAGGGCGCCTTTACATGCTGCCCCAGAACCTGTTAAAGCCCACGCGCCGCAGGACGTTGCGCCCATAACGCCGCCTGCCGCGCCGTTTGATGCGCCGTTGGTGGTCGGTTCGGTCAACCAAGCCGCGCCATTTGATTTGGCGGCTGTGATGTCTACCAGTCAAGCTGCGCCGTATATTTCGAGTTCTGTTGAGGCTTTTGTATCCGCTGAGTCTGCGGTAAATCCTGAACCGTTTGAGCCCACACCTGTTGCGCCGTCTGCGATTGAGCGTGCGTTGGTGGCGGCCAAAGGTTGGTTGTTGGGTGGCAATACGGTGGTTCGGGTGGGTGTGGTGCTTTTGTTTATTGGGTTGTTGTTTTTGGCAAAATTTACCGCGCAAATGGGATTATTTCCGATTGAGCTGCGTTTGTCGTTGGTTGCGTTGTTTGGTATGGGCTTGCTTGGATTTGGGTTTGTCAAACGCGCCCACGTGCCGCAGTATGCCTTGACGCTACAAGGCGCTGGGGTTGCGGTGCTGTATTTGACGCTGCTTGCGGCGATGAAGGGTTATGAGCTATTGCCCATGCCGTTGACGTTTGGGTTGATGGTGCTGGTGTGTGCGTTGGGTTATGCGCTGGCGTGTTTGCAAAACTCGCAAACCTTGGCGTTTGCGGGTGGTTTTGCTGCGCCGATTTTGTTGTCAACTGGCCAAGGCAATTTTGTTGGTTTGTTTGGCTATTACACGGTTTTAAATCTGGCTATTTTGGCGATTGCGTTGCTTAAAACGTGGCGACCATTGAATTTATTGGGCTTTTTTGCGACTTTTGGCGTGGCAACGGCTTGGGGTTTGCTAAAGTTTGCGCCTGAAAACTATCTGCCTGCGCAATTGTATTTAATCGTGTTTTTTATGATTTATTTAATGACGCCGTTGTTGTATGCGCGCAATACGGCGGCCGGCAGTTTGCAACAAGCCCCTAGAATTGACAGCACGCTGATTTTTGGCGCGCCACTGGCCGCTTTTGGCCTGCAAGTTGGTTTGGTGAAGAATTTTGCGTTTGGGACGGCGTATTCGGCGCTGGCGCTGGCCGCGATTTATGTGGTTCTGGCGTTTGTGTTGGTGCGCAAACACCGTGGTTACTTGCCTTTGTTGCTTGAATGTTTTGTGGCGCTGGGCGTGGGCTTTTTGACGCTGGCCATTCCGTTGGCGCTTGACGGACAATGGATTGGCGTGGCTTGGGCGTTGGAAGGTTTGGGCGCGTTTTGGGTTGGCAAGCGTCAAGCGCGCTGGATGCCTCGTGCGGCTGGCATTGCGCTGCAAGGCGGCGCATTGTTGTCGTTTTTGCCGCACGCGTCCAATGCGCAAGCGGGCATGTTGTTTGCCAATGCGCTGTTTTTAAATACCGCTTTGTTGGCGTTGAGCGCGCTGGTGTTGGCGTTTTGGTTGCGCGAGCCGCTGGCGCATTCAGATTCTAAATGGGCCAAGTGGTTTGCAAATATTGAGGCCAAACTCAATGCGCCGTTTTATGTGTATGGCTTTGGCTTGGCGTTTTTTGCAGTGAGCCAACAGTGGTTGTTAACCGCGCTGGGCACGGATGATTTTATGGACGTGTATTTGATTGATAACGAGCGCGCACGCACGTATTTGGTGGCGGCAACTTTCCTGATTTTGGCGGCCACGTCGATTGGTTTTGGGTACAAAATCAGCCGCGTTGCGCCTGCGACGATTGGCTTGATTGCGCCTGCGTTGTTGGTGGCGTTTTTGATTCAAATTTTTAACCATGCGGCTTTTAGCGGGTTGGGTTGGATTTTTTGGCCTGCTGCGTTTGCGTTGTGCGCATGGATGTTGCACCGCGTGGATGGGCAATCGGCTGCGGTGGATAAGGTTTTGGCGCTGATTCACAGCGCGAGCGTGTGGTTGCTCGGTTTGGTGATTGCGCAAAGCGTTGTGTGGCATTTGATGGACAGCCCGCTGACAGGTACGGCTTGGTCGTCCGTGGCGTGGTTGGCCACTTTAAGCGCTTTGCTCATTGGTTTGGCGGCTTGGGCTGGGCGCGCTGCGCCGCTGCATTTTCCGCTGGCAAAGTTTCAAGCGGCGTATTTGGCGCATGGCGCTGTGCCGTTGGCGGCGCTGACGTTTATCAGCGCTGTGGTGGTTGCGCTGACATCCAGCGGCAACACCGCGCCATTGCCATACATTCCGTTGCTCAATCCAACCGATTTATCGGTGGCGCTGGGCGCGGTTGCGTTGGTGTTTTGGCGCTTGCAGCTGCAACGCGCAGATGTTCAATCATCACAATCATCAATTGCATCAAAATCATCTATCGCCACGTTCATTTGCAGCACCATGTTTTGGCAGATTTTGGCGGCTCTGGCGTTTGTTTTCATCAACACCATTTGGCTGCGCATCGCGCATCATTTCTTTGGCATCAATTGGGACGTGGACGCGCTGTTTGGCTCATTTATTGTCCAAACAGGTTACGCGCTGCTGTGGAGCAGCATGGCGCTGGTGACCATGGTGATTGCGCATCAACGCGGCACGCGCGTATTGTGGATGATTGGCGCGGGCTTGATTGGACTGACCATAGCCAAATTGATACTGATTGATTTGGCCAACCGCAACGGCTTTGAGCGCATCGTCGCGTTTATTGCCGTTGGCTTGATTACCTTGGCGATTGGCTACTTTGCGCCTGTGCCACCCCAAACAACCGACCATGTAAAGGACTCAAATGACTAAATCACGCGCCACCATTTTGGCCGCATTGCTGCTCAGCGCCAGCGCGCTTGCGGCACAATCGGGCTTATTGCAATTGCCCATCAACCTTAGCTCAAACGACAGCATCCAGCGCATGGCGCTGCCCGCCTCAGTCATGCTGGGCGCACGCCCAAATGAGGTGCAAATTGTCGATGCCACAGGCAAAGCCATGCAAATGGCTTGGTTGGACAACACCGCGCAAGCGGCCAGCGTCACCACACACGCCTTTGCGCCCTACCCTATTTTAGAAAAATCGGCCAACCAGGCCGCCAGCAACTTGCGCGTGGTAGAACGCAATGGCACACGCACCGTTGAATGGCAGGGCACACAAAACGCGCCCCAACCAGCCACCAGCCAAGTTGTCGGCGCATTATTAGACACGCGCAACCTGCCCGCTGATTGGCGCGCATCATCCATTGGCCTCAACGCAGACACCGCAGCGGGCGAGTTGCAGCACATTGTCATTGACACCAGCAGCAATTTAACCGACTGGCAAACCGTGGTATCTGACGCCGTCATCACCCAACTGAGTCTACCAAATCAAACCTTGTCACAAAGCACGGTTGAGCTGCCAAACATCAACTTACACAATCAATACCTGCGCATCTCATGGCATACGCCCAACGCCGTCAAAATGCACAGCGCCAACCTGATTGGCAGCAATCAAACCGCCCAAACCAAACATGAATTGGTGCGAATAGAACCTGTCAAAAACAGCAGCAACACCTCAAGCAGCTTTGGCTTTGGCCAAACCACGCACATCACAGGGCTTGAGCTGCAAAGCAAAACCAACGGCCTTGTGCCCGTGCAAGTTTTAGGGCGCAGCGCACCAGAAGCGCCATGGCACCCCATTGCCAGCGGCACGGTGTTTCAGCTCACCCAAAACGGCACAACCAGCGTCAACGGCGCATTTGTATTTGACGCAACCATCACCGAACTGCGCATCGACGCGCTCAACAACACCAAACTGCCCGCCGACCTCACCGCCAGCATTCGCACCCAACCAAAACAGCTCGCCTTTATTCACAGCGGCACGCCGCCATACGCGCTGCACATTGGCGCCAATCCAGCCAATATTGCGCCATTAAACATCGCGCAACTCATGCCCAATTACCACACAGGCGACGAATCCGCGCTGCCATTTGCCAGCGTCAACGCAAGCGAGCAAGCCGCGCTCAACCACGCGCCAGCCAATAAATCGTATGTGCTGTGGGCGGTTTTGTTTGCTGTGGTATTTTTATTGGCGGGAATGGTGTGGGTGATATTGCGCCAGATGCGGGCGCGGGGGTAGGTTGGATAAAAATAAACTGGAGCGCACAAGCTGTCGCCGTTGGCTCTACTTACGCGAAACTCTAAAACTCAAAGCATCACGGCGTTCTGCTGTTGCTGGCGTTTTTAGAAGACATCAATCCGCATGTCAACATGTCGGCATACCAATATATCAAGCGTTTAAACCATCACTAACCACCCCAGCAATCATCTGCGCCTGCTGCAACACGGTTTCGGTTGCGATGATTTGCATATCAGGCGGATAACCAAACTGGCGCAAGGTCCGTTTGACAATCACCCGTAGTTGCGCTTGCACGCTTTCTTTAATCGTCCAGTCGATGGTCGCATTGGCGCGCACGCGTTCGGTCAAGACCACCGCCAGTTCGCGTAGCTTGTCTTGTGTCATCAGCTCGCGCGCCGAGTCGTTGCTTGCCACGGCGGTATAAAACGCATATTCGAGCGTCGAGAGCCCCGCGTCTTTGGCAACGGCGTCCGAGCTGAGAATCTCTTTACTAATTAAAATCAACTCTTCCATCACTTCGGCGGCGGTGAGGGTTTTGTTGTGGTATTTTTGAATCGCGCTTTGCAGCATCTCCATCAAGGTGCGGCTTTGGACCAAATTGGTACGGGCGCGGCTTTTGATTTCATCATTGAGCAGTTTTTTGAGCATTTCCAAAGCCAAATTTTTGTGCTGGTAGACGTTTAATTCGCCCAAAAACTCATCGGACAAAATCGACAATTCGGGCTTCTTAATCCCCGCCGCATCAAACACATCGAGCACCTGCTCTGACAACAGCGCTTGGTCAATCACCTCACGAATCGTGCTTTCAATCTGCGCATTACTGCGCCCACAGCCTGTGGGCGCGTCAAATTTGGCCAGCCGCGCTTTGACGGCCTGAAAAAATGCCACCTCCTGATTGACCGCCATCGCCAAGGCGTGCGGCACGGCAATCGCAAAGGCTTGCGAGAGCTTGCCCACTTCATCCACAAAGCGTTTTTTGCCGTTGTCCACGCCCAAAACATAGTCTTCGGTCTCTAAAATCACCGCCAACTTGCCCGCCGTATCCGCCGTAAAATACCGCCGATACGACACGCCAGAGAGCAGTTGCTCAATGCTGCTGATTTTTTCCTGCATCAATTCGACCGCCTGCTCTTGTGCCAGCACAGGCTCGCCTTTACTGCCTGCGTCCGAGTAAAACGACAAGGCTTTTTTAAGATCCGCTGCGATGCCCAAATAATCGACCACCAGACCACCGGGTTTGTCGCCATACACCCGATTGACCCGCGCAATCGCTTGCATCAAGTTGTGCCCTTGCATCGGCTTGTCAATGTACAGCGTGTGCATCGAGGGCGCATCAAAACCCGTCAGCCACATATCGCGCACAATCACCAGTTTGAGCTCATCTTGCGCATCTTTCATCCGCTCGGCCAATATGCGCCGCTGCTCTTTGGTGGTGTGGTGTTGCGCCAATTGCGCGCCATCGTCGCTCGACGCGGTCATGACCACTTTCATCTGCCCCTGCGCCAAATCGTCCGAATGCCAATCGGGGCGCAGCCGCGCCATGGCACTGTACAGTTGCGCCGCAATCCGCCGCGACATACACACCACCATCGCCTTGCCCGCAAACACCGCTTGTCGCGCCTCAAAATGCTCGATGATGTCCCGCGCAATATTGTCAATCCGCTGTTCGCTGCCGATTAACGCCTCCATCCGCGTCCATTTGGCCTTGGCTTTTTGTGATTCGCTCAAATCATCGTGCGCCAACTGTGCGTCCAATTGCGCCACCAAATGACGCCCTTCCTCGCTCAAGGCCACTTTGGCCAAACGGCTTTCATAATAAATCTTCACCGTTGCGCCATCCTCAACCGCTTGAGCGATGTCATACACATCCACATAGTCACCAAACACCGCAGGCGTATTGACATCCGTGCCCTCAATCGGCGTACCGGTAAAGCCCAAATACGTCGCCTGCGGCAATGCGTCGCGCAGATATTTGGCAAAGCCATACACCAACTTTTGCCCCACCACGTGCCCCGCCGCGTTTTTATCATCGACCGTGCGCGCATCAAAGCCATATTGCGTGCGGTGCGCTTCATCGGCAATCACCACAATATTGCGCCGCTCACTCAAGGCCTCAAACACATTGCCCGTTTCGGGCTGAAACTTTTGGATGGTGGTAAACACCACCCCACCCGAAGCCACACTGAGCAGCTCGCGCAAATGCGCACGGCTATTCACCTGCTTGGGTTCTTGACGCAACAACTGCTTGGCCGCAGTAAAGGTATCAAACAACTGATCGTCCAAATCATTGCGGTCAGTAATCACCACCACCGTCGGATTATCCAACGCCCGCACCACCTTGCCCGTATAAAATACCATCGAGAGCGACTTGCCCGAGCCCTGCGTGTGGCACACCACGCCGCCTTTGCGGTCGCCATTGCTCGCCGCCGCCCGCAAGGTCGATGCCACCGCTTTATTGACCGCATAATATTGGTGATAGGCTGCGATTTTTTTGACCGTTTGAATGCGAATCAACCCCGTGTCGGGATCTTTGTGGTCGGTTTTTTCAAACACCACAAAACTGCGCACCAAATCAAGCAACGTCTCACGCCCCAACATGCCCGCAATCAACACCGCCAATTGGCTTTGCAAACGCAACGCATCGGCCAGCCCATCGGCTGATTTCCACGCCATAAAACGCGAAAAACCCGCACCCAGCGCACCCGCGCGCGCCTCCAAACCATCGCTCACCACCGAGAACGCATTAAAAGTAAACAATTGCGGGATGACATCGGTGTAGGTCTGCACTTGGTTAAACGCCGTTTGCAGTGTCGCCGTTTCATCGACGGCATTTTTTAATTCCAGCAGCACCAGCGGCAAACCATTGACATACAGCACCAAATCCGTGCGTTTGCTGTGGTGCATCCCGCACACGGTCAACTGACTGGCCACCACAAAATCGTTGTTGTCCACGCACTCAAAATCGACCAAGCGCACCCAATCGCCACGCGCCTCACCACCCACATGCACCGTCACAGGCACGCCCTCAGTGAGCAGCCGATGAAACGCCTCATTGTTGGCCCGTACATCAGGCGAAGCTATCCCCAATACCGCGCGTATCGCCTCATTTTGCAAGGGCGCGGGAATACTCGGATTGATGCGCCGCACCGCCTCACGCAAGCGCGCTAGCAGCACCACATCGTCATACCGCGCCCGCTCGCCATTGCCCGCATCGGGCGCAAGGTCTGTGCCGTGCATGTGGGTGTAGCCCTGCGCTTGGAGCAATTCGATTGCCCAGTTTTCAATAGCCGATTCCGTCAATTTAATCATAAACCACCCGTAGGGGCGCATTGCATGAGCCCATCGCCTACATCGGTACGTGCTCCATGGGCGCATGCAATGCACCCCAACAATCCCACACATACCATTCAAACATCAAACAAAATATGTATCATCTGCCCACTGTTTCGGCTTATTGGCTATATACGCCGCAATTTTTTCATACGCCTGCTCATTGCGAATAATATGCTCGTAATAATTTCGTTACCACATTGACACACCTTCTCTATCGGGCAACAACCGCATCATTTTGGTCACCGATGATTTGTACCCACGCACCACATCGCCCAATTTAGCAATATTCATTTCACCCGTCGGCAAAATTTCAATGATGCCGTGCATGTGATTGGGCATGATTACAAACTCATGCAAACGTATTGCGGAACGAATCCGTGCAGTTTCTAGCCATTGTTCATAAGCAACTTGCCCCGCCGAGTTGAGCAGCATTTCACGCGCCACAACCCGACCAAACAAAGGCTCACGATGATGGCAATACAGAGTAATAAAGTACAAACCCATTTATGAATAATCGTAATCACGCAAACGAATTGAGCGGCGGTGCTTTTTTACAAAAGTCATAAACTGCTCCTATTGCCCACAACGAAGGCGCATGCAATGCGCCACTACGACACCAGCACCTTACCACTCATCAACTTAGGTAATAGTGTATCGCGTAACTGGGTTAGGGTTTGGATTTGATAAAAATTGTTTAATTTTTTAATTTCAAACTCATTAACCAATTCAGTAAATTTACCAATTAACTCTTTAGGTGGAATAGCAAAATCTGCTCCATACAACCCATCAATTGTTATTTGAGGTTGTGCAGAACCAGATACATGCATGTCAAAATCATAAGAAAGTGCCCAATGCTTTAAGTATTCAAAACTTATTTCAGGGATTTTACTGCGTTCAAGTACCAAAGAGTTATTGGTGACAAAAGATTTTGGAAGGCTAACATTCACTTTTCCAGAAGCCTCACCACGGCATGAAACCAAGACCTGCGGTTCATCATAGGTATATAAACCATAAAAACCAATTTGACCATTAGCGCCAAAAACAGGAAAGCCCTCATTTAACAAGTTTTTAGTTGGTAAACTCTTCCCGTAACTAATATTCACACAATCACCGAGCTTCGCGAAGTACCAATCCGCCCGAGCCTCTTCAACAAACCACTGGCGAAACAGGGTTTGCGCCATGGCTTTTAGGGTTTGGTTTTGGCGGTGCAATAGGTCGATTTTGTCGTCCAAACTCGATAAAACCGAGGCGATGGATTTTTGTTCTGACAATTTTATACAAACGCTTACATCTAGAGAGTTAAGCAGCGTCTGTGTAACAAGCGGGTGACTTGAACCCCCAGCATGAGAGTTCAAATCCATATCTTTTAAAAAATAATATAAAAACCTAGCGTCATACCCGTTTTTGGGAAACGCAGATAAGGCATTGTCAGACACCCAAATGGCTCTATTTTCATAATAAACTGAACCACAATATGCGCCAACTCGTCCAATTACAATCGTTTCGTTTTCATAATTTGATTGATTTGCATAACCCAAAATACCATTGCCACCATAAACAGGAATATTTCCATCCTGTTTAGGCCTATCTTTGCCACTCCCAAAATACAAAACATCACCTAACTTACATTCACGCCACCCTTCACCCACAGCAGCACTGGCCTCGGGAGCAATGAGTTGCGCCCCTACGGGGTCGGAGTTTGCGGGTGCCGTGGGGTTGGGGGTTGGGGTGCGTTTATTCATCTTTGGCTCTCAGTCGGGCTTGGGCATTTTGAATGGATTGCCTGAGTGTTCATGTTTATTAGCGTGGATTGGATTATTTTTTTCATGCTTTCACCTTGGCCAAATTGTCCAAAATCGCTTGATTCAACGTCGCTTCTTCTTGCAATTGCGCGGCAAATTCGGCTTTGAGCGCGGTAAATCGTTCGGCAAAGTTGAAATCATCTTCTTCGTCAGGCAAGCCAACATAGCGACCAGGGGTGAGGACATAGTCGAGCTCGGTGATGCGGCTCATCGGCGCGCTGGCGCAAAAACCTGCGATGTCGGCGTAGCTGTCGTCGTTTTTGCCCCATGCATGGTAGGTGTTGGCGATTTGTTGGATGTCGTCCGCGCTCAGGGTGCGGGTGCGGCGGTTGATGAGTTGCCCCATGTTGCGTGCGTCAATGAATAAGATTTCGCCTTTGCGGGCGTGTGCGCCACTGGCGCGGGCTTTGTTCATAAACCACAGCGCGGCGGGGATTTGGGTGTTGAGGAATAATTTGGCGGGTAAATTGACCACGCAGTCGATGAGGTTGCCCTGCTCGATTAACGCACGGCGAATTTCGCCCTCGCCATTGGTTTTGCTGGTCAATGCGCCTTTGGCGAGCACCACACCCGCACGGCCTGTGGGCGATAAATGATAGGCAAAATGTTGCAGCCATGCAAAATTGGCGTTGCCCGCAGGCGGCGTGCCGTATTGCCAACGCGCGTCACTGCGCAGTTGCTCGCCACTCCAGTCACTGACATTAAACGGCGGGTTGGCGATGATGAAGTCCGATTTGAGCGCCATGTGCGCGTCGTTGAGAAATGAGCCTTCGGTATTCCATTTGACTTGGCTGGCGTCGATGCCACGAATCGCAAGGTTCATTTTGGCCAAACGCCATGTGGTTTGGTTGGACTCTTGCCCATAAATACTGATGTCGCTTATGCGCCCTTGGTGCTCGGTGACAAATTTTTCGCTTTGCACAAACATGCCGCCGCTGCCGCAACACGGATCAAATACGCGCCCGTGGTAGGGCTGGAGCATTTCGACCAACAATTCAACAATCGGGCGCGGCGTGTAAAATTGCCCACCTTTCTTGCCTTCGGCCAGTGCAAATTCACCCAAAAAATATTCAAACACATGACCCAACACATCGGCGCTGCGGCTTTTGGCATCAGTTAAGGCGATGTTGCTGATGAGGTCGATCAATTCGCCCAAACTGACAGGATCCAGATTTTGCCGCGCATACACTTTGGGCAACACGCCTTTGAGCTGCTCGCCGTTGCTTTGCTCTATCGCATCCATCGCCGCGTCAATGCTTTTGCCAATGCCGGGCTGCTTGGCTTGGTTCTGTATGTGAGACCAACGCGCAGTGGGCGGCACAAAAAACACATTTTGCGCTTTGTACTCGTCCGCATCCTCAGGGTCTGCATCCGCCAAATCGCCCTCGCCTTTGAGCAAGAGTTCATACACCAGCTCAAACGAGTCTGAAATATAACGTAAGAAAATCAAGCCCAGCAACACGTGTTTGTATTCGGCAGCGTCGATGTTTTTGCGTAATTTATCGGCGGCACGCCACAGTTGTTTTTCGAGTGGCTCGGTGGCTGCGGGGTTTTTTTTTTGTGTTGCCATGGTGACCTTTTTTAGTTTTTTTTAAGCGCGTAAGTATACAACAAACCCTATCTAAAAATGCCCCAAAGCACAGTTTTACACACTGCGCCGTGCTCTCTTGGCTGGTTTGAGTTTGCACTCACCACCAATACCGCCGCCCCACGTCGCGCCATTTCATCACATCCGTTTTGTCGCAGCCCACACAAAATCGCATCGTGCCTGTTTGCGTGGTTTGCTCTATGACTGCACCTGCGCCTTGGTAACGCGCGATGGTGTTGGGGTGCGGGTGGTGAAAGCTGTTGAGGTAGCCTGCTTGGGCGAATACCATTTTGGGGTGCGTGGCCTCAATAAATGGGGCGGTGGAGCTGCTCGCGCTGCCGTGGTGCGGCATCATGAGCACGTCAACTGCCCAGTTGCGCACGCCGCCCGCTGGCGACACCACAAGGCGGGCTTCTTGCAGGCCATCCACGTCGCCCGTGAGCATGATGCTTTGCCATTGGCCTTGGTTGGTGTCGATGCGGATGATGCAGCTTTTGCTGTTGTCGGACATGCTTGGGTTGTCGCGCAGCGCGCTGTCTGGGCTGAGCATGGAGATGCGCACCCCGTCAAATTCAAATATCTGTCCTGTTTGGCATGGTTGCACGTCACTGATTTTGACCTGTAATTGGGTGAATGATTCCAAACTCATTGAGGTCAATACTTGCGCCACAGGCATGGCGCGAGCGATGCTGGCTGCGCCGCCTGTGTGGTCGGCGTCGTTATGGCTCAAAATCAGGGTGTCAATGCGCGCAACGTTGTGGGCGCGCAAATACGGCACGATGGTGCGTGCGCCTGCGTCTGATTCGTTCGCATAACGCGGGCCTGAGTCAAACAACCAGTTGTGCGTGGCGGTTTGGAGCAATACCGCTGTGCCTTGCCCCACATCCAACACGTGAACCTGTATTTGCCCTGGCGCAATCGCTGTTTGCTTTGAGGGTAAAAAGCCCAAGCCCAGCCAAACAGCGCCGCACGCGGCCACGCGCAACCAGCGATTTTGTTGCGCCTGCCAAACCAGAACCACGCTGAGCGCGGTCATCAGCACCGCTTGCCACCACGCGATGTTTTGTACCCATAAATTATTGGGCAGCCATGTACTGACCGCCGCCAAGCCGTTGATGCACCACGACAGCAAGGTATTTGCCCACACCATCGCGCCACCCCAGCCAAAGACAAACTGCACCAAACTGCTCGCCAACAGCAACGGCACAATCACCATACTCACCAATGGAATCGCCACAAAATTAACCAATACGCCCAATAAAGAGGCTTGATGAAAAAAATACAACGTGGCGGGCAACAGCGTCACGCCAATCGCCAATTGACTGGCAACAAATACGATGATGCGCTGGCGCGGCGTTTTGTCTGACGATTCAACCACGCCAAACGCCAACATCAGCCACGCCACCGCGCCAAACGACAGCCAAAAACCAATGCTCAACACCGCAAATGGGTCAAACAACAATACGCCCCACAACGCCCAACACACCACGCGCAAGCCAAAATGCGCCACACCAATCCGCGCCAAGAACAACCACAACGCGAGCATATACACCGTGCGCTGCGCGGGCAACGCCCAGCCTGTAAACAGCGCGTACACCAGCGCCAATATCAGCCCCGCCCATTGCGCCGCGTGCGCGCTGGGCAGCCATTCGCATAATGTCACACTGCGCCGCCACAATACATTCACGCACCACGCCAGCAAAGCGGCGAGCATGGTGATGTGCAGGCCAGAAATGCTGATTAAATGCGTGATGCCCGTTTGTTGAAACAACGCCCATTGGCTGGCGTGTACCGCGTCTTGGTCGCCAAACGTGAGCGCCTTAAACACCGCCGCGCTGGGCGCATCATGCGCCAATAATTGCGCATCAATTTGTTGCAAAGCCGCCGCCCGCGTATTGTGCAGCCAACTCATCGGCGTGGCGTGTGTGGTGATGAGCGTTGGATAATCGGCCTTTAAAGTGTCTTTATTCACGCGCACCGTTGCCGCACCTCTGATGTGTTGCGCGAGCCAGTTTTGTTCCGCATCAAACACGCCCTCATTTTGCGTGGCGCGTAATGGGCGCAAGCTCGCTGGCACGCGCCATTCCTGCCCTGCTTTGAGTTGTGTGGACGGTAAATCATCGTCGTTCCACGTCATAAATATTTGGGCGGGCAACGTGCCATTATTCATGGCAGCTTGTACCTGCGCATTGGGCTGGGTTTGACTGGGCGCAAATAGAAAACGCACGCCATAAGGCGTGCGCGTTGGAATGCTGTGAATCGTGCCTTGCACATTGAGCGTTTGCCCAACCCATGCGGCAGGAATCTGCTCGCTCATGCGCTGTGCGCCGCACAAGTGCGTATAAGCAAACGCCGCCAAGCCAATTGCCACGCTCACGCATGATATTTTGAACCACGGTTTTTTAATCAAATATTGGCTGACAAGCCACAAAACCAATCCGCCCGCCAACATCAAACCCGCCGTTGTCACACCCAACAACTCGCGGCTGCTGTGCGCCCAAGTGATGCAAGCCACCAACATCAACGTGCGCCACAACAGCCGCGCTTGCCCGCGCATCAGCGGCTCAACTCATCAAGGGTCAATTGCAGCTTGGGCAACGCCGCCACCGAATTTAGCCGCATCTGCCCCGCCAGCTCAGGCATGGTCAAACCGCGCAACTCGCACAAGGCCTGCGCAATGCGCGGCAAATAATGGCTGTAATTGAGTTGCTGATACGCCCAGCTCGGCGGCATATCGGGCGCATCGGTCTCCAGCACCAACGCCTCAATCGGCAACTCGCGCGCCAAACGGCGGATTTGATTGGCTTTATCAAAAGTGAGCATGCCGCCAAAACCCAGCTTGAATCCTTGTTTAATATACGCATTGGCCTGCGAAAAACTGCCGTTAAACGCATGCGCAATGCCCTGATTGATTGAATACTGGCGCAAATATTTAATCACCGTGTCTTGCGCGTGGCGCACATGCAAAATCACAGGCAAACCAAACTCCCGCGCCAATTGAAGCTGCGCCCGATAAAACCTGATTTGCTTGGCCATATCAGAATGCTTGATAAACCCATCCAAACCAATTTCACCAATCGCCACCAGTTTTGGGTCATCAATGTGCGCCACAAGCGCCGCACGCAAAGCATCGAGCGCATCGTCACCCAGCGGGTCAACAAACATCGGATGAATCCCCAACGCATAAGTCGTCCCCGCATGAACATGCGCCAAATCCCGCACCGTATTGAAATTAAACGGCGCCACGCTCGCCACCACCTGCGCCACCACACCACCAGACTGCGCCCGCGCCCAATCATCCGCGCGGGTTTGAGCGAATTTGGGGGAGTCAAAATGGGTGTGGGTGTCGATGAGCATTTTTTAACAACTTCTAGACAAAAGTTTAATTAGATTGCGATTTACCAGACTACGTCATAACTTCAGCAGCATCATAAAATAATGCACCGCGCTCTGAGTTTGCTTGCGTGTCACAATTTGAGACCTTTGCAGCCGATGAATTTACATTGACCTTGACAACTCAAACTGAATGGCATCTAAAAGTGCATAACGTCGCATATATTGCGCCCGTTTATTGCTCGGAATATCAGTTCGATTTTTTCTTGATGGTGCAACCTTAATCACATAATTATTTTCGGCATCCAAAATGTCAGAGTACTCACTCCAAAACCCATTATAGTCAAAATGAAATCGACATTTTCTATTGAAACGCCCCCCCCTAGGATGATTATCACGATTGAGTCCAACTATTTGATTGCAGCCCCAATATATACAGCAAAGACGTAATATTTCTATTAGTAAATTTAAAGGCCGCAAACCATACAGTTCTTTAGTCAGCATAGCGAATATGGCTTTGGAATCATAGTCTGGTGATGGCTTCAAACCTTGAATCGAACCTACAATAAGCGAATGATGTGGTCGAAATTGAAATGTCAAAACACAAATACGTCGTTCTTGTTCATCACGAATAGACAAAGCCCACAAACCCTCAAAAGGAATTACCTCATTCAAACTTAAGTAAATACTTAATTTCTCATTGATTGCGCCAAGAAAAATAACTTCATTGTTTAACAAGCGTGGCAATTGATTTTGTTTAAATACCGACTGAGCATATTGAATATCATGCATGGCGTATTTGAATCTTTTTTGAGGTGACAGTCTGCGATCAACCATTTCATTTAAAATCGGAGTAAACAAATAGGGCTTTCTGCGAAAAGCTTTAGACCAAAGTTCTGAGCTTTTGATTTGAATAAACAGTTCTTGCGATTCATGACGATACAACCAACATCTTATGTTATATTTTACAGCCCAAAAAAAGCTTGGCTTTTTTTGATTATAAATCTGACTGGATTTAGGCCAATGAAATTTGATTTCTGCTTGCATGGTGTAACTCTAACCTTTTTGAATGAGAATGAGACCTTTGCGCAAACCGCAAAAAGTCTCCTATTAAAAATAATTTTACTTCAACAACACCTCATCAGCTGCCTGCAAAACCCCACCATCCAAGCGCAGCACGCGGTCGCATTCTGCGGCCAACTCCAAATCATGGGAGACCAGTACAAACGCAATGCCCAGTTCGCGGGCGAGTTGGCGCACGAGTTTGAATACTTGGGCGGCGGTGTCACGGTCTAGGTTGCCGGTTGGCTCGTCAGCCAGTACGCACGCGGGTTCGGTGACCAAGGCGCGGGCGATGGCGACGCGTTGGCGCTCGCCGCCTGAGAGTTGGCTGGGCAGGTGTTGTTCACGTTCGCCTAGGCCGACTTTGTGCAAAATCGCGCTGGCGCGGGCGCGGGCGGCGGTTTTGTCCATGCGCCGTATCATGAGCGGCATGGCGACGTTGTCCAGCGCGGATAATTCGCCGAGCAGGTGGTGGAATTGGTACACAAAGCCCAAATGCAGGTTGCGTGTGACGTTGCGCTCGTCATCGGTTTGCTTTGAATACGTTTTGCCCAGTAAGGTGACTTCGCCCGTGTCGGGCAAGTCTAGCCCGCCCAATACGTGGAGCAAGGTGGATTTGCCTGAGCCTGATGCGCCAATAATCGCGACGCATTCACCGCGCGTGACGTGAATGGATACGTCACGCAGGACGGTGACGGTGAGCGCGTTGTCGATGAATTGTTTGCTGACGTTGGCGGCGTGTAAAACGGTGTTTGATGTGTTCATAGCAGTCGTTGTGGGTTGTTATTTTGCGTTGTTTGTAAAGCGCTTTGGATATTGTTTCCAATCAAAAGCACGGTCACTGCGGGCTTGACCCGCAGTCTGTTTGCATGGAGATTGCGGATCAGGGGCACATTGGCGCGTTTTTATTACTCATAACGCAACGCTCGCGCAGGCTCAACATTGGCGGCTTTGCGGCTGGGGTAAATGGTGGCGAGCAGGCTTAGGCCAAAGCTAACCAAGGCAATTGTGAGGACTTCGCCCACGCGCACGTCAGATGGCATGCGTTCAATCAAATAAATGCCTTTTGGCAGAACGTCGATGTTGAGCGCGATTTCGATGCCGCGCACAATTGAGCCGATGTTGCTGGCCAAAAGCACGCCCAAACCCACGCCGATCAGCGTGCCCATGCCGCCAATCAATGCGCCTTGCAGCATAAAAATCCGCATGATGCTGCGCTTGGATGCGCCTTGGGTGCGCAAAATCGCAATGTCGGCTTGTTTTTCGTTGACGGTCATAACCAGCATGGACACAAGGTTAAAACCTGCCACCATGGTGATGAACAATAAAATAATAATCATCATGACTTTTTCGGTTTTAACCGCTGAAAACCATTCTTTGTTAAATGATGTCCAGTCTTTGGTATCGACTGCCATGCCTGCGTTTCTAGCAATCCAATCGCTGGTTTGGGGCGCGCGGTCAATGTCGGCGACTTTGACGCGCAGGCCAACTCTGCCTTGGCTGGAGGCGCGAAACAAACTGACGGCATCATGAACATTGGTGTAGGCAAAGTTGCTGTCGATTTGGTATTGACCTGATTTGACAATGCCCACCACATTAAATGCGCGCATGCGCGGCATCACGCCTGCGATGGTTTCGTCGACTTCTGGGGCGATGACGGTGACGGTTTGGCCTAAGGCAAATTGGCCATCTTCAAGTTCTAAGCCCAATTTTCGCGCCAATTCAACGCCCAAAACCACATTGAATGATTGCGCGGTTAATGCGTCAAGCGAGCCTGCGATGATTTTTTGGGGGACTTGGGACACGTTGGCTTCTTGGTCTGGCGCAATGCCTTCGACTTGGATGGAGACCATTTCGCCGTCTTGCAAAATAATTGAGGGGCTGCTCATGTATGGGGCTGCGCCTAAAATTTCGGGGTTGGTTTTCATTTGTTGGGTTAAGGCGGTATACCAGTTTTGGGGTGCGCCTTGTGAGGGAAATACTTGGATGTGCGGCACAACCGATAGATTGCGTTCGCGCACTTCTTTTTGAAAGCCGTTCATGACTGAAATCACCACAATCAATGCCATGACGCCCAAAACAATCCCCACCATGGATAAGGCGGAAATAAATGAAATAAATCGGTTGTGGCTCACGCCACGTGATGCACGCGTATACCGCCAACCCAACAGCCATTCAAATGAATTTTTCATATGTCCCTTTTTGCCTTACTTTTAAATTTTTTTAAATTTTTCTAAAATTTAAAAATTTTAATGTTTCCAAAACAATCGCCTGCTTTTGGCAGGCGCTTCTTAAATAATTCAGGCGTAATTATACGCGTTAACCGCATCTGATTTGAGCCAATAGTTTATTATTGCGCTTTTGTTTGATCGAAGGACAACCAATGATGAGCACTTCTCAAGCCCCTATTTTTGAGCATGCAACCATGTCGCCTGCTGCTTTAAGCCGCGCTTTGGCGCTTAACGCGGATGGCGTGGCGTACGATTGGCGCGTGCGCTATCCCAATTTGGCGGGGTTAGATGCGCTTGAAATGCTGCGCAGCATGATGGTGTTTCACCAAATGTGCCCCAACAATGCGCATGATGCGTTTTTGTTGCACCAACTCAACATGCCGATTGATACGGGAATGGCGATTGTGCAAGCGGCGCTGCGCGGTATTCCTGCGGCAATTGAGGATATTCAACAGCGTGCGAGCAATCAATGGTTTCGCTTGAGTCTGGTACATTGGCAGACTGGGCGCGACAAAGTGCATTTGGTGCCATTTAATCCATCGGATGTTTCGGTGGAAGAATCTCGCTTGCTTGCCGCGTCAATTGCGCCGTGGTTTATTGAGTGGGGTTGGGACGTTCATGTGGCTGCGCCGCATGAGTGGTTTGTGCGCTCCACCGCATTGTTTGATTTTCATGCGCCCAGTTTGAGCATTGCGTCGTCTGACCAATTGGAGCATTTTTTGCCGCATGGTAAAGATTTGGCGCGCTGGCAAACCTTGCTGACTGAAATTCAAATGACGTGGCACGGCCATGTGGTGAACCAGACGCGTGTGGCGGAGAATCGCCTGCTGATTAACAGTGTGTGGCTCGATGGCAATAGCTCGGGCAGGCTTTGGACGCAATCGGCGCTGGCCAATTGGCAAAGCCTAAATGCGTTGGTGCACACACATGAGACCACGGACATTCATGCGCATTTAAATGATTTAAATCTGCGGTTTGCGCCTTTTTTGCAACAGGCGCGGGATAATTTGCGGCCCAACATTTTATTGCTTGGCACCACGTGGCAGCAAACCATTCAGATGCAAAAGCGCCCGCTGCTGCGCCGCTTGTATTTAAAATTTTTCCCCAATAAGAAAAAGCCGCTGGCGTGGCTTGAAACGCCGTCGCTTTAAATTACGGTGGTGTTTTGAGGCCTGCGCTTGGTTTTTATCATATTAAGGAAACCTCTAAAAATTGAAATAATTGCTTATTTTCGTGATGTTTCGCCAATAAACTTCGTCATTCCCGCGAAGGCGGGAATCCAGACGGCGTACACAGTACGCCTAAGTGGTTGATTTAATTGAACGCTGTTCAAATGCTGCGCATTTGGCCTGGATTCCCGCCCTTGCTTTTTACTGAAATGATGGGCTACCAAAAGCAGTGCTTTTGCCCTTCGCGGGAATGACGGTACTTTGAATTTTTAGAGATTCCCTTAAGCGGATTCATCAACTGATTTTTGAACTGATTTTTTATGACCCAACTCTCGATTCGCCCTTACGCCGATTCACATGTGCAGCTGTTAACGGATGCAGGCTTGCCGCCGCTACTGGCGCGACTGCTGGCTGCGCGTGGCGTGCAAAACCACGCGGACACGCAGCTGGAGCTGGCAGGTTTAATCGCACCGCATGAGTTGCGCGGCATTGATGTGGCGGCGCAGTATTTGGCCGATGCGATTGTGGCGGGCAAGCACATGGTGATTATTGCGGATTATGATTGCGACGGCGCCACCGCGTGTGCGGTGGGTTTGCGCGGCTTGCGCAGCATGGGCGCGCATGTGAATTTTCTGGTGCCCAATCGGTTTACATACGGCTACGGTTTGTCGCCCGAAATCGTTGAGCTGGCGGCCAATCATGATGACTTTGCCAAACCTGACTTATTAATTACGGTGGACAACGGCATGGCGAGCGTGGCGGGCGTGGCACGCGCCAACGAGCTGGGCATGCCGGTGATTATCACAGACCATCATTTGCCCGCTGACGTTGACCCTGATGCGGTGGCCATTGTTAATCCAAACCAGAACGGTTGCACATTTCCCAGCAAAAACTTGGCGGGCGTGGGCGTGATGTTTTATGTGCTAATCGCCACCCGCGCGGCGTTGCGCACGCGCGGGTATTTTACGGATGCGCGCCCTGCGCCCAATTTGAGCGAACTGCTTGATTTGGTGGCGTTGGGCACGGTTGCGGACGTGGTCAAACTGGATCACAACAACCGAATTTTGGTGGCCAATGGCTTGGCGCGGATGCGCACGGGCAAAATGTGCGCGGGCATCAACGCGATTTTGCAAGTGGCTGGGCGCGACATCAGCAAATTATCCACGTTTGATTTGGGCTTTGCGGTGGGCCCGCGCTTGAATGCGGCGGGCAGATTGGATGACATGAGCCTTGGGATTCGTTGTTTGACCACGGATGATGCGCAAGAAGCCATGCAATTGGCGCAAGAATTAAACGACATGAACAACGAGCGCAAAAACATCGAAAAACAAATGCGTGAGGATGCTGAAGTCAATTTGTCCGCGCTGGATGTGGATGTGCAGCACAGTATTTGCATCATGCATGATGAGTTTCACCAAGGCGTGATTGGGATTGTGGCGGGTCGTTTAAAAGAAAAATACCACCGCCCCACGCTGGTATTTGCGCCTGACGGCAAGGAGTTTCTCAAAGGCTCGGGGCGTTCGATTAACGGCATTCATCTGCGCGATGTGCTGGATTGGGTGGACAAAAACCTGCCCGATGCGATTGTGAAATTTGGCGGACACGCGATGGCGGCGGGTTTGAGCATTGTGCGCGAGCGCTTTGATGAATTTAAAGCGGTGTTTGAGCAAGCGGTGTTGGCGATGAGCGAGCCTGAGGCGTTTGTCAAACAAATTGTGACCGACGGCGAACTGGCGCAGGCCGATTTCACCATCGCCAATGTGGACGCAATGAACCGCCAAGTCTGGGGACAAGGCTTTGCGCCGCCGTTGTTTGAAGGGCATTTTACGGTGGTTGAACAAAAAGTCCTTAAAGATGCGCATTTGAAATTAAGCCTCAAAAACCACGCGGGTGTTTTTAGCGCGATTTGGTTTTTTCATACGGACGAGCTGCCCGAGCAAATTCATTGTGCATATCAATTGCAGCGCAACGATTGGAATGGCAAAAGCAGCTTGCAGTTTTTGGTGGAGCATGTGAGCGTGCAAGAGGCGCTGTAACTGCCAAAAAGTCAACTTCAAACCAATCAAAGCCGCCATTTTCACGTATAATTCGGTTTTTAAAAACGCTCGTTCTCTTTGAATGAGCGTTCTCCTTTTGACCCAACCTTATTTAAGTGACCCACCATGATTTTAGTCATCAATTGCGGCAGCTCGTCTGTCAAATTCGCCGTTATTAACCCCGCTTCAGGCGAGACATCGTTGGTCGGTTTGGCGGAAAAACTCGGCAGCGTGGACGCGTGTATTTCATTCAAAACCAATGGCGTCAAAACCGCCGCCACATTGAGCGACACCACGCACACGGGCGCGATGAACGCAGTGATTGCGCAACTCACACAGGCCGATTTATTGAGCAGCATCCGCGCAGTTGGGCATCGAATTGTGCACGGCGGCGCGCATTTTCATGAGTCGACTTTAATCAACGCGGCGGTTTTAGAGCAAATCAAACAATGCGAGCCGCTCGCGCCGTTGCACGCGCCCGCCAATATTTTGGGCATTCAAATCGCGCAACAGCATTTGCCGCAATTGCCGCACGTGGCGGTATTTGACACCGCGTTTCACCACAACATTCCCGAACACGCGCATTTGTACGCCATTCCAAAAGCCATCTCAGCTGCGCATCAAGTGCGCCGTTATGGTTTTCATGGCACGAGCCACCGTTTTGTGGCCGCGCAAGCCGCGCAGATGTTGGGCAAGCCATTAACCGAGCTGGCTTTAATTAGCGCGCATTTGGGCAACGGCGGCAGCGTGGCTGCGATTTTAAACGGCGTGAGCGTGGACACCAGCATGGGTTTTACGCCGCTCGAAGGCCTAATCATGGGCACGCGCTCAGGCGATATTGACGCGGGTTTGTTGCCGTATTTGGGCAAAGCCCTCAACCTTGACACCACAGGCGTGATTGATTTGCTCAACAAACAAAGTGGTTTATTGGGGGTTTCAGAATTGTCCAACGACTGCCGCGAACTGGAAGAAGCCGCCGCCAACGGGCACGCGGGCGCGATTTTGGCGCTGGAAATGTATGTGTACCGTTTGGCAAAATACATCGCCTCATACGTCGTGCCGCTTGGGCGCGTGGATGCGCTGATTTTTACGGGCGGGATTGGTGAAAACTCACCGTTCTTGCGCGCAAAAGTGTTGAATTTATTGGCGTTTTTGGGCTTTAAATTGGATGACGCGGCCAATCAAGCGGCGTTTAGAGGCAAGTCCGGCAATATTTCAAGCGGTGTGGCGGCATTGGTGATTAACACCGATGAAGAATGGCTGATTGCGCAGGATACGGCGCTCATCGCAGCTCAATAATTTTTACGGCACAATCCATGAAAACATTTTTCCTCGCCCCAACGGGCAAAAATTCTGGCTTAAGCTCCGTGTCTTTGGGCTTATTGCGCACCCTTGAAGTGGCGGGTTTGAAAGTCGCGTTTATCAAACCGATTGCTCAGGCAGACGACCCGAGTGCGCCTGACCGCTCCACCGTGTTTGCGCGTGAAATTGGACGGCGCGATGCGCCCACGCCCATCACGTTGGCACGCGTCACCGAGCTTTTGAGCCGCGACATGAATGATCAATTGATGGAAGAAGTGGTCACGTTGTTCGAGAGCATTGCGGCCAACATGGATGTGGTGGTGGTTGAGGGCTTGGTGCCGCAAGCGGGACAACCGTTTGTGACCCAACTCAATGCCGATATGGCGCGCAATTTGCAGGCTGAAGTGTTGTTGGTGGGCAGCATGCCGAATGATTTTTTGTCAACCCAGACATTTTCACGCATGATTTCTGAGCAAATTGATGTGTCGGTGCGCAGCTTGGCGCTGGATTATCGGAATTTTGCGGGCTATATTTTGAACCGCATCCCTGCATTTTTGACCGACAAACAATTGGCTGAGGTGATTGCCCAGACCAACACGCACGACATTCCGTTTATTGGCGGGATTCCGTTAAATAAAGACATCATGGCGCCGCGCATGTCGGATGTGGCGCATTTTTTAAACGCCAACATCATCAGCCGTGGTGAATTAGAGCACCGCCGCGTGCGCGATATTGTGGTGGTGGCGCGCAGCGCGCCGCACATGATTCAACTGCTCACCCCTGGCGCGCTGATTGTTACACCTGCTGACCGCGACGATATTATTTTGGCCGCCGCCATTGCCACCATGAATGGCGTGCCATTGGCCGGTTTGCTCATCACCTGTGACGATCCGATTCACCCCGCAATTGCGCAAATTTGCCAACCTGCTTTTCGCAGCGGCTTGCCTGTGATTGCCGTGCCAACCTACACGTTTGAAACCTCAACGCAATTGGTGCAGATGGACAAAAAAGTTCCGATTGATGATTTGGTGCGGGTCGAAAAAGTCATTGCGCACGTGGCCGAGCATTTGCAGATTGCGCCATTGTTGGCACGCATGGACACGCCTGATGACCCCCGTTTAACCCCGCCAGCGTTTCGCTATCATTTAATTGAGCGCGCACGCAGCGCCCAAAAACGGATTGTGTTGCCCGAAGGCAGCGAGCCGCGCACGGTTGCCGCTGCGGTGATTTGCCATGAGAAAAAAATTGCGCATTGCGTGTTGTTGGGTGACCCATCCGAAATCGCTTTGGTGGCCAAAAACCAAGGCCTGCGTTTGCCAGATGACATCACGATTATTGACCCAAGCCACACGAGCGCACATTACATCGACGCCTTGGTTGAGATGCGCAAAAGCAAAGGCATGACGCCGCCATCGGCTGAAAAACAGCTCGAAGACACGGTGATGCTGGGCACAGTCATGCTCGCGCTGGGCGAAGTGGATGGCCTGGTTTCAGGCGCAGTTCACACCACCGCCAATACCGTGCGCCCTGCCCTGCAAATCATTCGCACCGCGCCCAGCGCACAAATCGTCTCATCGGTTTTCTTTATGCTCATGCCCGACCAAGTGTTGGTGTATGGCGACTGCGCGATTAACCCTGACCCAACCGCCGAACAACTCGCCGATATTGCGATTCAATCGGCCGATTCTGCCGCGTCGTTTGGCATCATTCCACGCGTGGCGATGATTTCATACTCCACAGGCGAATCAGGCTCGGGCGACGAAGTCGAAAAAGTCCGCGCCGCCACCGCCATTGCGCAAGCCAAACGCCCCGATTTAATCATCGACGGCCCAATGCAATACGATGCAGCCAGCGTGGAATCGGTGGGCAAACAAAAAGCCCCCAACAGCTTGGTGGCTGGACGCGCCACGGTGTTTATTTTCCCTGATTTAAACACAGGCAACACGACGTACAAAGCCGTGCAACGCTCGGCCAATGTGATTTCAGTCGGCCCGATGTTGCAAGGCCTGCGCAAACCCGTAAACGATTTGTCACGCGGCGCATTGGTGGACGACATTGTGTACACGATTGCGCTGACCGCGATTCAGGCCGAACAAGGCGCGCAGCTTTGATGCGGGCGGGCTAATTGTGTCGAATCATCTGTATGTTATTGATGGCGATGCGCTTGAAATTTAAATAAAGCTTAAAGCGTCCAAGCATGGCGCTTGGACGCTTTAAAAAAGCACCTCATTAAATTAAATGAGGTGCTTTTTTTGATGCAGTTTATTTTATTTCATTTTTAAATGGCAGACTACTTCCAAGCGTTATCGGACAGTTTTTCAGACAAGCCATCAATGCTTTTACTCTTAAATACGGGGTCAGCAATCCCTGCTTTGAGCTGGCTCGAATAGTCCTTCCAAGCCGCCAATGAAAATTTAGACAACAGTAAAATTGCGACCAAGTTAATCAGCGCCATAAAGCCCATACTCAAATCGGCCATATCCCACACCAACGGCAAATCGCCCGTTGCGCCAAACATGACCATGCCCAAGACCATCAGTCGAAACACCATCCGAAGATTGCGATCGTTTTTGATGAAATTGATGTTGCTTTCGGCGTAGGCGTAATTCCCGATAATTGAGGTAAATGCGAACAAAAATACCGCAATCCCCATAAATGCTGAGCCGCCGCTGCCAATATGAAAGTCCACCGCCGCTTGCGTCAGCGCAGCGCCTTTGGCTGCACCACCAGGGACGTATGCGTTGGATAGTAAAATAATAAATGCGGTGGCGCTGCAAATCACAATCGTATCGATAAACACGCCCAGCATCTGTAACAAACCTTGATTCACAGGGTGCGGCGTGGATGCGGAAGCGGCGGCATTTGGTGCGCTGCCCATGCCTGCTTCGTTTGAAAACAAGCCGCGTTTAATCCCCATTTCAGCGGCTTGCTTCATGGTTGAACCTGCAAAACCGCCTAAGGCTGCCTCGCCACTAAAGGCGTGTGTGACAATCGTGACCAATACGGCTGGCAGCTCGGCGATGTGCGTGACAATTGCGTAGACCGCGACCAGTAAATAAGCGATTGCCATGACGGGCACTAAAATTTCGGCCACTTTACCAATTCGGCGCGCACCACCAAAAATCACGGCGCCTGACGCTGCCACAACCAAAATGCCTGTGAGGGTTTTATCAACGCCAAACCCCGTAAACAATGCGTCGCTGATGGAGTTGCTTTGCACGGCGTTAAATACCAAACCAAATGCGAGCAGCAAACTCACCGCAAACGCAATGCCCCAGCCGCGCGAGCCTAAGCCTTGTTGAATGTAATACGCAGGGCCGCCGCGAAACGTGCCGTCATCCGCTTTTACTTTGAAGATTTGCGCCAAGGTTGCCTCAACAAACGCGGAGGACATGCCAAGCAATGCCGTAATCCACATCCAAAACACAGCGCCCGGCCCGCCCACGCTAATTGCGGTGGCAACCCCTGCAATATTGCCCGTGCCCACGCGGCTGGCCAAACCTGTGGCAAATGCTTGAAATGAGCTGATTTCACCAGGGCCAGCTTTGGCAAAAGTGACCTTTGCGGCGCGCTTAATGCCTCTAAATTGCAAAAAGCCAAAGCGCACGGTGAAGTAAATCCCAATCGCAATTAAAACGTAAATCAACAAATAGCCCCAAAGCCAGCCGTTAATCTGAATAATTATTTTATGTATCGCATCCATGTTTGTCTCCTTTTATTTATAAGAAATCAGCCAAAAACATTTGGCTGATTTTTCGTATTATAAACGGGCTTATTGACTCAAGCCTCATTTAATTTGATGGCGGATGCAAAACGCTGCGGTGGCTCAAATTACCAAGCCAAATTGCTCGCGCCCATCAATGCTTTGTCCACTTCATGCGCAGCCTGGCGCCCTTCTTTAATCGCCCAGACCACCAATGACTGGCCACGGCGCACGTCGCCTGCAACAAACACGTTGTCCACATTGGTGCGATACGCCGATTCGCCTGTAATTGCGGCATGTGCATTCAGGCGCGCATCGGTGTCCACGCCGAATGCATCAAGCACCGATTGGGCGGGATGCACGAAACCCATGGCAAGGAGCACCAAATCAGCTTTTACCTCAAACTCACTGCCTGCGACTTCAACCATTTTGCCTTGCACGATTTCAACCCGAACGCATTGGAGTTTTTCAACCCGACCATTTTTGCCCAAAATTGCTTTGGTGTTGACGGCCCAATCGCGGTTGGCGCCTTCATCGTGGCTCGATGAGGTGCGCATTTTCATTGGCCAATATGGCCAAACGCTGTTCACGCCTTTGTCTTCAACCTCACTGGGGCGCGGCATGACTTCAAACTGAATCACGCTGGCCGCGCCATGGCGATTGGCGGTGCCCACGCAGTCCGAGCCGGTATCGCCCCCACCAATCACAACCACGTGTTTGCCTGCGGCATTGATGGGATTCTCGCCGTCGCCCGCGACCATTTTGTTTTGTGGAATCAGCCATTCCAGCGCAAAGTGCACGCCTTTTAAATCGCGCCCGTCCACGTTTAAGTCTCTTGGGGTTTCTGAGCCAATGGCCAAAACCACGGCGTCGAATTCTTTTTGAAGTGCCTCTACCGTGACATGCGAGGCTGCATCATTGGCTGCACCTACTGGGAAGGTTTGCGCGCCGACCGATACGCCCATTTTGAAGGTCACGCCTTCTGATTGCATTTGCCCCATGCGCCGGTCAATCAACCATTTTTCGAGTTTAAAATCAGGAATGCCGTAGCGCAGTAAGCCGCCAATGCGGGTGTTTTTTTCAAAAACAGTTACCGCGTGACCCGCACGTGCAAGCTGTTGCGCACATGCCAAGCCTGCTGGGCCTGAGCCGACCACGGCGATTTTTTTGCCTGTTTTTGAGGCGCTGCTGTGCGGCGTAATCCAGCCGTGCTCCCAGCCTTTGTCAATGATGGTGTGTTCGATTGATTTAATCCCAACCGCATCGTTGTTGATGTTGAGCGTGCAGGCGGCCTCGCATGGCGCGGGGCAAATGCGGCCTGTGAACTCTGGGAAGTTGTTGGTGAGCGACAAAGTGGCCAGTGCGGCTTCCCAGTCTTGTTGGTAGACCAAGTCATTAAAGTCAGGAATGACGTTGCCGATTGGGCAGCCATTGTGGCAAAAAGGAATGCCGCAATCCATGCAACGTGCGGCTTGCTTGCCTGCATCAACATCATTTAACGGTCGCAAAAACTCTTTGTAGTGTTTGATGCGCGTTTCTGGCGCTTCATAATGCGGTACAACGCGTGTTTGCTCTAAAAAACCCGTGACTTTTCCCATGATGCTGCTCCTGCTTTAAAGTGAAATCACTGACTACGTATTGCTCATAATTAGTGATTGTTGTTCATCAACACATATTCTGGTTGACCGCTCCACACGGCGACCGTTTTTTCAGTCTCATCCCCTGGCAATTGTTCTGCCACAGAATCCGCATTTAAATTTGTTTCCGCATTTGACGCTATCGCCGCCATTGGGGCAGCTACTGGCGCGGGGGGTACGTCTGCCAGCGCGTCGGCGCCCGTATTTGAATCAATGCCTTGTTCAAGTGCATCCATGACGTTTGCTTTTAAAATCGCCATTTTGATGCGTTCTTGATGCAGCTGACTGGTTGCTTGTTCGAGCCTACGCAATGATGCTTTTAGGGCTTGTTCAAACATCAACGCTTGCTTTTCTAGCGCTTCACGGATTGCGCTTTGGGTTTGCTCGGCTTGCAGCTTTTTGCCTTCTTCGCGCAACGGCTGCAAGGCGGCTTTGGGTTGCCCCATGGTTTCTTTGAGCATTTGCGCAGAGCGCATGCTTGCTTGGTTGGATTCTTCCATCCGCCCTTCAAACTGCTCCAAAATATCCGCAATCCGTTTTGCTGTTTCGATTAAATAGTCCATTATCTGCCTTTGTACGTTTGAAAAAACATGCTCCAAAAGCAGACTTTTGTGAAAAATCGCCGCTTTTACCAGGACACAATAGTACCATCACGTACGGTTGTTTTCCCGTTCAATCAACACTCTTTCGTAATCAGTTGGCATCACTTTGATAAATTTGACCACCTGTTCTGACCATGCGTCCAAAATTGCACGGGCGCGCATCGAACCCGTCAGCTTAAAGTGCTGCTCAATCAACTTCTTTAAGTTTGCCTCATCAGACTCAGGCGCAGCATCTGTATGGGTTGCATGATAAATAGGGGCACTGGCCGCTTGCGCAGCCTCTGACAACACCCCGCTCAAACCCACCATCGTTGTATTGCAACGCGCAGCAAACAAACCCGCAGGGTCATACACATACGCCACGCCGCCGCTCATACCTGCGGCAAAATTACGCCCTGTCTCACCTAACACGACGACTGTACCACCCGTCATGTATTCACAACCATGATCGCCCGTCCCCTCAACCACGGCGGTCGCACCTGAATTGCGCACCGCAAAACGCTCACCCGCCATGCCACTAAAAAACGCCGCGCCTGAAATGGCGCCGTACAGCACCGTATTGCCGACAATGATGTTTTCGTGTGACACGCCTCTAAAGCTGTTGTCTGGGCGCACAATAATCCGCCCGCCCGACAAGCCTTTGCCCACATAATCATTGCCCTCACCGACCAAGTCAAATGTAACCCCATGCGCCAAAAACGCGCCAAAACTCTGCCCCGCCGTGCCATTCATTTGAATGTGGATGGTGTCCTCTGGCAAGCCCGCATGTCCATAACGGCGCGCCACCTGACCTGACAACATCGCGCCAATCGAGCGATTGAGGTTGCGCACATTTTGAATAAATGAGACGGGTTTGCCATCATTGAGCGCAACCGCGCATTGTGCAATCAGTTGTTGATCCAGCGCATTGTTCAAGCCGTGGTCTTGGGTGAGCGTTTGGTGCGAGGTGTCGCCCAACGCGTTTGGGACTTGATGAAACACCTTTGAAAAATCCAAGCCGCGTGCTTTCCAGTGTGTAATGCCTTGGCGCATATCGAGTAAATCGGCGCGCCCAACCAATTCCTCAAACGTGCGCACGCCCAATTGCGCCATGAGTTCACGCACTTCTTGTGCAATAAAGAAGAAGTAATTCACAACGTGTTCAGGCTGGCCTGTGAATTTTTGGCGCAACACGGGGTCTTGGGTTGCCACGCCAACGGGGCAGGTATTTAAGTGGCATTTGCGCATCATGATGCAGCCTTGCACCACCAATGGCGCGGTGGCAAAGCCAAACTCTTCCGCCCCGAGCAACGCGCCAATCACCACGTCGCGCCCAGTTTTAATCTGTCCGTCCACTTGCACGCGCACGCGTGAGCGCAAGCGATTGAGCACCAAGGTTTGCTGGGTTTCTGCCAAACCCAATTCCCATGGCGAGCCTGCGTGTTTGATGGATGCAATCGGTGACGCACCCGTGCCGCCGTCATGCCCTGCAATCACGATGTGGTCGGCCTTGGCTTTGGCCACGCCTGCCGCAATTGTGCCCACGCCCGTTTCTGCGACTAATTTGACCGAAATCGAGGCAACAGGGTTGACGTTTTTAAGGTCATGAATCAACTGCGCCAAGTCTTCAATCGAGTAAATATCGTGGTGCGGCGGCGGCGAAATCAAACCAACGCCCGGCACGGAGTAACGCAACGCGCCAATGTATTCGGACACTTTTGAACCTGGTAATTGACCGCCTTCACCGGGTTTTGCGCCTTGCGCCATTTTGATTTGGATTTGATCGGCGGACGATAGATATTCGGCATTCACACCAAAGCGCCCTGACGCGACTTGCTTGATGCGCGAGCGCAATGAATCGCCTGTTTTGAGCGGAATCGTCGCCACAATGCGGTTGTGGCCGATAATGTCCGCCATGGTTTGGCCATCCACAATGCCTGACTCGCCGTTTTTCATCTCAGCGCGATAACGCGCAGGGTCTTCGCCGCCCTCGCCTGTATTCGATTTGCCACCAATTCGGTTCATGGCAACCGCCAATGTGGCGTGCGCTTCGGATGAAATTGAGCCCAAAGACATTGCGCCCGTCGCAAAACGTTTGACAATCTCAGCGGCAGGCTCAACCTCATCGAGCGAAATCGCTTGTTTTGGATTGAGCTTGAACTCAAACAACCCACGGAACGTCATGTGCCGCTTGGATTGATCGTTAATCAGTTGCGCGTATTCTTTATAGGTTTGATAGTCGTTGCGGCGGGTGGATTGTTGCAATTTGGCAATCGAGTCTGGCGTCCACATGTGTTCTTCGCCGCGCACGCGCCACGCGTATTCACCACCCGTTGCCAAACGATCATGCAAAGCATGTTTGCCGCCAAATGCGTGTTGGTGCAACAAAACCGCTTCTTGCGCCACTTCAAACAAGCCCATACCTTCAATTGAGGTGGGCGTGCCTTTGAAATATTTGTCCACCAATTCGCGGGTCAAGCCCATCGCTTCAAAAATCTGCGAGCCTGTGTATGACATATAGGTTGAAATGCCCATTTTGGACATGACTTTGTTCAAGCCTTTGCCCACCGCTTTAATGAAATACGCAATCGCTTCGTTCGGGCGTTTGTCGCCCAACATACCTCGCTGCACCATATCGGTCAACGTGGCAAATGCCAAATACGGATGCACGGCTTCGGCGCCATAGCCTGCGAGCAGCGCAAAATGATGCACTTCGCGCGCGCTGCCTGTCTCGACCACCAGCCCCGTTGAGGTGCGCAGCCCCGCGTTGACCAAGTGCTGATGCACCGCGGAGGTTGCGAGCAAGGCGGGAATCGGCAACAAATCTTTGTCCACACCACGGTCGGACAAAATCAAAATATTGTGTCCCGATTTGACCGCGTCCACCGCTTGGGCGCACATGGAAGCGAGTTGCGCTTCAATCCCTTGCGCACCCCACGCTGCGGGGTATTTCATGTCTAAATGATAGCTTTTGAATTTGCCATCGGTGTATTTTTCGATGTGGCGCATTTTGGCGATTTCATCGTAATTGAGCACGGGTTGCGAGACTTCCAAACGCATCGGCGGATTGGTGTTATTGATGTCCAATAAGTTGGGTTTTGGCCCAATAAAACTCACCAAAGACATCACCATCTGCTCACGAATCGGGTCAATCGGCGGGTTGGTTACTTGTGCAAACAATTGACGGAAATATTGGTAAAACGATTTGTTTTTGCTCGACAACACTGCCATCGGCGTGTCATTGCCCATTGAACCCATGGCTTCTTCACCCGTTTGCCCCATGGCTTGCAAAATAAATTTAATGTCTTCTTGCGTGTAACCAAACGCTTGCTGGCGGTCGAGCAGCTCTGATTTTGGCACGGGGCGCGCCTCAATTGGCGTGAGTACGTGGTCAAGTTTCATAGACAAACGCGCATTCCATTCTTTGTATGGACGGGCATTTGCCAAGCTGTTTTTAAGTTCATCATCCGTAATAATGCGCCCTTGTTCGGTGTCAATCAGCAGCATTTTGCCTGGTTGCAAGCGCAATTTTTGTTTGATTTTAGAATCAGGAATCGGCAGCACGCCCGATTCTGAAGCCAACACCACCAAATCATCATCGGTCACCAAGAAACGCGCGGGGCGCAAGCCATTGCGGTCCAGCATGGCGCCAATTTGGCGGCCATCGGTAAACACCAATGACGCTGGGCCATCCCAAGGTTCCATTAACGCGGCGTGGTATTCATAAAACGCGCGGCGCGTGGCATTCATTTGCGCATGTTGCTCCCACGCTTCAGGCACCATCATCATCATGGCGTGCGTGAGCGGATAACCTGCCATTACCAACAGCTCAAGGCAATTATCAAATGACGCGGTGTCTGATTGCCCAGGGTAAATCAGCGGCCATAATTTGTGCAAATCGTCGCCCAATACCGCAGATGAAATCGCTTTTTGGCGTGCTTTAATCCAATTGACATTGCCCTTGACCGTATTGATTTCGCCGTTGTGCGCAATAAAACGGTACGGGTGCGCCAGCTCCCACGATGGAAAGGTGTTGGTGGAAAAGCGTTGGTGCACCAAGGCGATTGCCGAAATCGTGCGGTTGTCCGACAAGTCTTTAAAATAACGCCCGACTTGTTCGCACAGCAACAAGCCTTTATAAACCACGGTGCGCGCACTCATTGAGGGCACGTAATATTCTTTGCCGTGGGTCAAATTAAGCGACTGAATCCGATGCGAGGCGGTTTTACGAATCACATACAGCTTGCGTTCCAGCGCGTCGGTCACCATGACATCGCCGCCACGCCCAATAAAAATCTGCTTCATCACAGGTTCGGTCGCACGCACCACGGGCGACATTGCCATTTGGGCATCCACAGGCACATCGCGCCAGCCCAGCACCACTTGCCCTTCGGCCTTGACCGTGCGCTCTAATTCTTGTTGACACGCCAAGCGTGAGGCTTCTTCCTTTGGCAAAAATATCATGCCCACGCCGTATTCGCCCGCAGGCGGCAACATCACGCCTTGGCGCGCCATTTCTTCGCGGTACAACGCATCAGGAATCTGCAACAAAATCCCCGCACCGTCACCCATCAACACATCAGCACCCACCGCGCCGCGATGGTCAAGGTTGTGCAAAATCAATAAACCTTGTTGCACAATTGCGTGCGAACGCAGCCCTTTAATATGCGCCACAAAGCCCACACCACAGGAGTCATGTTCATTATTAGGATGATACAAACCATTTTGTTGTGCGTCATCGCGCAGTATTTGAATGGATTCAGGGGTGTCGAGCAAAAAAGTCATAAAAACTCCGTGGCGTATGGCGTAACAACAAAAATAATGGCACAAATGCAAATTTAATTAAATTTCAGGTTAACTATAGTGCTTTTTGTGGAGGGACACAACCCATTTAAATTAGGGTCTGATTTAAATTAAATACGACATATTTTCAAGCACACTTTAATTAGGGACAGGTAAAAACCCAGAAAAATTCAACCCAACGAGCGCACGACTTTTTAGCAAAACAAAGATATAATGTCGCCACTTTGCACCCAAACGCATTCAATCCACATTCAATTCATTTACCACAGGAGTTTATATGTCCGACAGCACCCGCGAATTCATCCAAAAAACCATTTCTGAACACCCCATTGTTTTGTTCATGAAAGGCACCGGCCAATTTCCACAATGCGGCTTTTCGGGCAAAGCGATTCAACTGCTTAAAGCCTGCGGCGCAACCAATGTTGCGACCATCAACGTTTTAGACGACCCTGAAATCCGCCAAGGCATCAAAGATTTTTCACAGTGGCCAACCATTCCGCAGCTGTACATCAATGGCGAATTTGTTGGTGGCTCAGACATCATGACCGAGTCCTACGAATCGGGCGAATTGCTTAAATTGGTTCAATCCACTCAAAAAGTTTAACAAGCAAGAAACACCGCCAAACAAAGCCGCCCAATCCAACATTGCGCGGCTTTAAACCAATCCAACTTTACAAGCGCAGGTCAAATATGAACACATCCGCCCTCATTCGGTTCATCTCACTAGCCGCCATTTGGGGCGCGTCGTTTTTATTTATGCGGATTTTATCACCCGTCTTAGGCAGTTTTTGGACGGCTGAGTCGCGTTTATTGATTGGCGGTTTGGCTTTATGGTCGTTCAGCACCCTCAAAAAAAGCCCTGCCCAATTACAACATTGGCGACATTATTTGGTGGTGGGCTTGCTCAATGCGGGTCTGCCTTTAACCTTATTTTGCATTGCAGCCAACTCATTACCAGCAGGCTATTCTGCGGTGATTAACTCAGCAGTACCCATGTGGACCACGCTGTTTGCAGCCTATTTTTTCCTAGAAAAAATCACCCCGCAGCGCGCATTTGCATTATTTTTAGGCATGCTCGGCGTCACATTGGTTATGAAACCGAACGCCAATATCCAGCCCACTTTTGCCGTCATTGGCAGCCTGATTGCCTGTATGTGCGCCAGCATCAGCTACGCGCTCAACTCCATGTACATGCGCAAACGCGCCCCTTTTCTTAATCCACAAGCCACCACCACGTACTCGCATCTTTTCGCCGCAGTCATGGTTTTGCCTTTTGCCCTATTCATGCCGCACCCAGTCATTTCCATCACACAAATTGATGCCCACATTATTGGCAGCGCTTTGATGCTGGGGATTTTTTGCTCAGGCATTGCTTTTCTTATGTACTACCAACTCATGCAAGAAATCGGCGTGCTGCGCATCAGCACCGTGACATTCGTCGCCCCGCTGTTTGCCATTTTATGGGGCTGGGCGATTTTAAAAGAAAGCTTGGGCTGGAACGTTTTTGCAGGCGCAGCCCTGATTATCAGCGGCGCTATTTTGCTGTTTCGCAGCAACCTCGCCCAAACCAAGGTCAAACCATGAATACACCCAAACGACTCATCGTCGCCATCACAGGCGCAACTGGCGTGGTGTTTGGCATCCGCTTGCTTGAGATTTTGCGCGATTTGGGTGGCATTGAAACCCACCTGATTGTGTCTGACGCAGGCTGGCTGACCATTGAGCACGAATTACAATTATCCAAAGCCGACGTGCGCGCCAAAGCCGACATGGTGCATTCGGCCAAAAACATCGGCGCGGCTGTATCGAGCGGCTCATTTGACTGCGACGGCATGATTGTTGCGCCCTGCTCCATGAAAACCCTTGCCGCGATTGCGCATGGTTTGTCAGACAATCTCATCAGCCGCGCAGCCGATGTGACACTTAAAGAGCGGCGCAAACTCACGCTCATGGTGCGTGAAACGCCGTTGTCTTTGATTCATCTGCGCAACATGACCGCAATTACCGAGGCGGGCGGCATTATTTTTCCACCTGTCCCCGCTTTTTATCAAATGCCCAACAGCCTTGATGACGTGGTCAATCACACGGTTGGGCGCGTGCTTGACGGCCATGGGATTGACGCAAAACTCGCGCCGCGCTGGACATCCATCAACGAATCAAGCTAAATTTCACGAACCACATCTACGAATCACATCCCAATCATGCACGCCGACACCTTAGAATTAACCCTTGAGCAAGCCATCAGCCGCCTGCCCAACATTTCCCCCAAAAATTTAACCGACGCCACATTAGAGACGTATTTAACCGAACTCTACGCGCTGGGTCGCCTGCGCCATATTCCCAACATCAGCCCCGCCAACAGCGCGTATTTGCAAGCGATTTTAACCGCGCGCCAACCTGCACATATTCTAGAAATCGGTTGCGCCAACGGTTATTCCACCCTGCGTTTTTGGCAAGTTGCCCGTGCATGGCGCGCCCAAATTGTCACCATGGATTTATCCAAGCCGCCATTTGAAGAAGCGCGCCATCATTTTTACGCCACAGGCGCGGTGGCGGATATTGAACTGCATCACGGCCACGCGCTCGAAGTGTTGCCTACGTTACAAAAGCCGCCGTTTGACTTTATATTTATTGACGCACACAAAGCGGCCACACTGGATTTTTTTGTCCGCGCCCGCAAACTCGCCGCATCTGACGCCCTCATCATCATTGACGATGTTTTGAAGTTTAAACACAAGATGCAGCGATTTTATGATTATTTAGACGCAAATAGCATCACTTACCGCACAGTTCAAATTGATGCGGATGATGGCATCATGTTGATTGATTTATCAGAGCAGCCATGAAGCAACTCATTCTGCTGCTGGACTCTATTTTTAAAGCAAAAACCCACGTTCAATGGCGTGGGTTTTTGATTGACTGGGGTGACTTTCGGATGGCCGTGCTGCCATTTTCAATCGAGGCAAATAGGATGATTTTGGTAGGCGGGCATTTATGCCCGCCGTGCGTGAGTCGGTCATTGGCTTAGAAATTGGCGGGCATAAATGCCCGCCCTACTTACATGATTTAACATTTAATTTTTAACCGATATTTCAATAAAAATCGTCGCCATTAAACCCCATCTTCGTCATCAAAAATACTCGAACCGCGCTGCTCTAAGTCATCAAATTGACCGCGATGCACCGCCCACCACAAGCCCCATATAATAAAAAAGACCAGTGCGACGCTTAAGGGAATGAGTAAAAACAAGGTTTCCATATTTAACCTAACTTTTTGGTTGGGCGCAAAATGCGCAACGCGTTAAACACCACCACCAGCGAGCTTACCGCCATGCCAATGCTGGCGATGAGCGGCGTCACATTGCCTGTGGCGGCAAGCGGGATGGCAATTAAATTATACACAACCGCCCATGCCAAATTTTGACGAATCAGCTTTTGGACGCGCAAACTTATAAAATGCGCGGCGTGAATATCGGCCAAGTCACCCGAGCGCACGACCAAATCGGCCTGCATTTGCGTGAGGCTGCTGCCATGTCCCATGGCGATTGCCACGTCGGCTTGCTGCAATACCGCCGCGTCGTTGAGCCCGTCGCCCGTCATGGCAACGGTTTTGCCTTGGGTTTGCAGGTTTGAGACGATGCGCAGTTTATCGGCGGGCGTGGCGTCGGCATAACAACTGGCAATCCCCAGTTGCGCGGCAAATGGTTGTACCACGTCGGCTTTGTCGCCGCTAATGAGCAACACATCACACCGCGCTTTTTGCAACGCGCCCACCAATGCTGCGCCGTGCGGACGGATTTGGTCATGCAACATAAACCATGCCAGCACAATGCCCGCCTCATTGGCGATGGCGGCAACGCTGTAATTGACCGCCTCGATTGGCAACTCAACCGCGCCCTGCGCCGCAAATGACGGCTTGCCCACGCGGAACGATTCACCCGCCAGCGTGCCAAAAACCCCTTGTCCCACGCGCAACTCCAACGCGTCAACGTCATCCATCCGCTCAGGCAAGTCGAGCGTTTGCAAGGCTTTGCGCAATGCCAGCGCAATCGGATGCCTTGATGCGGCCTCAAGTGTGGCGGCGATTTGGATCAATTCGTTTTGCTCAAAACCCAGTTCAAGCGCGGCGGGCGTCACGATAACCCGCTCGAGCGTTTGCATGTCTTGGGTCAACGTGCCGGTTTTGTCAAAGGCAAACGCGTTGACCTTGGCGAGTTTTTCAAGGGCTTGCGGATTGACCACCAACACATTGTGCCGCGCCAACGCGCTTGATGCGGCGGTTAGCACGGTTGGCACAGCCAATGCGAGCGCGCACGGGCATGTAATGATTAAAATCGCCACGACCACAGGCACAATCTGGCTGGCGTCAAAAAACCACCAATACAGCGCCGCACCCGCGCACACCACCATTAATCCATACAAAAACACCCGAGCCGCCCGCTCTGCCATCAACATGGATGCGGGTTTGTGCAAGGCCGATTGTTGCGCCAACCGCTCAATCGCATCGAGCTGCGATGCGCCCCGCGCTGCGCTAATTCGGGCGTATACGGCTTGTTCAATATTGACCGCGCCCGCCAGTAATGCATCGCCCACGGTTTTATTGATGGGCTGCGATTCGCCCGTAATCAAGGCTTGCGAACAAGTGGTTGCGCCTTCAATTAAAACCGCATCCGCAGGAACCGTCTCGCCCGAGGCAATAAACACCACATCATTCACCGCCAATTCATCCGCTGGCACGAGTGAGGTTTGCTTACTTTGAGGGAAATTGGCTGCGCGTTCGGCAAACAGGCGTTTGTGTTGCAACACTTGGTTTAAATACCCCGCCGCTTTATTGAGCGCCTTAAATTGCACGTAACGCGCCGCCAACAGCAAGGCCACAAACATCGTAATTGAATCATAATAAATATGCCCCACACCGCGCACCGTCGCATCCACACTGGCCACAAACGCCACAACAATCGCAATCGTCACGGGCGTGTCCATGCCCAAACTGCGCAACCGCACTTCCGCCCACGCCCCTTTAAATATCGGCGTGGCGCAATAAAACACCATCGGCAACGTCAAAACCAAATTGGCCCAACGCATCAGGTTTGCCACGCTCGCGCCCATATCTGCCTCGTTTGAGGTATAAAACGGGTACATAAACATCATGCTTTGCATCAACAACAACATCGCCACCAACAAGCGAAACAGCTCGCGGCGGTTGTTTTTAATTTCAGCGTCCGAGATTTTATCGACCGATTCGGCATAGGCGTGATAACCGAGCTTTTCAATGCGGGCAATGATGGCCGCGCTCGAAGTGATATTTGCGTCGATGGTTACAAATGCGCGGCGCAATGTGTAACTGGCTTGAATGCTCAAAATGCCTTTATCGGCGTGCAAATCGCGTTCGATTAAATCCGTACACGCCACACAGGTGACGCCACCAAGGCGCAGGTTCAAATCAATGGTGCGGGGAATGGTTGAAGTTGAAGTCGATATCATGCCGCCACCTCACTCGCGCGAGGAATCGGCATTTGTAGGGTGGGCACTGCCCACCATTGCGTCATCGACTCTGGTGCAAAACGGTGGGCAATGCCCACCCTACGGCCTGATTGGTTTTGCCATGATTGGGCGCGATGAATCACGCCCCTACGAAAATAACCGCGCCAATCAAACCACCGAGTCATCATTCTCATACAAGCTGGGATGGCCATTTGTAGGGTGGGCACTGCCCACCATTGCGTCATTGGCTCTGGTGCAAAACGGTGGGCAATGCCCACCCTATGGCCTGATTGGCTTTGCCATGATTGGGCGCGATGAATCGCGCCCCTACGAAAATAACCGCGCCAATCAAACCACCGAGTCATCATTCTCATACA
>JAFEII010000014.1 GCA_017495165.1 Hydromonas sp. | reverse complement strand
TCGGACACTCCTGAGCTACTCGCTCGGTTGTGTCAACCTATTATAGGATGGGACAAACCCCCAACAAAAAGCCAGCGTTGAACGCTGGTTTTTTGTTGGGGGTTTTGTTGAGGTGTCATTTGGCATTTGCCCTCAAAAACAAATAAATAGCAGACTCAAATCCCCGCTTAAAACATCACCGACGCTTTGAGCAAATGCGCCGCAGCCGCTTGCCACGTTGGCGACTCATAACCAACCGCAATATAACGCTCGCGGTATACAAGCTGTTCAGGAAACTGCGTATAACGCAAAATCAAACGTGCCCAAGCATTTGCATCATACGGGTCTGCATATTCAGCAAAAATACCGCCAACCTCAGGCATGGAGCTGGACGTCGAGGTTAAGCACAATTTGCCATACCCCAAACTCTCAGCAATTGGCAAGCCAAAACCTTCATACAATGACGGGTAAACACTAAACAAACAATTATGATACAGCATGCTCAAATCATCGTCTCTTAACCCAGAAACAACGCTCACTTGGTGGTGCAACTGTTGGTCAGATTGAATATCCGTCATCAGCTCTGCGCCACCATGACCAATGCCGCCCACAAACAAGATATGTGGCAAGTTGGTAACGCCCTGCTCCCACAATATTTTGTAGGCCTGACAAATAATCGCGTGGTTTTTGCGTTTCTCAATCGTTGAAACCAACATAATGTAAGGCGTGTTTTTAAATGGCGCTATTTTATCGCCCCACTCGCCGCTGTAGTTGGCCTGCAATTCACAACCCAGCGGGAAAATGCTTAATTTAGGTGGCAAAACGTCTTTTGACTCAAGCCATACGATTAAATCCATTCGGGTGTGGTGCGAATCGCACAAAATATGATCAGCGTTTTTGCCCATATCTTCAATGTACGGCGCGTAATACGACTCCATTCCTGGGACAAAATGAGTGAACTTAATTGGGATGATATCGTGACAACACATCACAACCCTCAACCCCAGCCGCTGACGTATCCCATAAATTCGCGCCAAATTACCCAGATTGGCACGCCAATTAAACCCCACCGAAATAAATGTGTCGCCTGCACAAAAAATATCATCTTGTTCAAGTTGCCCGTTCGAGCCAGTCAAAAACGCGATGTTTTCAATCGGTTCCGTGGTTTTGTGTTGATGCCGATGAACAAATTTCATCACATCCGCTTTCGCCACTTCGTAATAGCGATCCGTCGCTTGATGGTAGGCGCAGTAATGCAAATTGGCCGCATCATTGAGCGTAAGGTGCTCGAGCAAACTCATCTCAACCCGTGGAATACCAATCGCTGGTGGTGGAAAGTAAATCGTGGTGCTCACATCAAACCAAGTGGTCATCTTTTGCCTTTTATTAAAAGCCATCAATCAGAAAAGTTGGAACCCAAACATCTAAACACCCAAAAACCAAACACCTAAAAATGAGGTTGTTATTTATTGCTTGCTTGTTGCTTATTCTTTAACGCGATTCACAGTCGAGTTGGTATTTTTTTGCATCTGCGCGTCACGCAAAGCCTGAAGCGCCAAACCGTGCCACATTTCAGTCAAGCCTTGCGCCATTTTAATAGTTGGAATCCAGCCCGAACGACTCAACAAACGGCCAAAATTAAGTACATTTGCGGACACGTCAAACTTACGCTCAGCCTCGTGCTTCACTTTAAGCGGATAACCCGCCGCCTGCGCCATAGGGCGAATCAAATCAAGCACGTCTTTATTCGACAAACCAACCCCGCTCCCCACATTAAGCACATCGCCATTTTGACCAAAGTCCAAAGCCGCCACAAAGCCGCGCGCAACATCTTTAACATGAATATAGTCGCGAATCGTTCCAGTCTGGCCAAACACAGTCACTTCCTGACCGTGTAAAATCTGCCCCATCGCTGTGGCAATAAAGCCTTGCCCAATAAAGGGTTGCTGGCCATGCCCATACGCATTGGCTGGACGCACAATCACCACAGGCAGATTATGCAAACGGTGGTACATCAAAGCGTAGCGTTCAATGGTTAACTTCGTGATGCCATACGGCGACACAGGCTCGGTTTCAGCATTTTCAGAAATGGGCAACTGCTTGGCGTGGCCATAAACCGTACCGCCTGATGAGGTAAAAATGATTTTTGTGATATTGGGCAAGTCTGTGAGTAACTCAAGCAGGCCAACCACCCGAGGCAGATTTGATTGCAAATCAAAAATGGGGTCACTAAAACTGGTTTTGGGTACAGTGGCAAAAGCCAAGTCAACCAGCTCATCGCACGTACTCAAAATATGTTTGAGCGCGCCAAAATCATTCGCATCAACCGATTGATAACTCACATGTTCATGCTGAAAATCACTCGTCGCTTTGCGCCCAAGCACCAATACTTCACGCCCAGAAGCGACCAGCGCTTGACTCAAATAGCGCCCAATAAAACCATCGCCACCAATCACGCAGCACTTTTTCATTTTTTTCATTTCTTCCATCTACCCAAAAATCGAAGTCATTAAAAAGCCACCCTTTAAAAAAGAACGGCTTTAAAAATCACATTTGAATTATTGCCCTTGGCTCACCAATTTGTCATGGTAAAGCTTTTCAACCGCCAAACCAAACAACTCTTCACGCCCAGTATACAAGCGCTCTACAGAAATATGAGCCCCTAATTTTTCACGAATCGCCAAGCGCTCTTCGTCTTGAGTCACCAAGCGCAACACCGCTTCAATGTACGCTTCATTCGTGCGCGTCACCAACCAATCAGGCATGCCCAAACGCGCAAACAAACCTTCATCAATGTGTTCGTGCGGCTCGCGGCCGGATTTACACACACCAACCAAACCAACCGACATCATGTCTGCAATCCCATTCATATTGCCAAAAGGGAACGGATTGGCATACAAATCACACTCAGCCAAGCGATTTAAATAGTCGCCATAACCTTGATGGCGGTTCACCGTTGCGTGTTCGCCCATAAAGCGCTGCACCACGTTGGCCACTTGTGGCCACATCAAGCCTTGCGCTTGACCAATAAAAAATTGGAAATGAATCTTAACGGGCGAGCGATCCACGATTGCGCGGCAGGTTTCTAAAAACTGTGGATTAAGCTTCATCGTGGTCGCAGCCATTGCGATTTGAACCACTTCTGGGTTGCGGCGCAACGGCGCTTTTTTGAGTTCCCCAGGAATCGCGATTGATGGAATGAATGGGAACGCATCCACAGGCATTTTAATCACGGTTTCAGAGAAACACGCATCGTCGCCCACAAAATCTTCATCAATCACAAAATAATCCATTTGCGACGCAAACGTACTGGCCGAATGTCCAAGTGTGGTGATTTGGATTGGCGCAACCCGTAAATTGGCCAAGAACATGGTGGTCTGGAACATGCCAACGCTTGGCATATACAGCACTTGTGCATCACGTTCAATCGACACACGGCTTACTTGACGCAAAAAGCTTTCAAGCCCAGTGCTCATATCGAGCTCAATAAATTCATCAAACAACTCACGCCCAGCCTCATCCGTGGTGTTCATCGCGCCCATGCCAATCATGTGGAATTGGTCGCGCATTTTGCGCATGGCTTTAGACAAAACGCGATACACAGAATGACCAGCGCTAAACCACTCAACCACCACCAACATCACAGGTTTACCAGACTCAGGGCGCGACGCTGGGGTATTGATGTCCACAATCCCCCAAGACTCAATCTTGCGGCGCAACATGGTGTTCACGGCGCGCTTGATATTGTGTTTGCCTTCATAACCAGAGTAACTGCAATGCATATAAACATCGTGCAAAATGCCGCTTGGCAAATTGTCAATACTGTCAATCTCAGGCAAACGCTCTGGCAGCCAACGCAAAAGCGCTTCACGTTTGGCGTGCGCAGCTGGGCTGGCCAAAAAGCGCGGCGACATCAAAGTTAAAAACAAATTAGCCGCCAAAACTTTATTACTGTTCCAAAGCGCATCCACATCAATATGCACCTCAGACTCAGGCGAATACAACGCGCAAAACTTAGGAAAATCTTTGTCACTTACCTGAATATTATCCAACTCAAAACCATTTTGATTAAACGAGCGCAGCACATGATCCGCATTGCGAAACGGACTTACGGCAAAAATGGTCGACAACCAGCGATGCCATTGCATCACCAGTGACAAACCTTCATGAGAAAAATTAAAGTCTTTATTTGAAAACAAAGTCGAAGTCGCCGCAGCAATTCGAGTCAACACATGTAAATCAACCATATCTGGCGTCACTTGCATCGCCTTAACCGACGTGGCACTAAAATCGGCGTTTAACACGCCGTAATTGCTATCCAAAATGCGCAGCAAGTCAAGCAACTCACGGGCTGCAAGCTCGTGCTGTCCAGAATATGCCAAATGCTCAAAAAGCTCTAATTGAAACTTCATTCCCACTCCTTTAGGTGTAAGAATCAACCTCGTTATGTACAAACCCATCAAGGGTTTTTAAACCATGCAAATGCGCAAACAAACAAAATTAACGCCACTATTGAGGCAATAGATTTGGGGTAAACACCAAAGCCAAGCCTACAAAACCAAAACCGAATCAGCGCTTGCGTGTCACGTCCGTCGCCCGACGCTTGACAAATTTTGAGCGCGTGACGCTTGTGAAACGTTTACCCGCGCTGCGCGGCCACAAACCAATAAGCCACATAAAGGCTTGGACAACAAAACACCATTTGAGATATTACATGACTTCTTTTACTTAGGGTGATGTAAATAACTTGGTTAATTCTGACACTTTAGTTCTGATGTCAACCCAATTTGCAAATATACCAACAGCTTGATTGGTTTTCATAAAATTACGTAAACCCAAATAAATTTACGCATTTTACGCATTATCAATAAACAACACACAAGCTCACTCCTCCGCCAGTCTTTTTGCCTCGGCTTCGGCCACACGTTTTGCATTGTCCGCCACCCGTTTGGCCTTGATGGCCTCAATCACACTCACGCGCTCATTAAACGCCGCCGCGCTTGCCGCTCGCTCAGGCGCTTGTGCAGCTTGTTGTGCCGCATAATCGGCTTGGCGTTTGACGTACGCATTGTATTTTGCCTGAAATGCTTTCGCATTCGCAGCGCGGTTTGGCGCATTCAGTTTCTCTGCTGCCTCATGCGCTGCGACTTTATTTAACAAATCAACTTTGGTTTGATTGGCCTCTTGCGTGCGCAAATACAATCTGGCTGCAGTCAAATTAATTTGTGCAGCGTCCCAACGCTCGTTTCTGGCTTTTTTTGCATCATTTATGCATTTAAAAACCAAAAATTTTGGCTGGCAAATGGCCTCAATATTGAGCAACGATGCATCCGCGAGCGCTTGCTGCTCAAGCGCAAACTGTTCCATGAGCTGTGCAGACTTGGTAGAGTTGATTGTTTGAGACTGAAGCAGCACGGTGCTTGGCGCCAACAAATCTTCTGCAACGTTTAAACTCGTCAGCGCACACCCCGATAACAAGGCAAATGTGGCACAATACGCAACATTTTTTAAAAGTGATTTTGTAATATTTTTTGACATAAAAGGTTAAACCGTATGAGTACAATTGCCGCAGATGTTCTGCAAAGCCGTATTATCCCTCAAATCGCACTTGATTTGCAGATTAAACCCCAACAAGTTCTGGCCACCATCACTTTGCTTGATGAAGGTGCAACCGTGCCGTTCATCTCTCGTTACCGCAAAGAGGTGACCAACGGACTGGACGACACGCAGCTGCGCAACTTAGAGGAGCGTTTGGGGTATTTGCGTGAACTAGAAGACCGTCGCGCCGCGATTATCAAATCAATTGACGAGCAAGGCAAACTCACGGACGACTTATTTAAGTCAATTGACACGGCCAGCACCAAACAAAGCCTTGAGGATTTATATTTGCCCTACAAACCCAAACGCCGCACCCGCGCCCAAATTGCACGCGAAGCGGGCTTGGAGCCTTTGGCCTTGGCACTTTTGGCCAATCCAAATTTAAACCCAAACGACGAAGCTGGCGCGTTTATTAACACGGATGCAGGCGTGGCTGATGTCAAAGCAGCCCTTGACGGCGCACGCGACATTTTGGCCGAAATGTTTGCCGAGAATGCCGAATTACTCGCCAATCTGCGCAACTATTTAAACCGCAACGGCGTGGTGTATTCCGCCATTATTGCGGGCAAAGAAATTGAAGGCCAAAAATTCCAAGATTACTTTGCCTACGATGAAAAACTCGCCACCGTGCCTTCGCACCGCGCATTGGCTTTTTTCCGTGGCCGCAACGAAGGCATGTTGACCGTGCGCTTGGGCTTATCGACTGAACTTGAAGAAGTTTTGCCGCACCCATGCGAAACCCAAATTGCCCAGCAGTTTGAGATTGAAGACAAAGGCCGCGCTGGCGATGCGTTTTTATTAAACTGCTGCCGCTGGTCTTGGCGCGTCAAACTCCAAATGCATTTAGAAACCGAGTTATTGGGCAATTTGCGCGAAGCGGCTGACGCCGAAGCCATCAGCGTGTTTGGCAAAAACCTGCGCGACTTATTATTGGCAGCGCCCGCTGGGCACAAAGCCATTATCGGGCTTGACCCTGGCATTCGCACGGGCTGCAAGGTTGCTGTGATTGACGCGACCTCAAAAGTATTGGCCACCGACACCATTTACCCGCTCCAACCGCGCAACGACTGGGCGGGTTCCGTACACCGTCTGGCCGTATTGGCCAAGCAATTTGGCGTGGACTTAATCGCAATTGGCAACGGCACAGGCAGCCGCGAAACCGAAAAACTCGCCGCCGAAGTAATGAAAATGGTGCCAGAGTTGAACATCCAAAAAATCATGGTCTCCGAGGCTGGCGCATCGGTTTACTCCGCATCCGAATTGGCCGCAAAAGAATTCCCTGATTTAGACGTCACCTTGCGCGGCGCGGTATCAATTGCGCGCCGCTTGCAAGACCCTTTGGCAGAATTGGTCAAAATCGATCCAAAAGCAATTGGCGTTGGGCAATATCAGCACGACGTCAACCAACGTGAACTGGCACGTGCGCTCACCGTGGTGGTTGAGGATTGCGTGAATGCAGTTGGGGTTGACGTCAACACAGCGTCCACGCAACTGCTCGCCAATGTATCAGGACTTAACAGCATTTTGGCCAAAAACATTGTGGACTACCGCGATGCCAACGGGGCATTTGTCAACCGCAACGCGCTCAAAAAAGTGCCGCGCTTGGGGGAGAAAACCTTTGAGCAAGCCGCAGGTTTTTTACGCATCAACAGCGCAGACAAAGCCGCCAACCCACTGGATGCGTCATCTGTTCACCCAGAAGCCTATCCAGTGGTTGAAAAAATCCTCGCCAAAATTCAACAAAGCATTAAAGACGTCATGGGCAACAAAGAAGCGCTCAACGGCGTATCCGCCGCCGCATTTACCGATGAAAAATTTGGTCTGCCAACCGTCATGGATATTTTGACCGAACTCGAAAAACCCGGCCGTGACCCGCGTGGCGAATTTACCACCGCCACATTCACCGACGGCGTTGAAGACATCAAAGACTTGATTGTGGGCATGATTTTAGAAGGCGTGATTACCAATGTGGCCAACTTTGGCGCATTCGTTGACATTGGCGTGCATCAAGATGGCTTGGTGCACATTTCAGCCTTGGCCAATAAATTTGTCGAAGACCCGCGAGAAGTGGTTAAAACTGGGCAATTGGTCAAAGTCAAAGTCATGGAAGTCGATGCGCAGCGCGGCCGAATTGGTTTGTCAATGCGCCTTGACGATGAACCTGACATGGCGAGTAAAAGCGGCGTGGTCAACACGCGCGCCAGCCGCTCGGGTGGTGGACGACGCGAGCCTCAAGCCGAGGCGCGCAACAACGGCCAACGCAGCAACGCACCAGCAACCGAAACCGCTTTTGCGGCAGCGTTTGCCAAGTTAAAGCGCTAGAAGCGCTAGGTTAAAATGAGCGCACGAAAAAATGCCAGTCTTGCGACTGGCATTTTTATTTTTAAGATGAACCAAAACTGGACTGCTTTGAGCACTTGGACTGATTCGCCTTCAATCTTATTTCAACAAAAGCGCCGCTTTTTGACTGTTGGCATGTTCAGGAAAAGCCGCAATCAGTTTTTTGAATGTCGCATTTGCATCTGGTTTTTTGTTCAAAGTGAGTTGCGCATTGCCCAAAACAAACAGGGCATCAGGCATTTTTTCATGCGTCGCATACTGTTCAACAAACCGCGTTAAATGCTGCACCGCGAGTTTTTGATTGTTCAACGCAAATGCAGCAAAGCCTTGAGAATACCTCACATCGGCCATTTGGGCGCTTTGTGGGAATTTTTTGGCATGCGCATCAAACGCCTTTAAAGCGGCCGCATAGTCTTTATTTTCCAGCAACAATGCAGCTGCATCGTAAGATTTTTGTACCTGCACTTCGATTGGAATTGGCTCTAAAGCCACCAATCGCTTGTCCACGCTATCATACGTCGCAGACTGATCTGCTTTAAGCTGCCCAACCGTGTTCGCGGTCACATCGTGCTGGCCGCGCAATTTGGCAAGCGCTTCATTGAGTTGCGTGATTTGATTTTGCTGCTCTTGTACGGTTTGCACCGTCGCTTTAAGTTGCACGCGCAACTCCAAAATCGCTTTACGTGCTTCATCATCCGCATGTGCGTTGAGCGCACTCGTCAAGCCTACCGCGAACAACACTGCCCGTAATGTTGGTTTTGAATGCAAAATTTTCATAACACCTCATCTTTAAAAGTTGACCTATTGATTACAAAATCAAAAAATGAACCAATCAATCGGTCAACAAACCAATCAAATGCCGATTTAATAAACCAATTCAACGCGGCGATTTTTTGACCACGCCGATTCATCAGAACCCATAACCGCAGGTTTTTCTTTGCCCACGCTCACCGCCTCCATTTGATTGGCTTGCACACCTTGCAGCGCCAAGGCTTGGCGCACAGATTCTGAGCGGCGCTGCCCCAACGCGATGTTGTACTCAGTCGTGCCGCGTTCATCCGTGTGACCTTGCAACATCACGTGTTGTGATTTATTTTTAAGTAAAAATGCCGCTTGGCTGTTCACAACCGTTTGGCCATCTGGGCGCACCACATAGCTGTCCAAATCAAAGTAAATCGTACGATTGGCTGGCGCAGGCACGCCATCAGCGCCAATCCCATTGGTGACATCAACGGTTTTGACGGTGTTGGCATCGGGCTGCGAGCCGTCCAGCTTTACGCTAGAGCAGGCAACCAGCGCAAAGCTGGCGGCGAATAAAGCGGCGTGTTTGAATGAGAATTTCATGATATTTCCTTTTAAAATAGTGCGGTTAGTTGTTGCAACTTCGAGGTGAAATGATTTAATACATTTACTTCATAAACGGCCCCCAAGCGGGGAATCGTGCCTTGCCGCTGGGCAGCGGCAATTCTTGTTGCATGCGCCCGTCAATCGAGCTGGCCGCCAAAACCTGCCGCCCGCCCTTGACCGTGCTGTACATCACCACTTGGCCGTTGGCGGCAAAGGTTGGGGATTCGTCGCGCAAGGTATTTGAAATGCTTTGTACATCGCCGTATTTCAAATTCATGACGTGGGTTTGATAACCACCTGCGACGTGGCTGATAAACGCCATGTTCTCGCCATCAGGTGAAACACGCGGGCTGGTGCTGTACGCGCCTTTAAACGTCACGCGTGCAGCGGGCGCAGCATCTTCACCCTGCGCAGGCATTTTGTAAATTTGCGGCTCGCCGCCTCGATCGCTCGTAAAGTAAATTTGCGTGCCATCTGGCGTGTAAGTCGGCTCGGTATCAATCACCGTGCCCGTGCTGCGCGTGAGGCGTTTTGGCGTGCCGCCATTTGCTGGCACTGCAAAAATTTGCGTGCTGCCTTCCAGCGACAATGCGAGCGCCAAGGTTTGACCATCGGGCGACCAAGCAGGCGCGCTGTTATTGCCTTTGTAATTGGCAATCATGGTGCGCCGACCGGTTGGCAAGTCATGAATATACACCACAGGTTTTTTTTGTTCAAACGACACATACGCCACTTGCGTGCCTGATGGCGACCATGACGGCGAAATAATCGGCTCATTGCTATTAAGCGCAATGTTTGAATTCTCGCCATCCGAGTCTGAAATCAACAATTGATACTTGCCATTGACTCGGTCAACATAAGACAAACGGGTACTAAATGCGCCGCGTTTGTTCATGAGCTTTTCATAAATAAAATCGGCCATTTTGTGCCCAGCGCCGCGCAAACCACTCGCGGGCACGTTTTGGGTAAAGTCACCCAAGCTCGCTTTGGTTTTTGCATCAAACACGCGCAACGTGATTTGATAACCTGCGCCCTGCGCCGTTACATTGCCCACCACCAGCGCCGCTGCGCCTTTTGATGACCACTCGGACACATTCGCGCCCTCAAGCCCTGCCGTTGCACCGCCGACTGGAAAATTAACCAGCCCGCCGCTGCGCGATAAGTCACTGCGAATGATGTCCGTGATGTTGACAGGTGCGCTGGATTCGCCAACAAAATGGGTGGTGGCGACAGGCAGGCCTTGGGCGCTGCCAAAATCAAACGTGTCTTTGAGCTGTGCATGCGACTGCGTTGCAATCGCTATGTGAGACAAAACCAATGTGTTCAGAATAAATGACCAACGTTTTTTCATGGAAAGCCTTTTTAAAAAATGTGTCGCAACAAAAAACCGTTAAAAACTCGGCGCATATCGAATCGTTTGACCAATGGCACTTGCAGGCGGGCCATTCACGACTCGATTACTAACCTGCTTAAGTTTGGCCAATTGTTCACCAGTTGCCCCCGATGCGGACTCAAAACGAATTGCCCCGCCATTGCTAATTTTAACCGTCAACGTTCCCTTAAACTCAGCCAAGCCTACACCTCTGCCCGCAGCATTAATCGCATTTCTGACCCTTGCCATATAGGCGGAAATTTCGGCGTTACTTGAGCCATTTGAACCGCTTGAACCGCTTGAGCCGCTTGAGCCGTTTGAAGAACCGCCCACGGTTTTTAGTAAGTCCGCCCTTCTTTCCGCATCCTCTTTTTGCTTTTGCGCCCGCTTGGCCGCCTCATCGTTTGGCCGATTGGGCGTGATTTTTGGCGGCGTCACTGGATCTGGTTGCTTCTGACTCGAACTTGGTTTCTGATTTTGTTTCAGTTGAACATCGGCCTGCTCTTGAACAACTGGCGGCGCCACTTGATTGACCACAGGTGCAACTGGCATTGGCGTTGACTCAGGTTCAGGCTCAGGCACAGATACGGCAGGTTCAAGCACCGCCACTTCGCCCCCACCGCCAGCGCTCCAAAGCTCGACTTCAGTGGGCTTGACCTGAACCCAAGTCGCGCCCCACCACAACAACAACCCCATGCAAATATGCACCAACGCTGTGGCAATCAGTGCCACGGCATTTTTTTGGATGCGCGCCGTTGCATGCGGTTTTTTGATTGGTAATTGACTCATGGTTTTATGGCTTATCCGCATCAGTGCTGCTCAAAAGCAAACCCACGCGTTCAACGCGGGCTTTTTTGAGCGCGTCCATCACCGCCATCACATCGCCATAACTCATGGCCTTGTCTGCCGCCAGCACCACTGCCTGCGATTTATTTGCAATCGAATTTTGCACAGCGGCAATCATATCGGCCGTGTTGGCATATTCAGAACCCGCGCTGCTTAATTTGCCTTGCGCATCCATTTGCACCACCAACGGCGGTTCTTGCGCGGCCGCGCTTGCGCTCACGCTCGGTAAATTAAGTACCTTGGTTTGAATCATGGGCGAGACGGCCATAAAGATAATCAGCAGCACCAACATCACGTCAATATAAGGCACCACATTCATTTCAGCACGGGTGCGCCGCGCACGGCGGCGTAACGGTTGCATCGCGCTCATATTATTTGCTCACTTGCAATGCGTTGGAAAAATCATCAATAAAACTCTCGTAGCGCAGCGCAATGCGGTCAACTTCAGCCACATAACGGTTGTACGCCAACACAGCAGGAATTGCGGCAAACAAGCCCAGCGCGGTGGCAATCAACGCTTCAGCAATCCCAGGTGCAACTGCTGCCAGCGTGCTTTGCTCGGCGGTTGACAGCCCCATAAATGCATTCATAATCCCCCAAACCGTTCCCAACAAACCAATGTAAGGCGATACTGAACCAACCGATGCCAAAAACGGCAAATGCGCTTCAAGCGCGTCTAATTCGCGTTGAAAACCTGCCTTCATGGCACGTTGCGCAAAATCAAGTCGTTTGCCATCGTCGTTCGTCTGCGCACTCATTTGCTCAAAACCTTGCATCCCCGCCACAAAAATCCGCTCCATGCCGCCAGATTGGTGGCGATTGGCCAGCGAGCCTTGGAACAAATTATTTAAATTGTGCGCGCCCAAAAATTCACGCTCAAACGCAATCGCTTGATTGCGCGCTTTGCGAATCAGCGCGCCTTTATGAAAAATAGTGTACCAAGAGGCAAATGAAATCAGCAATAAAACCAGCATTAAGCCTTGTACCAAAGGGCTGGCGTTCATCACCAGTTGAAAAATAGAGTGGGTTGCGTTCATGTTGTTCACATTCAAAAATTAAGAATGGCGATTATATATCAGCCTATTGATGGAAGTATGGTGGGTTTTAGTAGACGTAAAAAAACCAGCCGATTCGCATCAGCTGGTTTTTATCACGCAGCAAGGCAATTAAGCCATCACCGCTGCCATAGAGTTGGCGACTTTTTCCACGTTTTGCAGATTCAAACCCGCCACGCACATGCGGCCAGATTTAACCATATACACCGCAAACTCTTCGCGCAAACGATCCACTTGCGCTGCGCTTAAACCCGTGTAACTAAACATCCCGCGTTGATTGAGCAAGTAAGAAAAATCTTTGCCCGCGACTTTTGCACTCAAAACATCATAGAGTTTTTGACGCATCGCCTTGATGCGCACGCGCATTTCAGTCACTTCAGACTCCCACATGGCGCGCAATTCAGCCTCATTCATCACCGCCGCCGTCACAGTTGACACATGATAAGCCGGGGAGGAATAGTTTTTGCGAATGGTTAATTTGAGCTGACCCAAAATGCGCTCTGCGTCATCGGCGTTGTCACACACAACCGACAAACCGCCCGAACGTTCACCGTAATAAGACAGATTTTTAGAGAATGAATTGCTCACAAAAAACGTCACGCCCGCATCAGCCATCATGCGAATCGCAACCGCATCTTCTTCAATGCCATCGCCAAAGCCCTGATACGCAATATCCATAAACGCGATTAACTTTTGCGCTTTAACCACTTCAATCACCTGTTGCCATTGCGCAACCGACAAGTCAACGCCCGTTGGGTTGTGGCAGCAAGGATGCAACAAAACCACCGCATGCGCAGGCAACGCTTTGAGCGTGCTGAGCATGGCGTCAAAATTCACGCCGCCGGTGTGCGCATCGTAATATGGATAGGTTTTTACATTAAAACCAGCCGCTTCAAAAATCGCGCGGTGGTTGTCCCAAGTTGGGTCTGACACATACAAATCGCTGGTTGGAAAGTATTTTTTGAGGAAGTCAGCGCCAATGCGCAGCGCGCCAGACGCGCCAATGGTTTGAACCGTGGCAATTCGTTTGCTCACAACCGCTTCGTGGTTGGCGCCAAACAACAAGTTTTGAATGGCGCTGCGAAACGCCGCCAAACCTTCCATCGGCAAATACGGGCGTGCTTCTAAATGCTGTGCCAGCGCGGTTTCGGCTTTAATCACAGACGGCAACAATGGAATCACGCCATTGGCGTCGTAATACAAACCAATCCCCAAGTTCACCTTGTCCGCGCGTGGGTCTTTTTTGAAGGTATCAACCAACGATAAAATTGGGTCACCGGGGTAAACATCAACGTGTGCGAACATAGCAAATTTCCTTGTGGTTAATTAAAAAAAGAAATTATACGGCCAAAGTGCGCAGAACAAAAGCCGCAACAAGGCATTTTGCGTCATTTAAACCGCTTTTTAAACAGCTTTTTTCAGCCACATCAAATCATTTGAGGGATAATGCGCTTTTTCTTTTACGCGCCTCAAAATATGACCTCACTCACCATCGCCACTTGGAATGTCAACTCACTCAAAGTTCGGCTGCCCCAAGTTTTAGATTACATGCAAACCCAGCCTGTCGACGTGTTGTGTTTGCAAGAAACCAAAATGACCGACGATGTTTTCCCGCTCCAAGCCTTGACGGATGCAGGTTTTCACGTCTCATTTACAGGGCAAAAAACCTACAACGGCGTGGCAATTATCAGCAGAACACCCCAAACCGACATACAAAAAAACCTCCCGAATTTTGAAGACCCTCAACAGCGTTTGATTGCCGCCACCATTCAAGGCGTGCGGATTATTTGTGCGTATGTGGTCAATGGTCAAGCGCTGGACTCGGACAAATTTGAGTACAAAATGAGCTGGCTGGGCGCGCTGCACGCATACATGCAATCTGAGATTGCCGCGCATCCAAAACTGGCGTTGGTGGGCGACTTCAATATTGCGCCTGAGGATCGTGACGTACACAACCCCGAAAAGTGGATTGGCGGCAATTTGGTCTCACCCCAAGAACGTGCGGCATTGGCTGGTTTAATTGAACTGGGTTTAACCGATGCCTACCGTTTATTTGAGCAGCCCGAAAAATCATACTCGTGGTGGGATTATCGCCAAATGGGGTTTCGGCGCAACGCGGGTTTGCGAATTGATTTAATTTTGCTCACCAAATCCTTGGCAGACACATGCAGCAGCTGCGTGATTGACAAAGAACCGCGCCGCCACGAGCAACCATCAGACCACACGCCCGTCTTGGCCACGTTCGCATTGTAAGGAAGTTAAATATGCGCATTTTTTATCGTTACGCCGCCCTACTTTGTATCACCGCATTGCTCGCTGCATGCGGTACAACGCAGCCAAAGCGCCACAGTGCGAGCTACAAAAAGCCACCCGCCAACCTCACCGTTGGCCAAGGCCCCAATCGCACACTGGCGGTTTACGCCTTAAAGTTTATCGGCACGCCCTACTATTTTGGCGGCAGCAGCCCCGAACAGGGCTTTGATTGCTCTGGCCTGATTCAATACAGCACCAAAAAATCATTAAACCTCAACGCCCCAAGAACCGCCGCTGAGCAAAGCGCATGGGGACGGAACATTTCTCTGGCCGACATCAAAGCGGGCGACTTGGTTTTTTTTGAAACATCAGGTCAACGCATCTCACACTCAGGCATTTATTTGGGCGATGATTTTTTTGTGCACGCGCCATCAAGCGGCGGCGTGGTTCGGGTTGACAGCCTCAAAAACCCCTATTGGCAGCCACGCATCCGCATCATCCGCCGCATACAACCTTAAGGAATTTTATGAAGAAGCACTTTGCATTGCTCAGTATTTTGTTACTAAACGCCTGCGCCAGCACGTCAAATCAACCGATTGTGAGCAAATCACAAATCGGCAAAATCAGCGCAAAAGAAACCATTGTTTCAGACACGCGCCGCTCCAGCCCAATCGACGTCGGCGTTGGATTTGGCGGCGGCGGTCATGTTGGCTGGGGCGTGAGCCTTGGCTTGGGCCAACTACTCAATTTAGGCAGAGGCGTGACAACCAGCTATGTCTATCGAGTCGACATCAACAACAATGAGATGTTAACTGTTCAAAGCGAGCGCCAATTTAATGTCAATGACTGCGTCAATGTATTAAGCGAAACGGGCAGCAACCGCGCCCCTGTATTGGTTGAAAGTCAAGACTGTAGCGGCGCAAACACCAGCCCCGCCATCTTTAAATAACTTCCATCAAAAACATCAAAAAACATCAAAAACGCCTTGCAAAAAGCAAGGCGTTTTTATTTGAGGCGTCCCATCCGCGCTTGATTGGCGGGCTGAATCACGCATCCTCAAAGCGACCGCGCAACAGGTATTCCATCACCGCTTTTTGTACGTGCAAGCGATTCTCAGCCTCTTGCCACACCACGCTTTGCGCGCCATCAATCACATCCGCATCCACCTCTTCACCGCGATGCGCAGGCAAGCAATGCATAAAAACCGCTTCTGGCGCAGCATTGGCCATCATCGCCGCACTCACTTTAAAATCTTTAAATGCAGCCAGCCGCGCCTCGTTTTCAGCCTCATAGCCCATACTCGTCCACACATCGGTCGTCACGATGTGCGCGCCACGACATGCCGCCATTGGCGTATCGCACTCGGTATAAAAGTCTTTGTCTGACGCAGCAATCAAACGCTCATCCAGCGCATAACCTGCTGGCGTGCAAATATTCAAATGAAAGCCCAACACACGTGCAGCCTGAATCCACGTATAACTCATATTGTTCGCATCGCCCACCCAAGCCACGGTTTTTCCCGCAATCTCGCCATGCGTTTCAATAAACGTATACACATCGGCCAACACTTGGCACGGGTGATATTCATTGGTCAAACCATTAATCACAGGCACACGCGAATTGGCAGCAAAGCGCTCAATGATGACTTGGCCAAACGTGCGAATCATGATGATGTCAACCATGCGCGAAATCACTTGCGCCGCATCCTCAACGGGCTCGCCGCGCCCAAGCTGCGTGTCTTTGGTGTTCAAATACACCGCATGACCGCCCAACTGAAAAACCCCCGCTTCAAACGACAAACGCGTGCGCGTCGAACTTTTTTCAAAAATCATGGCCAGCGTTCGATCATGCAACGGATGCCAAGTCTCGTACGCTTTAAAGCGCCGCTTAAGCTCTTTGGTGCGCGCAAAGATGTATTGATATTCATCTTGTGTAAAATCTGAAAACTGCAAATAATGTTTAACTGCTTGGCTCATACTCGCCCCTCGCTGTAAAAATAACCCGTCACAATGACACGCAACAATTAGCGCGCCTGCAAAAATTTTTGAATCAACCCACCAAGACGTTCTACCAACTCCGCCGACTCGGCATCACTGATAATCAATGGCGGCAAAAGCCGCACAACCGTCTCATGCGTCACATTAATCAGCAAACCCGCATCAAGCGCCAGCGTGACGAGCTCGGTACAATTGCGATCAAGTTCAACCCCAATCATCAAACCGCGCCCACGAATTTCGCGCACACGACCATCGGCCATAAATGGCTGCAAAACCGCCGCCAAACCTGCACGAATCGCATCACCTTGGCGCTGCGCATTGTGTAACAAATTTTCCGCTTCAATGGCCCGCAAGGTTGCCAAACCCGCCGCCATCGCCAACGGATTGCCACCAAACGTTGTGCCGTGCGCCCCCACATGAAACACGCCATTGGCACGCCCATGGGTCAAAACTGCACCAACCGGCACGCCCGAGCCCAGCCCTTTTGCCAACGTCATCACATCAGGCGTCACACCTTCTAATTGATGCGCAAACCATTGCCCAGTGCGTGCCACACCCGTTTGCACCTCATCAATCATCAGCAGCCAGTTATTGTCATCGCACAATTGGCGAATTTGAGATAAAACGCCAGCCGACAAACTCAAAATGCCGCCCTCGCCCTGAATCACCTCAAGCATCACCGCGCTGATTTGCGCATCGTTTTGCAAATCACGAATCGCTTGCACATCATTAAAAGGCACGCGCACAAAACCTGTGACCAGCGGCGCAAAGCCTTTTTGAACTTTATCATTGCCAGTTGCGCTCAACGTGGCCATTGTGCGGCCATGAAACGCATCAGACATCACCACAATTTTTGCCTGCGTTTTGCCTTGTTGCAAGCCAAACAGCCGCGCCAACTTAATCGCACCTTCATTCGCCTCAGCACCTGAATTGGCAAAAAACACCTCACTCATACCCGAACACCGCGCCAATTTAGCCGCCAATAACTCCTGCTCAGGCACTTGATACAAATTAGACACGTGAATCAACTGCGCGGCCTGCTGTTGTAAAGCACGCACCAGCTCAGGATGGCTGTGCCCCAAACCATTCACCGCAATCCCTGCCAAGCCATCCAAATAGCGCTTGCCATTGGTATCGGTCAACCAAACGCCTTGACCAGAGGCAAACGCGACAGGCAGTCGATTAAAAACGGGCATTAAATGAGCGACGGATGACATAATTTTCCTAGCAATAAATTGAAAACATAAGGACAAAAACGCAAAAAAAATAAATTAAGGCGACCAACTGTCGCCTTAATCCTTAAACCCTTAAACCTCTGAAACCCAAATCTGCGCAGCGCAAAGACAACCGCCGCATCCAATTGGATAAAAACACAGAACACGTATTTTGTGCATGGATTTTAAACCCCATGCGCAAGCCAAAAATTATATTTTTCGCATCAAAATCGAACCATTCGTGCCACCAAACCCAAAAGAATTGCTAATGGCAATATTAATGGGCATGTCCCGTGCTGTATGCGCACAATAATCCAAATCACAACCCTCATCAGGATTGTCAAGGTTAATGGTTGGCGGTGATTTTTGGTGCGCAATTGCCAACACACTAAACACCGCTTCAATGCCACCTGCGCCACCCAATAAATGCCCAGTCATCGACTTGGTAGAGTTCACCACCACGCGTGCCGCCGCATCACCCAATGCGCGTTTGACCGCCATTGTTTCCGCTTTATCGCCCAACGGCGTAGACGTGCCGTGCGCGTTAATATAATCAATCTCATCCGCATTCACGCCCGCATCACGCATGGCGTTGACCATCGCACGGCGTGCGCCATCACCATCCTCAGCAGGTGCCGTCATGTGGTTGGCATCCGCGCTCATGCCGTAACCTGCAACCTCTGCATAAATTTTAGCGCCGCGTGCTTTTGCGTGCTCGTACTCTTCCAAGACCAAAACGCCTGCGCCCTCGCCCAATACAAAGCCGTCGCGCTCTTTGTCCCACGGACGCGACGCGGCTTGCGGGTTGTCATTGCGGGTTGATAATGCGCGCATATTGCCAAAACCAGCCATTGTCAACGCATTCACGGTGCTTTCAGTGCCGCCGGCAATCATCACATCCGCGTCGCCGTATTGGATTTTACGTGCTGCCTCACCAATACTGTGCGTGCCTGTGGTGCAAGCCGTTGCAATCGCGATATTTGGCCCTTTAAAGCCATACATAATTGACATGTGCCCAGAAACCATATTGATAATCGAACCAGGAATCATAAACGGCGATACGCGTCGCGCACCTTTGGTAAACAAAGCGTTGCAATTGTCCTCAATCATCGGCAAGCCGCCAATCCCCGAACCAATTGACACACCAATCCGCTCCGCGTTTTGTTCAGTGACCACCAAACCTGAGTCCTGAAACGCCTGAATACCAGCCGCCAGACCATAGTGAATAAAAGTATCCATTGTGCGCAACTCTTTTGCACCAATATATTGCGCAGGGTCAAAATGACACACCTCGCCTGCAATTTGGCAACTAAAAGTACTCGCATCAAATTTGGAAATCAGGCGAATACCCGATTGCCCAGCCAGCAAATTTGCCCATGCGCTTTGCACATCATTACCTACAGGCGAAACAATTCCAAGACCTGTGACCACTACCCGACGTTTACTCATGACTGCTCCTTTTTCTCAACCCACGATTTGCGGTTAGAATTTTGAGGGAAAACCGTTACATAACGTATTTTATTACTGCACTTTAAGTATTTTGTATTTTAAAAATACAGCACTTTAAAAACACAAAAGACCGTTTTGGCGGTCTTTTGTGGTATTCAACCGTAAAATAATCAAATAATTATTTTACGTTTGCGCTGACATAGTCAATCGCTTGTTGAACGGTGGTGATTTTTTCTGCGGCTTCATCTGGGATTTCGCATTCAAATTCGTCTTCCAATGCCATGACCAACTCAACAGTATCCAATGAGTCAGCACCCAAGTCGTTGGTGAATGATGCTTCGTTTTTAATCTCAGCTTCGTTAACACCCAATTGCTCTGCAACAATTTTACGAACTCGTTGTTCAATATTTTCCATGCTTCTAATCTCCATTAAAAAAATAAATCACGCGATTTATCCTGACATTGTAACAGCATTAGCGGGTATTTTTGCAAGTTTTATCTAACAATTCAACCGCACGACCGTTCGGGTTTTTGGGTTAAATCAACTCGTTTTTATAAAAATAGTCATGCGTCAAATACCAGCCGTGGCGCACTTCAACAGGTTTATCCGCATACGTATACGAAATTCGCTCCACATACAACAAGGCCTCATTTGAGGCGACGTTCAAATACTCGGCCGCTGATTCAGGCGCATTAACGGCCCGAATTTGTTCAACCGCACGAATCATTCGCACATTAAATTCGCTCTCAAACCAGCTGTACAAAGTCCCTTTATAAGCGCGCAATTTGTCTGCGGTAACGTTTGGAAACAGTGCTTCAGGCAGATAAATTTTCTCAAGCACACCTGCGCGGCCATTAAACGACAATACGCGCGTGATTTGCACAACCCGATCCGAATCAGCCAATCCCAAATGCGCACACACGCCAACTGATGCCAAAATCACATCCACGTCCACAACCGCAGAGCTGGTGGTGAATTTTTGGCCATTATCGGCCTGCATACTCAAAAAGCGGAAGCGAATTTGCGCTTCTTGGTGAGTCGCCACAAAAGTGCCACGCCCTTGGCGACGCACCAATAAATTCTCACTCGCCAACTCATCAATCGCTTTGCGAACTGTGCCTTGGCTCACTTTGAAGTGCGCAGCCAAATCAACTTCTGAAGGAATCATATCGCCGGCATTCCACTCGCCGCTGCTCAAACTTTGGAGCAACAAGGCTTTGATTTGTTGGTACAACGGGCTAAAAATCGGCGTGTTGGGGTTTGGGGTATTTTGTAAATCTGACATAAAAATTTCACTCTTAAAATTAACGCACAATGCCTCACGGCATCAAACACTTGGACAGTTAAGGCGGATTATGCACCAAACTGCGCCCAAGCGCCACACCCATACATCTTATATAAGAGACATATATTGACAAGTTCGCAGGCATTATTTACACTCACGCACGAACGTCAATGCAGCTCAATTTGCAGCCATTTCCAAACCATTGCGACCTCATTTTTAACTCTTTATAAAGGCTCTATCATGTCAAAATCCCCAATGCGCGTTGCCATTACTGGTGCAGCAGGCCAAATTTGTTACTCATTATTGTTCCGCATCGCCAATGGCGACATGCTGGGCAAAGACCAACCCGTGATTTTACAATTATTGGACATCACGCCATCGATTCCCGCCGTACACGGCGTTGTAATGGAGCTTGAGGATTGCGCATTCCCACTATTGGCTGGGGTTATTGTCACTGACGAACCAAACGTTGCATTTAAAGACGCGGACGTTGCCGTATTGGTCGGCGCACGTCCTCGCTCAAAAGGCATGGAGCGCAAAGACTTACTGGAAGCCAACGGCGCCATTTTCACCGTACAAGGCAAAGCATTAAACGATCACGCGAGCCGCGACGTAAAAGTATTGGTTGTCGGCAATCCAGCCAACACCAACGCCTACATTGCCATGAAATCAGCACCAGACTTGCCGCGTGAAAATTTCACAGCCATGTTGCGCCTTGATCACAACCGTGCATTGAGCCAAATTGCCGCCAAAACTGGCAAGTCTATTGACAGCATTGAAAACCTCATCGTTTGGGGCAACCACAGCCCAACCATGTATCCAGACACGCGATTTGCCACAATTGGCGGCGCATCGGTTGACGCATTAATCAACGACCAAGCATGGACACGCGACACATTTATCCCAACGGTTGGCAAACGCGGCGCGGCAATTATTGAAGCACGCGGCTTATCATCAGCGGCATCAGCAGCCAATGCCGCAATCGACCATATCCACGACTGGGTTTTGGGCAGCAATGGCAAATGGGTCACGATGGGCATTCCATCAAACGGCGACTACGGCATTCCTGCCGACACGTTATACGGCATGCCGGTTGTGTGTGAAAATGGCAAATACGCGCTGGTAACAGGGCTTGAAATCGACGCGTTCTCACGCAGCAAAATGGACGCCACCTTGGCTGAACTCGAAGAAGAAAAAGCTGGAATCGCCCATCTCTTGGGTTAATCCTTACAATTCAATCGTTCATTCAATAAAAAAGAGGCTTTCAAAGCCTCTTTTTTTTACGGCACTTCCAAAACCAAAGTGCCCCTGCAAACCCCAAGCCACATGGGTTTTACATATACATGCCACCATTGACTGCCAACACTTGCCCCGTAATATACGCCGCATCGGGTGAAGCCAAAAAAGCCACGGCATTCGCAATATCCTGTGCATGACCCATGCGTGCAAGCGGAACCTGGCTCACCAACGACGTCATCGCCTCCTCGCCCAACACAGCCGTCATATCCGTGGCAATAAAACCTGGCGCAACACAATTAACCGTAATATTCCTTGAGCCCAACTCCTTTGCCAAAGAACGGCTCATGCCTTCAACCCCTGCTTTTGCTGCAGCATAATTGGCCTGCCCAGGATTGCCCATTTGCGCAATCACGGACGTGACATTAATAATCCGCCCCGAACGAGCCTTCATCATGCCGCGCATCACGCCGCGCGACAAACGAAACACGCCGCGTAAATTGGTCATAATAACATCATCAAAATCATCATCTTTCATGCGCATTGCCAAATTATCACGCGTAATCCCCGCATTGTTCACTAAAATTGTGACCGCCCCAAATTGCGCTTCAATGTCCTTTAAAAGTGCATCGGTTTGAACCGCATCCGCCACATTAAGCACCATGCCCGCGCTTGATGGTTCAATGGCCTTTAAGTCACTGTCTATGTCAGCCGCACCAGCCGCGCTGGTGGCCGTACCAATCACCAAAGCGCCGCGCTGCGCCAAGGTTTGCGCAATCGCGCGACCAATGCCTCTAGATGCACCAGTGACCAGCGCAATTTGACCTGTTAATGAGTTTTGCATATCCATCCTTTTTTCAAAATATTGATGCGCCAATTGATTTACACGCAAAAAATGCCCCGCATTTATGGGGGGGCATTATACCGGATATTATCGCAACTTTTTGACTGAAAATTCAGCTCTTGCGACGGCTTCTTTGACGCGAACTGCGCCCTTTCACCTCAACTTCAGGCGCTGCTGGTTTTGCCGGCCTTGAGCGTTTACTTGCTGGCGCAGCACTGTCAACTTTTGTGCCTTTGGATTTTTCAGCCCCATCTACTTCGAGTTTAAAATCCACGCGTCGCGTGTCGCTGTCAACTGCGGCAATCAACACATTTACAGGGTCTTGCAGGCGGTAAATTTTGCCTGATGCGCGACCACGCAAACTGTGGCTGGCTTCATCAAACTCAAAATAATCTTTGCCCAGTTCTGAAATATGAATCAAACCATCCACATACACATCATCAAGCGTCACAAAAGCGCCAAAATTAGTCACGGATGATACTTTCCCCGCCATTGTTTGCCCAATAAATTGCTTCATATACTCGCACTTAAGCCAATTGGTCACATCCCGCGACGCTTCGTCAGCACGCCGCTCGCACATGGAAGCGTGCGTACCAAGCTGCGCCCAAACGGCATGATTTAAATCCGCCTTGACGTGTTTTTTCTCTTGCGCATCGAGTTTTTCATCGCCCCAGCCTTTCTTTTTACGCGTATCTTCAAGCAAAACGATTTGCTCCGTCATTGGCACATAGCGCTGGTTTTTGATAATCGACTTAATGGTTCGATGCACCAATAAATCTGGATAGCGGCGAATCGGCGAGGTGAAATGCGTGTACGCCGCATACGCCAAGCCAAAATGCCCCAAGTTGTCAGGCGCATAAACCGCTTGCTGCATGGAGCGCAGCATCAGCGTTTGCAAGCCGGCAGAATCTGGCCGCTGGTTGATTTGCGCCATGGTGATTGCGTAGTCTTTCGGGCTGGGTTTATCGCCGCCGCCCAAGCCAAGACCAGACAAACGTAAGTTTTGGCGCAGCGCTTCAAGTTTTTCTGGCGTAGGGCCTTCGTGATTGCGATACAAGCTCGGGCGCTCGCTTGCCTCAATAAACTCAGCAGCGCACACATTGGCCGCCAACATGCATTCTTCAATCAAGCGGTGCGCATCGTTGCGCGTGCGCGGCAAAATCTCTTTAATTTTGCCTTGCTCATCACACACAATATAGGTTTCAACGGTTTCAAACTCCATCGCGCCGCGCACCTCACGCGAAGACAGTAACAACTTAAACAACTCATACAGCGACGTAATGTATTGAGAAATACCAGAAAACTGCTCCGCCATAACGCCCGTACCTTGCTCCAAAAATTCCCACACTTGGTTATAAGTCAAGCGCGCAGCCGAATGCATCACCGCCTCATAAAACTGGTATGCCGTAATTTGTCCAGATAAATCAACCACCATATCGCACACCATGCACAAACGATTCACGTGTGGATTGAGCGAACACAAGCCATTGGACAGTTTTTCTGGCAGCATCGGCACAACACGGCGTGGAAAATACACGCTGGTGGCACGCGTAAGCGCATCTTCATTGAGCGGGGTTTTATCTTTGACATAAAAGCTCACATCCGCAATTGCGACCAACAAGCGATAGCCAACTGTTTTGCGCCCTTCTTTAATCGGCTCACAATACACCGCATCATCAAAATCACGTGCATCCTCACCGTCAATCGTCACCAATGGCACATCGCGCAAATCAACGCGCCCAGCCCAATCTTGCTCACTCACTGTGTCAGATAACGCAGCCACTTGCTGCTCAGTTTTGTCTGTAAACACATGCGGCACGTCAAATTTGCGCACCGCAATTTCAATCTCCATCCCCGCGTCGTCTGCATTGCCGAGCACCTCAACCACTTTGCCCGCGCTCATCGTATGACCGTCGCCGTATTGAGTCAAACCCACCACCACAATTTGGTTCACCAACGCGCCAGCGAGCGCATCAGCGGCAACCAAAATATCCCCGCGCAGTCGAATATCATCTGGCGATACAAGCCACACGCCATTCTCGTTTAGCAACCGACCGACCACTTGCGAAGATTTGCGCTCAACCACCTCAACCACTTCACCCTCACGTTTGCCATTGCGCGCCGTGCCAGAAATCCGCACCGTGACTTTATCACCATGCCAAGCGCCACGCATTTGGCGCTCAGGAATAAAAACATCCTCGCCAGCATCATTCAATAAAAAGCCATAGCCGTCTTTATGCGTTTGAATCGTGCCATTAATCAAAGTCTGGTCTGAAATCGGCGTATACGAGCCACGCGGCATTTTTTTAATATCGCCCGCAGCAACCATGGCATCAAGCAACTCTTGCAATGCACCAACCTGCGAAGGCGCCACATCAAGTTCCTGCGCCAACTGATTGGTATTTAAAGGTTTTTTATATAAAATCGCATGCGCATGAATCGTGCCAAACAACAGACTTTTGCTTGGCAGCGCCGCTGCCGCTTTTTTAACAGACAAAGGTTTTTTGGGCTGAGTTGGTTTAGAGGCGGCCATCACAGGCGCTGTGACCGTTTGAATTGGGGTTTTAGTTGCATGCGCAGGCGATGAGAACAGCACGGACACTTGCTTGCTCTTAGAGCTGGCACGCGGCTTGGACTTCACGTCTTTTGCCGCAGCAGCTGCGCTTGATGTTTTTGAGATTTTTGATGTTTTTGCGTTTGCCAAGTCTGGCGTTTTAATTTTTTTCATGGCTTTTTACGATTAAAGTTTGACAAAACGATTTAACTCTATAAAATAATGAGTTCGCGAATTGAATCGCCACGTTTGTGAAGTTATATAAGATACATGAAAAAACCGTCTCTTGTATAACAACTTAACGGAAAGACACCTGCCCAGGTGGCGGAATTGGTAGACGCACATGGTTCAGGTCCATGCGGTGGCAACACTGTGGAGGTTCGAGTCCTCTCCCGGGCACCAAGACAAAGACCAGTCAATTGACTGGTCTTTTTTTGTTTCATTCACGCGGTTAAAAACACAACAACTCAATCAATATTGACCCATCACATCAAACCCGCCCCATCATTGCCTGCGCCAAAGTACCCAAATCAACTTGTTCCAACTCGCTGCCCACCGGCACGCCACGCGCCAGACGCGTCACTTTTAAGCCGCGCGCAGTAAGCTGCTCTGTAATGTAATGCGCCGTCAGCTCGCCCTCATTGGTAAAATGAGTCGCGACAACCGCTTCAGTGACCAGCCCATTACTGGCGCGCCGCACCAACGCATCCATGGCAATGTCTTTTGGCCCCAATCCCTCCAACGGATTGAGTTGCCCCATCAAGACGAAATACAAACCGTTATACGTCATGGTTTGCTCAATCAACAACTGATCCATCGGCGACTGCACAATGCACAACAGCGCTTGATTGCGCTTAGGATTGGCACATGTGCTACAAACCTCTTGGTCGGTAAAGGTGTAACACGAGGCGCAGTTTTTCAAATGCGCCAACGCCTCGGTAATTGCGCCAGCCAAGCGTGCCGCCCCGTCGCGTTCGGACTGAAGCAGCGTAAACGCAAGGCGCTGCGCAGACTTTGGCCCCACGCCAGGCAACACACGAAGTGCATCTATCAGGTTTTGAATTCGGTTTTGAGTCATGTAACGTTCATCGTGGATGTAAAAGCTAAGAGTTAATTAATTGTTAAGCGCTAAATATTAAATATTAAATATTAAATATTAAATATTAAATATTAAATATTAAATATTAAATATTAAATGTTAAATGTTAAATGTTAAATGTTTAGCGCCATCATTGGCAAATCTAACTTAAAAATGCCAAATTTAAACTTCCACATCCTGCTCTAATTTTTCAGCGGATTTTTTACGTGACGACTTAATATCAAGCACCACTTTAGAGTCCGTCGTTGAATAATCCACCTGAACCACACCGCCGTGAACCAGCTTACCAAACAACAATTCATCAGCCAGCGCACGGCGCACCGTGTCTTGAATCAGGCGCGACATTGGGCGTGCGCCCATGAGTGGGTCAAAACCAGTTTTGGCCAAATGGCTGCGCAACGCGGGCGTAAAGTGGATTTCCACTTTTTTCTCATGCAATTGGTTTTCAAGCTGCATGAGAAATTTATCCACCACTTGCATAATAATTTGCTCATTAAGCGCTGCAAACGGCACAATTGCATCCAAACGATTGCGAAATTCTGGGCTAAACGCACGTTTAATTTCGGCAGAATCATCCATGCTGACCGAAGTTTTGGTAAAGCCCAGGCTATTTTTTTGAGAGGCCGACGCACCTGCATTGGTCGTCATGATTAAAATCACATTTCTAAAATCCGCTTTGCGCCCGTTGCTATCGGTTAAAGCGCCGTGATCCATGACTTGCAACAGCACGTTAAAAATATCAGGATGGGCTTTTTCAATTTCATCAAGCAACAACACCGCATGTGGTTTTTTGCTAATTGCATCTGTGAGTAAACCGCCCTGTTCAAACCCAACATACCCTGGAGGCGCGCCAATCAAGCGGCTGACCGCATGGCGTTCCATATATTCGGACATATCAAATCGAATCAGCTCAATCCCCAGCGCAAACGCGAGCTGCTTGGCAAGCTCGGTTTTACCCACGCCCGTTGGCCCACTAAACAAGAACGAGCCAATCGGTTTATCTACCGAACCCAAGCCAGCGCGTGACATTTTAATTGCGCCCGCCACTGCAGAAATGGCTTTTTCTTGGCCAAACACGGTTGATTTTAAATCACGGTCTAAGTGTTTAAGCTTACTTCGATCATCTGAGTTCACACTCTTTGGCGGAATGCGTGCGATTTTAGAAATCAGCTCTTCAATATCCGCCTTGGTAATGCTTTTTTTGCGCTCGTTCGCAGGCAAAACCCGTTGCGCCGCGCCCGCCTCATCAATTAAATCAATCGCTTTATCAGGTAAAAAACGATCATTGATGTATTTGGCCGACAACTCAGCCGCCGCAATAATTGCCGATGGCGCATATTTGATCTGATAATGCGCCTCAAACTGCCCTTTCAAACCTTTAAGAATCGTAATCGTTTGCGCAACCGTTGGCTCAGTCACATCAATTTTATGAAAACGCCGCGCCAGCGCCGCGTCTTTTTCAAAAACACGGCGGTATTCATCATACGTCGTCGCGCCAATACAACGCAACGAGCCATTTGCCAGCGCAGGCTTGAGTAAATTACCCGCATCCATCGCGCTGCTGCCCGTTGCGCCAGCACCAATCAGCATGTGAATCTCATCGACAAACAAAACAGAGTCAGGAATCGCGGCCAATTCAGCAATCACATCCTTTAAGCGCTGCTCAAAGTCACCACGATACTTTGTGCCAGCCATTAACGCCCCCATATCCAGCGAAAAAACCTGCGCATTGGCCAGCACTTCAGGCACATCACCTTGCACAATTTTCCAAGCCAATCCTTCTGCAATCGCGGTTTTACCCACACCGGCCTCGCCAACCAAAACAGGGTTGTTTTTGCGCCGACGCGACAAAACCTGCACCGCACGCACGATTTCAGCCTCACGCCCAACCAGCGGGTCAAGTTTGCCAATTTTTGCCAGCGCAATGAGGTTTTGAGCATACTTACTCAACGCGCTGTCATCTTTTTTAGCCGCGTCTGACTTCGCATCAGCCCCCGACTGTGTGTCCGACTTGCCTGAATCTGGCTGTATGTAGGAGGTTTTGCGCGTGCCGTGCGAAATAAATTGCGTAACATCAAGGCGGTCAATATTTTGTTGATTCAAAAAGAACACCGCATGCGAATCTTTCTCAGCAAACATCGCCACCAAAACCTCAACCGCCGTCACCTCATTTTTTTCATTGCCCGTCGACTGCACATGCATAATTGCACGCTGCATCACGCGCTGAAACCCAATCGTTGGCTGCGTATCCACATCATCCGTGCCTGCAGCCGAAGGGATATTTTGAAAAATAAACCGCTTAAGTTCAGCGCGCAACGCCTCAATATCCGCCGAACATGCCTGCAGCACCTCAATCACCAGCGGATTGTCCAGCATAGAAAAAAGCAAATGCTCCAAGGTTAAATATTCATGACGCGACTTTCGCGCCTCCACAAAAGCCAAATGCAACGTCACTTCCAAGTCTTGCGCAATCATATAATTCCATTCACTCAATCAGCGCCAATCGCGCCACTAAAAACCCTCTAAACCAATCGCAAACCATACACAGCGACCAGCCAAAAACTCAAACTCAAATTTAAACTTAAAGATCATCCATCACGCACTCAAGCGGATGCCCATGCGAGCGCGAATGCCGCGCCACGCGCATCACCTTGGTTTCAGCCACATCACGCGGATACTGACCGCACACAGCGCGCCCTTCATGGTGAACCTGCAGCATAATTTTCTCTGCCTCATCAGCGGATTTATAGAAAAACTCACGCAAGACATCAATCACAAACTCCATCGGCGTAAAGTCATCATTGAGCAACCAAACCCGATACATCGGCGGCGGCAGCACTTCAATATCGCGCTCAAGCTCCAAAACGCCACCTTGACCCGCCCCGCCTTTTTCACGAGGATTATTTTTTTTGTGATTCATTTCAAACCTTATAGATATAAAACAACAAAGCAGCCGCAACATACGTCACAGCTCAAGCGCTCAATGTTACCGCAAAAGCAGTTTTTTTGCCCAATCGGCCACCAAAAAGCAATCTTTGCCTTGGATTTTGTGAATATTTTAATGCAATCTTAGAAAAAAGCTGGTTTTTGCTTGACAACGCGTTCAAAAACGACAACAATCATAAACATGCTCATTCGATAAGAGTGTGCAGGAGTGGTTCTCAAGGCTTTTTGTTGGATGTACGTCTAAAAATCAGCAGGGAATAAATTTAATTATGTTTTTTTATAGATTGGCTACGTATTATGGCTACCGGTACAGTAAAATGGTTCAACAATAGCAAAGGCTTCGGCTTTATTACTCCTGATGGCGGCGGTGAAGATTTATTCGCTCACTTCTCGTCTATCACAATGGATGGCTACAAATCTTTGCGTGAAGAACAGCGCGTTACTTTTGACATCACTGATGGTCCAAAAGGCAAACAAGCAGCAAACATCAAAGAAGCTTAATCCCTTCTGACTGAATGCAAAAAAACCTGAACTTGTTCAGGTTTTTTTATTTTTAAAGAACCACCAAACCCACCATTTAAAATTAATCAAACCTGCCAGCATGCTCAAAACTCAGCATTGATGCGGACACGAGCGTTACATTCATTAAACCAATCATCCCCCACCCACATCTGATAGAACCCAAACGCGTGAACCACAACCACCACAAAGTCGGTTTTACCGTAAAAACCAAACGCCAATTTTGCTATAATCCGTTTTTTTTCAAAGCCTTGCTTAAATCCAAATCAAGCAAGGCTTTATTTTTGACAAAGTTAAATTATTTATGATCACCATCACCAATCTTCGGCTGCAACGCGGCACCTCCGTACTACTCAAAGACGCAAATGCACGCATTGATACCGCGCAACGCGTGGGGATTACGGGGCGCAACGGCACAGGTAAATCATCGCTGTTCGCGTTATTACGCGGCGAAATTTCAGCGGATGTGGGCGATGTGAACATTCCAGCGCGTTGGGTGACCGCGCACGTGGCGCAAGAAACGCCAGACTCAGATGAAACGGCGCTTGAATTTGTTTTAGCCGGAGACGAAGAGTTGACCGAGCTCAATGCGCAACTGGCAAAAGCTGAAGCAGATGACGACGGCAACGCGATTGGGCACATCTACAGCGAATTCACGCGCATCGATGCCTACACCGCTGAATCACGCGCGGCGCAATTGCTCAACGGCTTGGGTTTTGGTCAGGCGCAACAAGGCAACACGGTCAGCTCATTTTCGGGCGGCTGGCGCATGCGCTTAAATTTAGCGCGGGCGTTGATGTGTCGCTCTGATTTATTGTTGCTCGATGAACCCACCAATCACTTGGATTTAGACACGGTTTTGTGGCTGGAGGATTACCTTAAAACCCACCCTGCCACCTTGCTCATCATCTCGCATGACCGTGATTTTTTAGACGCGCTGTGCACCCACACCCTCGAAGTCGCGCAGCAAACATTAACCATGTACAAAGGCAACTACACCACGTACGAGCGCACCCGCGCCGAGCGTTTGATGCAACAAAACGCCTTGCACGAACAACAACAGCGCACCGCCGCACATTTACAAAAATACATTGACCGCTTCCGCGCCCAAGCCACCAAGGCACGCCAAGCGCAAAGCCGCATCAAGGCATTAGATAAATTAGAAATGATTGGTCCTGCGCACGCAGATTCACCGTTTTCATTTGAATTTGCCGCCCTGCCCGACCTGCCAAACCCGCAAATGCAAACCGAGCACCTCAACTTGGGCTATGGCGACAAAATATTACTCAAAGACATTGGCTTCACCATCCAATCGCAAGACCGCATTGGCTTATTGGGCATGAACGGCGCAGGTAAATCCACACTGATTAAAGCCCTCGCAGGCGAAATCATGCCCAGCAAAGGCGAAATCATCAACGCCCCCAAGCTGCGCATCGGCTATTTTTCACAACAACACTTAGACACACTGCGCGAAACCGAATCACCGCTGTGGCACATGCTGCGCATCGCACCCAACGAGCCTGCCCAAAAACTGCGCGGCTACCTTGGCGGGTTTAATTTTGGCGGCGACATGGTCACCTCATCGATAGAACACTTCTCAGGCGGTGAAAAAGCGCGTTTATCACTCGCGCTGCTCATTTGGCAAAAACCACATTTATTACTGCTTGACGAACCAACCAACCACTTGGACTTGGACATGCGCCACGCGCTGGTCATGGCACTGCAACAATTTGACGGCGCATTAATTGTCGTCTCACATGACCGCAGTTTATTGGCCAGCTGCGTGGATGAGTTTTGGCTCGTTGCCGATCAAAAAGTCGTGCCATTTGATGGCGACCTCGAAGACTACCGCGCCTGGTGTGCCAAACGCTGGCAACTACACAAACAAAACAACCACGCCGCCGCAGCAGTGGACAAAGCGCCCGCAGTCAAAAAAGCCACCGCCTCTGAGATTTTTGAACAAAAAAACCTCAAACAGAAAGTGGCAAAATTAGAAAAGAAATTAACAACCCTCCAAGAAGAGCAAAAGCAACTGCAAGCATGGCTCGCCTCAGAATCGGCCTACGCCCCCGACCAAAAAGATGCGCTGGCAACCGCAGTGGACCGAAACGATGCGCTGGCCACCTTGATTGCACCGCTCGAAGAGGAATGGCTGCTATTGTCAGAATCCTTGGCGCTATAAAGTGTTTTAACTTGATATTGCTTGATGACGTTTAATGACGCTTGATGTTGCTTCACATCACAACATCAAGCAACACAAAGCAATATCAAGCAACACCAACCGATTTTCAAGCCCTCATAAAAGGCACACCACAAACCACCGTTCGCCCCTGTTTTTATTATGACCGACAATCCATGCCTAACTTGTGGCGCATGCTGCGCCTATTTTCGCGTCTCCATGTACTGGGGAGAAACCAGCGCGCACCCAAACGGCACCGTACCCGAACACCTCACAGAACCGATTAACCCACACTATGTCGCCATGCGCGGCACCCACACAACCCAAGGCGCAGCCAAACGCTGCATCGCCCTGCGCGGCAACGTGGGCGAACAAACAAGCTGCGAGATTTACGCCCACCGCTCAAGCACCTGCGCATCCGTACACGCGGGAGACAGCCAATGCGCCAAAGCACGGGCGGCGCACCACCTACCGCCCATTTTTAACCCATAACGCAGCGCCTCAAACGCCTTAGGCCAACCCGCAATAAAAAAGCGCTCAATGGCGAGCCATCAAGCGCTTTACAAATATCAAAATTGAGGAAAAACTACCACTTGACGATGCCACGCACCACCTGAATCAAGCCACCCACGGTCGAACCGCCGTGGTCTTTGGCCAAACGAATCAGCGCATCATGAAAGCCCAAATTAGGAAACGCCGCCTCCACCGCTTTGATGTTGGCGCGGCTCATGCCCTTACGCACCATGCCTTTGTTGGCATCAATCCAATCGGCCTTGCGGCAGGCCTCAATCACTGCCTCATTCGGGCCACGATAAGCCGTGATTTTATGATGCCAATGAATCGCCCCTTGCAGCGCATCCGCATCCAAACCCCAGCCATGCTTTGCATTATCCGCCAGCGCCACCGCCTCAGACGGCTCCAAATACGCCAGAGCATGATTGGTCCACAACGCAATATCGTGGTACACAAACGCCGTCTCCACCAACTGCTCATGCGCAGGCGCATTGCCCAAAAAATGCATGGCATACGTCACCGTGCGGTACACATGGTTGCGATACCCAGGCAAGTCCTTGCCAATCACGCCCGCATACGGCGCCAAAAGCTCATCAATACGGGGGCGGTTGGTTTGAATAATAATGTCAGACATAAAATGCTTTCGAAGTAAAAAATAAAGAGCGCCTATTATAACAAGTCGCCCTGTTTTGAGCCATTGTAGATTGAAGGCGTTGCGGGGGTTTGGGTTACAGTTTGAAAAAAATTGCCTTTTTCGTAGGGGCGGCTCGCGAGCCGCCCTCCCCGCAAACCGCACGCTATACAAGGGCGGTTCACGAACCGCCCCTACGACCCATCAGCGTGCCACGTCTTCCCAAGCAGGTTGCAAAGATCAAACCGCCCTGATTGAAACGCAAAAGATGTTTACAGACCGATATTTCATAGGAGGGGTGTAGGGCAAATTTCGTAGGGGCAGAGCGTAGGGGCGGCTCGCGAGCCGCCCTCCCCGCAAACCGCACGCTATACAAGGACGGTTCGCGAACCGCCCCTACGACCCATCACCGTGCCACGTCATTCCCATTCAGGTTACAAGGATGCAAACTGTCCAACATCCATTGCAAAGGATTGTTCGCAACATACGTTTGCAACCGCGCCAAATCCGCCTCATTGCGAATCACATGCTCATGAAAATCGCGCTGCCAAAACACAGCCGCAGGCGTTTCACGCAGCGCATTGATGCGTTTGGTCGTCACCGTTTTAAACGCCCCCACCAATTGCCCCAATGGTTTGCGCGGTACATTGTGGGCATTCGTAGTGGCGGTTCGCGAACCGCCCTTATCGCCGTCCACACGAGCCTCATCCGTCAGCAAAATAATTCCATGCACATGATTGGGCATCACCACCCATTCATCCAGCTGCACATGCGCATACTGCTGCGCCAGCCACAGCCAACCGTCCGCAACGATTTGCCCCAACGCACTCAACTGCATCCGCCCATCCACCACCTCACCCAACACACACGCCCGATGCTGCGTGCAAATCGTCACAAAATACGCCCCCGCTTGGGCGTAATCGTAATGCTGCAATCGGATGGTTCGGCGGTGTTTCATCTTAAATACCCCTTAAAACCAAACAGCTTAATTTTTGGCGCAACCTCGGTTCAATCAGCGTTGCCACCACCAATTTGTCAACATAATCATCAATCAAAACCTCCGCCTACATTCCGTAGGGATGGGGCGGCTGTAGGGAATCGCTGTAGGGGCGGCTGTACGGACTGGCTGTAGAGGCTGGCTGTACGGGCGCTGGCTGTAGGGGCTAGCTGTAGGGGCGGCTCGCGAGCCGCCCTATTCTTCGCACCCCGCCATTGCATTTTTATTCAAGGTAAAACAATTTTAAATACATGCGGCGCAATGCGAGAAAACCACGGTTATTGCGCCCTACGTGCTGCAGTTATAACGAATTAGTTTCTTGAATCACGCATCAATAATTTCATTAAATATTGTTTGAAACTCCAACGGTATCCACTCATGAAAATCTTGATATACCATCTCAACGATATACCTTGTCAAATCTTTTGAATTATTAAATCTCATTAATTTCGGAAATTTTTCTTTCAATAAATCTTCGCATTCATGCTTCCAATTATGAGATAGAACAGTTCTGTCAGCAGTGATTTTAAAATTGCCAACGTATTCGATTTCTATTGTTTTTGTGCATTCTGAAGAACTTGTTGGAGGCTTTATTTTTCCCCAAACTGCGTCAAATAATGATTGCCGTTGTGCAACAGCAAGTTGCTTTAGTTCAGTATAAGCCGTATTTAGAGGCAAACCAAGGTCAATCGCTTCGAAGCAATCTTCACGAATTAATAATGCGCCAATGATGAGTGGGTCATAAATGAAGTTTTCAATTGTATATCGCTCACCCAAGACAAAAAGGTTATCTTTTGGCTCGTTTTTGTTGTCGTAATCAATCAGGCCAAAAATTTTGGAGTTACCGTTTTTTCTAAACTTTTTCGTAAATTCAATAACATTTTGACAAGCTCCAGTTTTTTTACCAAAGCCTGAAGCAATGAAACTTAACGAAACACCTGAGTTGTTCAAAGTATTTCTGCTGCGTAAAATTTCATAAAATGCGCCCAACGTCTCCGCATCGTTTTCGCTTTCTACAAAAACCTGTTTTCTCTTGCTGTAGTCAATACTTAAAAAGGGAATTCCTTGGGTCAATATCGATAAGGCCTGATCTCTATTTTTTTTCTCAATTATTTTCTTACCACCCTCCTTGCGGAGCCCATAAACTGATTCTTCAGGACTCAAGGCTACTGTTGTGGGTGAATGAGTGGTCATAATCACCTTAACATTGTACCTTTCAACCAAGATTTTTTGGATGGTGTCCAAAATGGATTGAGTCATTGATGGGTGCAATGTCGCATCAATTTCATCAAATAAAATTAACGTGGGAAATTTTGACTCAGATATTTTATTATTCGTGTGGAACAGGCACAGAGCAAAAGAGACAATGATTTTCTCACCTGAAGACAAATCAGAAAATTGAATGTTTTCTCCAGTGCTTCTCGAACGCAACGACGAATCAATAGGGGCATCGTCTTCAAATTTTGGCTCAGGCACTTCAAAATCTAGTTTTGCTGCTTGTAAAATCTCATTAACAATATTCCAAGGTGCCTCTCCGTATTTATGTACAAACTCCTCGTTGGAGAGAAAAGAGTCCTGATTTCCACGCTTACATTCATTAAAAGCAATCTTTTTTAAAAAATTTTGGCGGGTTAAGTCTACATAAACTGAGAATACTTGGTTAAAGGCATATTGAAAAGGATCAACCGAGAAAATTTTTCTTGGATAAGCACCTGTAAATTGCTCTTGACTTAAGAAAATCAAATCACATGGTGATTGTTCTTTAAGGTTGCTATAAAAACCTTGCCCCACTTGCTGTCCAAGAGAACTTTGAAACCTAGGTTCTAAAACTTGGTTAAGTTGATTAATTACATTTTTTATAGCCATTAATTCAGTATCTGTTGGCTCTCGCATAAGATGATTATTCATTTTGACTTTTAGGTCATCATCGTTTGAAACGAGGGGAGGATTGTTTTTAAGATACGCGACTTGACTCCATAAGGGGGATTGCTCTGTTTCTATTTGTTGAATAAGACTCCTAAAAACATCCCAATGCTGAGTACGCTGCATACCCATATGAATGTTTCCCATGTTTTGAGGAACTAGCGTATTCCATGTAAACATGCGAAATGAGTTATTTTGAGGGTAATGCGGATCATTAGCCTGCCCGTCAACAGAAATGCTTCCATTTTCTATAGCCTCAAGTAAATGGCTTTTCCCCGATCCATTTAGACCTGTTAGAACTATAAAGCTGGGAAGTTCTTCGGATTCTAGTTGGTATATTGACTTATGTTTTTTTATAAATTCTAACTTCATTACTTTACGCATCCCTATTTTTATGGAGAGTGATTATTGGTTGTTACGTATAGCTTTAATGATAAAGCGCAGTCCAGACAAGGGCGGCTCGCGAGCCGCCCCTACATACCGCCCCTACATACCGCCCATACATAGCGCCCATACATAGCGCCCATACATACCGCCCCTACGAAAATCCCGCTACGAATCCGACAAATCTAAAATTAATACTCCAACTTACTCAAATCCCTAACCGCGCCCATGTCCGCGCTGGTCGCGAGCATCGCATACGCTTTCAAAGCCGCCGAGATTTTACGTGGGCGTGGATTCACAGGTTTCCAGCCTTTCGCGTCTTGCACGGTGCGGCGGCGTGCCAATTCTTCATCACTTACTTTTAAATGAATCGTGCGCGCTGGGATGTTGATTTCGATGATGTCGCCGTTTTCAACCAAGCCGATTGCGCCGCCTGCGGCCGCTTCGGGGGAGGCGTGGCCGATGGATAAGCCCGATGTGCCGCCAGAAAAACGCCCGTCCGTGAGTAAGGCGCAGGCTTTGCCCAAGCCTTTGGATTTGATGTAACTGGTGGGGTACAGCATTTCTTGCATGCCCGGCCCGCCGCGTGGGCCTTCGTAGCGCACAATCACCACGTCGCCTGCTTGGACTTTGTCTTCCAAAATATCCGCAACGGCTTGCTCTTGCGATTCGGTGACGTGGGCGCGGCCACTGAACACGTGGATGGATTCGTCCACGCCCGAGGTTTTGACCACGCAACCCTTGGTCGCGATATTGCCAAACAGCACCGCCAAGCCACCCTCGGTTGAGTACGCGTGTTCGAGTGAGCGGATGCAGCCCTCGGCGCGGTCGTCGTCCACTGTGTCCCAGCGGGTTTTTTGACTGAACGCGGTTTGGGTCGGGATGCCTGCGGGGCCTGCGCGGAAAAATGTATTGACGGCTTCGTCTTTGGTGACAGCAATATCCCATTTGGCGAGCGCATCGGCCATGGTGGCGCTGTGCACGGTTGGCACGTCGGTGTGTAGTAAGCCTGCGCGGGCGAGTTCACCCAAAATCCCAAACACGCCGCCTGCGCGGTGCACGTCTTCCATGTGGTATTTGGGCGTATTTGGCGCAACTTTGCACAGCTGCGGCACTTTGCGTGAGAGTTGGTCAATCGTGTTTAGGTCAAACGGCACGCCTGCTTCTTGGGCGGCGGCGAGTAAATGCAAAATGGTGTTGGTTGAGCCGCCCATCGCGATGTCCAGCGTCATGGCGTTGTCAAAGGCTTTGAGGCTGGCAACGTTGCGCGGCAAAACCGATTCGTCGTCTTGCTCATAATAGCGTTTGGCAATCTCAACAATCGTGCGCCCAGCGGTAAGGAACAACTGCTCGCGGTCCGCGTGGGTGGCGAGCATCGAGCCGTTGCCCGGTAAACTCAAGCCCAGCGCTTCCGTCAGGCAATTCATCGAATTGGCGGTAAACATACCCGAGCAAGAGCCGCAAGTTGGGCAAGCGCTGCGCTCGTATTCGGCGACTTTCTCGTCCGATGCGGTGTCATCCACCGCAATCACCATGGCATCAACCAAATCGAGCTTATGGATTTTGCCGCCAATCACGCCAAGGCGCGTTTTACCCGCTTCCATCGGCCCGCCAGACACAAACACCACGGGAATATTCAGGCGCAACGCCGCCATCAACATACCCGGCGTGATTTTGTCGCAGTTAGAAATGCACACCAGCGCATCGGCGCAATGCGCGTTGACCATGTATTCAACCGAATCGGCGATTAAATCGCGCGACGGCAAGCTGTACAACATGCCGTCATGCCCCATCGCAATCCCATCATCCACCGCAATGGTGTTAAATTCTTTTGCCACCCCGCCTGCGCGCTCAATCTCACGCGCAACCAGCTGCCCCATGTCTTTTAAATGCACATGCCCCGGTACAAATTGGGTAAATGAATTGGCAACGGCAATGATGGGCTTGTTAAAGTCATCATCTTTCATGCCTGTGGCACGCCACAAGGCGCGAGCACCAGCCATATTGCGGCCAGCGGTGGTGGTTTTTGAGCGGTAAATCGGCATGGAGTGTTCCTATTAAAAATAATTAAAAATAAATGCAATACAACAACGGGTCATACGACAATCAAGGGCAAATGCAACTTCAAATCAATCGATGCAGCTTCAGTTCTTCGTAGGGGCTTCAGTTCTTCGTAGCGGCTTCAGTTCTTCGTAGCAGCTTCAGTTCTTCGTAGCGGCTTCAGCTCTTCGTAGGGGCTTCAGTTCTTCGTAGGGGCGGCTCGCGAGCCGCCTGAACTTTAAAAACCCTATGTGTGACGTCGCTCGCCAATCTATTCAAACCCAAAGTTCACCCAAAATAAGACGTCAGTAATGCAGGGACTTTAAAAAACCCAGCAGGTTGAAAAATCTGAATCAGAAAAACCGTCACCATAGCACAAAAACGCCCTGCCTCCAACGGCGGCAAGGCGCATCGGCATGGTTTGCCTAAACCGCCAAGGCCTCTCCCTTGGCGCTGAGCAGCACGCCGCTGACCTGACAGTTTGGATACAGTGTTTGCATCAATGCCACGTATTCATTGAGTTGGGCGCGGTAATCTGCCAAATCAGCCGTTTGCCAATCGAGTTTGTAATCAATCACGGTGAGTTGCGTGCCTGCGCGTACCCAGCGGTCAATCCGCTTGATTTTGCCATCGGCGCTCATCACTGCCATTTCGTTGACCGCTTCATCAAACTGGCTGGGGTCAAACCAGCATTGGTGCGCGGGGTTGTTTAACGTGGCTTGCGCGAGTTTGAGCGCGTCATCGGCTTGGGATTGGCGCACGCCAAACCGCGCCACAATGTCGTTCAAACTCAACCACGCGCCGCCGTTATTGGTGGCGTATTCCAAAATACCGTGCCACGCCGTGCCCAGCTGCGCCGCGTCTGGGTTGTTGGGTGGTTTTGGCGGGTTCAAAATCGCATCATTCGCATCAATCGCCTCATCCGATTCAATCAGCGCCACATCGCACCACGTATTGTGCGGCCAATCAAATCGAGCGGCGGGCTCAGGCGTGGTGTCAATGCGTTGCGTGATGTGCGCCGCCCAATCATCTGCGTGCTGCGCCCAGTCGCTTGGTGTGCCTGACAAAACCAGCTCTGGGCGCAACAGCGCTGCGGCCGCGCACAGCTCTTCAAACAAGCCATTTTTAGCGCTGGCGCTGCCATAAACGGGTTCGGCGTCCTCGGACGCAACCTCTTCCACCACTTGCGCGGCGGACACCAGCAGCACTTGGCGGGCGCGTGTCATGGCCACATAACACAAATTGAGTTTTTCGCGGGCGCTGCGCTCGGTGTTGAGCGCAAAGCGCTCGCCGCGCCAGCCGCCAATGTGTTCGGCCTTGCTCACCCACGACACATGATTGGGGCGCTGTTCGTGCGGCTGCCAATCGACAAACCAATTATTAAGGTTGGCGTTTTTGGCCGCGCCTGTTTTCATGTCAATCAACAACACAATCGGCGCTTCAAGCCCTTTTGAACCATGAACGGTCAAAATTTGCAGCGCATCGGTTAAGCCCAGCGGCTCGGCCTCGTTTTTGCCCTCAGCTTCGATTGCCTGCCAATGTTCCAGCGCTTGTAAATACGTGGACAAACTCGGATAACGCCCAGAATTCACCGACAACGCAAGCTGCAAAAACGCACGCAGATTGGCCTGCACCTGCGCATTGAGCCACGTGGGCGTGCGCCGCGCATAATTCATGCACACCTGACCTTGCGCATAAATCATGTCCAGCACATCATGCGGCGGCAGGTTTGGCGCCACCGTTTGCCACTGGCACAGCAGGCGGTGCGCGGTTTGCAGCTTTTCGGACAAGCCATTTGCACCATGTTGCTGCAAATCATGTTGATGCAACTCATGCAATTGATTTAATTGGCACAAGGCTTGCCAATAACTGATGCGGCTCGCGCTGTCTTGGCGCTGCCTGAGCAGCCGCTGCACATCGGCCTCACTCACATCAAAAATCGGCGTGCGCAACACATGCAGCAGCGCAATGTCATCATGCGCGTCCATGAGCCAGCGCAGCAACGCCATTAAATCAAGCGCCTCTAATGTGGCCAACAAACCGCCGCGCTTACTGCTCACAAACGGCACACGCGCTTGGCGCAGCAGCCGCTCATAACCCGCCAAATGCGAGCGTCCGCGCACCAGCAGCATGATGTCGCCAAACCGTGCGGGGCGGTATTGACCCGTCGCCTCATCTTTCACGGGATAGCGCCCAACCAACTGCGTAATCGCCTCAATAATCAGTGCACTTTCATCGTCGCGCAAATTGGCCTGTGCCGCGTGCTGCGGCTCGGTGAGCCAATGGCGGCTCGTGCTCTGACCAGAATCCGCATCAAGCACCTCAGATTCAAGCAGCTCGGTTTCAACCGCCTCAGATGCAAGCGGCGCATCGCTCGGCGCATCAAGCAGCGCCAAAACCCCCACATGACCAATGTCTTGATTAAACGTATGATGCGGGCTAAAGTCACCAAAATCAGCCGCTTTAGGCTCAAATAACGCATTGACCCAATCAATCACCGCCGCGCTGTTGCGCCGCGTTGCATGGGTGCGCAGCACTTGGGCTTGGTAATCATTGACCAACAAACGCTGCGCCTCATCAAACACGCGCTCGTCCGCTTTACGGAACCGATAAATCGACTGCTTCACATCGCCCACCAAAAACACACGCGGGCGCACGCTGTCAAAGTCATACGCCGCCAGCCAACTGTTAATAATGTGCCATTGCAGCGGATTGGTGTCCTGAAACTCATCAAACAACAAATGCCGATACCGCGCATCAAGCTGCACCTGAATATACGCGGCGCTCGGCTCGCTTTTGAGCAGCTGATAACACAAATACTCAATATCGCCAAAATCAATCTGCCCCGTGCGCGCCTTAATCGCCTGATACCGTGCAATCAGCGCCTGCACGCACGGAAAAATATGCGTATTGAGCTCATACGCCCGCAAATCCGCCAAATCATTTTGCAGCTGCACAAAGCTCTGATTGATGCCCGCCAGCGCCGCCTCGTATTGCTCCTTGCTCATCAAACCCGCCATTTTCACGACTTGTTTGGCCTCGGTTTTAAACATCGTGCCGTTGAGTTTTGAGCCATCTTTCACCAAAAACTGGCTAAAAATCTGCCACTTTGCCAAAGCATCGGTTTGATTTTCCACTTGGTTTAACGCATCCGCACGAGCGATTTTTTTCTCATCCCCGCAATACAGCGCCGCAATCAGGCCATCGAGCTGATGGTTTTGATTGACCTCATTGGCCCAACGCGCATACGCGCCCGCCTGCCCCAAGCCCACATCCAGCCCAGTGTCCTCGAACACATCTTGCGCCAACGTCTCTAAAACCGTTGCGCCCTGCTCGGCGCATTGCTGCTCAAACAAACTGATTTCAGCCGCTTTATAAATCGCCTCATCGAGCATATTAAGCAACGAGAATTCACCCATTTGGCGCGCCAACCACAAAAAATCCCCATCGCGCAGCGCCTCAAACTCAGGCAAATTTAAATCCGCATAAAACTGCGCCCACGTCTCTTCAATCAGCTCGCTCGCATCCTCAACCAGCGTCGCATTGCGCATCACAGGGCTGCCCATTGGCGCGGCTTGGAGCAACTGGTTAAACCACGCATGAAACGTATAAATCGGCACTTCTTGACCGCCGCCCAACACGTCATCAAACAACGCCCGCGCACGCGGCAAAGCCGCTTGCGCTTCATCAGCGCTTAAGCCGCGCTGCATCAGCTCTGATAAAACCACCGCATCCGAGCCATCCGCGAGCAGCGCCAAAATATGCGCCACGCGCTCGCGCATTTCTTGCGCCGCTTTTTTTGTAAACGTAATCGCCAAAATCTGCCGTGGCGCCACGCCATCGAGCAGCAAGCGCACAATCCGCGACGTCAACAGCCATGTTTTACCGCTGCCCGCGCACGCTCGCACCACCACCGATTGCGCGGGGTCAAGCGCGGCGTGGTTAAATTGCGCAGGCGTACACGGCGCATTGTTTAAGTCATACGTGATTGTGTCGCTCATGAATGTGTCCCTTTTTGAGAATGATGGTTGCTCGGCGTTTGGGTATAACCTTTGCGGCACAAGCCGCGCACTTGGCAGTATTGGCACGCGGTCAGCTCGCCCATCGCCATCAGCGGCAAGCCATTGTGCATGTCAATAAAACTGTTTGAAACCTGCTCTTTGAGCAGACGCGCCGCGCCCTGTAACGCGCTCGCATCATGACTGGTTTGCGACGCGTTTAGCCACGCTTGCGGATACGAATTGGCGCCTTGATGCGGCTTTTCAGCTTTGAGATCCGTCACAGGTTTGTCACTCACGCCCACATAACCCGCCTGAATCGCGTGGGTAAAAATCTCACCTGAGAACAAATTAAGATAAAAAGCCAGTTGCACTTCCTCGCCGTTTTTAATCGCTTTTTGAAACTTACCCAACGCGCCCGTTTTGTAATCCATCACCGCATATTCACGCGTGCGCTCGCCCGAATGCGGGTCGGTGTGTTCGCGCACATCAATTTGATCAATCCGCCCATTCCAATTCAACGGCAGCGCCGCTGCGCCCTCAAGCACAATGGGCTGGTTAATTTCCGCCTTGGTTTCGTTTTTAAACAAACGCCAGCCTTGCGCCTCGCGCGCGCGCCACCACGTCACATAACTGGGCGCATAGCCCAAAAACGCCTCCAGCGTCAGCCAATACCGCGCATTTTTCAATGCCAGCGGCGTGAGTTTTTGGCGCAAACACGTCACCAAATCATCGTGGTCAGACTGCGCACCCGTGTCCTCGCGCAGCCCACGCAATTGATGAAAATCCACCAACACGTTGTGCCACAAATTGCCTTTGTCCGCTGGACTCACTGCATCAGACGGCGCATCCAACTGCTGCAAACCCAAAATTTTGCGGCTATAAAACTGATACGGACACTCAAGCAAACTCGATAAATCCGTCGCGCTCAACGCCGTGGGCAACAACCCCGTCGCCACCGCGCCGCTTTGCGCCGCCACTTCTGGCGCAACCGCCTGCGCAGGCAACGCAATCGTTTGAATCCGCGCCCCCGCAGCACGCTGCCACTGCATCAGCCACGTCGACAAGGCTTGCGGCGCGCCATCATCCGCGCTCACGCAATAACTGGCGCACAGCTGCGGCGTGCGCGCAAACAAATCAATCAAATCACGCTGCGCCTGCGCATGGTTGTCCATAAACGTCGGCAAACCCAAACCCAGCCGCGCCGCCGTGTTTAAAAACCCCTTATTGCGCGCTGTACTGGGCAAATTGCCTTGCGTTGCGCCCATCAGCCACACCGCCTCAAAATCACGCATCCGCGTACTGCCCAGCGGCAACAGCAACACCTCATCGCTCACATCGTGCGGCCGAAACGTCGCGCCCTCCACCTCGCTTTGTTGCACCCGCATAAACGCCGCAAAACGCAACGGCACATCGCTCGCCACCCCGCGCCATTTTTCGAGCAAATCCAGCCAAACCAGCCCCGCCGCGTCATTGCGCCACGCGCCAGTCATGCCAAAATCATCCGCCCAAGCCAACACCAGCGCCACCCATTGCGCCATCGGCAGCGCTTTGGCAAAGCGCTTTTCATACCCAATCGCACGTTCAAACAACGCCAGCGCCAACGCATGCACCGCCTCGCGTTGCGCCAAATCATCGGCAGGCTCAAACCGCTGCGCCGCCGCTTGCCAATCCGTCCAGCGGCGCAACACCCTTTTGCTGCGCGCACTCAGCGCGCGCACATAGCGCACCACATTCTCTTTTAACTCGCCCGTCACATCAGCCAACACCAGCGGATGCGCCAACCAATCGAGCAACAAATGGGCAGACACATCATCCGCCCACAGCTCAAAACCTTGCTGCCAGCTGCTCGCACCGCGTGCGGTCGAGAGCAGCCAGCCCGTGTCATCGCGCAGCGCCACGCCGCAGCGCCCAAGCAGCGCCCAAACCCGTCGGCTCACCGTCCGATCAAGCGCCACCAACGCAATTTTGCGCAAGCCTTGCGCACGCCAATCAAGCACTTGGCGCACCACCGCTTGCGCCTCATCCTCTAAATTAGCCGCCCCATAAATTTGCACCGAGCCTTGCGCAGGTGCAGCCCCAGCCCCAGCCAACACACGGCTTTGCGCCACAGCCCAAGCAGCGTGCAAAGGCTCAACCGCATGCACCGCCCGCACCTGAACCACATCAATCAAATTCACCTGCGCACCGCGTGCGTATTGCGCCCAAAACCACGCCTCATGCGCCGTCCAAGCACGGTTGCGCACCACCGTCACACAACGGGCAGGCGGCGCCTCAACCATATTCGCCAACACCTGCAAATACCGCACCACCGGCGTTTGTTGCTGCACATCCGCCGCCCAACATTGCAACAAAATGGCCAACTCCTGCTGCGCCAACACACCCGCTTGCGCCTGATACACCTCATCAACCACCCGCTTGAGCGCCGCCTCGCCCACCCCAATCGCCTGCCCCGCCAAAAAATGCAAACTCAACTCATCGGACAACGCCACCATGTTTTGCGCCAAATCAAACACATCCGCCTCACGAGAACCCGCCAGCCACTGCGCCAACTGGCTCGCCTCTTTCAGCTGCGCCATCCAATCAATGCTGCGCGTCACATGCAACCCATCCCAATCACTCGCGCCACGCGACTTGGCCCAATCAAGCAACGTCATCATGCGCGGCATCCCACACGCCGTTTGACCTGCCCGCGCATGCGCAGCCAGCGCCCGCGCAAACGGCACATACATCGAACCATCTGGCACAATGATGATTTGCTCATGCAGCGGCGCGGCCTGAGCCGCCATCCCCGCCACCACCTGTGGCCAAAAATCATCATCAAACACACAACGGCTCAAGCACCACGGCGCTTCCAAAAAGTCGTTGCTTAAATCGTTGTTTAAATGACCGTTCAAATGACTGTTTAAATCATTGTTGAAATCGTTATTCATCCTCATGCACCCCCATATTTTGACCCGCCGTATTTTACGCCCCACATCGCATTTGACCAAACAAACCCACCATATTTATTTGGATGGTTTTTAATAAAAATTTTGATACCCCATCAAAAAATGCGTCTACTTCTTTTGCCGCGCAATAAATCCACCCAAGCCGCGCCCAGCTCATTATAATTTCGCATCCCATTTCACCACTCAAAACCATGTCTTACACCACCATTTCCCTACTTTGCGCCGCGTTTTTTTGCATTGCCGTTTTATACGCCACGGTTGGGCATGCGGGCGCGTCTGGGTATTTGGCGGTGATGGTTTTATTGAGCGTGCCGCCCAGCGTGATGCGCCCTACCGCATTGCTGCTCAATGTGGCGGTGTCGCTGATGATGACCTTGCATTTGTTTCGCCACAAGCGGCTTGATTGGCGCATGTTGTTGCCTTTGCTGTGCGGTTCAATCCCTGCGGCTTTTTTTGGGGCGCAGTTTAAACTCTCCGATGCGTTGTATTTCCAGCTTCTGGCGGTTTTGATGATGGTTTCAGCGGGCTTGCTGTTTCACAAAACCTTACAAAACCAAACGGTACTTGTGCAAGCGCCGCGCAAAATCAATTGGTTTGTCGCTGTGCTGATTGGGGCTGGGATTGGGGTTTTGTCTGGCATGACGGGCACGGGCGGTGGGATTTTTTTGAGTCCGTTGCTGGTGCTGCTTTGTGCGTATGGCATGCGCGAGACGGCTGCGTTAAGCGCACCTTTTATTTTATTTAATTCGCTCTCAGGTTTGGGGGGGATTTCAACCGCCATGGGCAGTTTGCCCGAACATTTGGGCTGGTTTGTGGTTGTGGTAATTCTGGGCGGCGCGCTTGGTGCGCGTTTGTCCTCTGATATATTCTCTGGTAAGGTTTTGCTGCGGCTGTTGAGCGCGGTGATGCTGATTTCGGCCAGTAAATTGGTGCTCATTGCATGATTGGCGTGGTTTTGGCGGGCGGCCGCTCATCGCGCATGGGGCATGACAAAGCCGAAATCCGCCACCCTTGTGGCCAGACGTGGCTGGCGCGCAGCCAACAAACCTTAATTGATGCAGGTTGTCAGCAGGTTTTTATCAGCGGGCGTAACGGCGCGCACGCGATACGTGACCCGATTGCGCATCAAGGCCCTGCGGCGGCCATTGTGCATACGTGGCTTGAGCTGCAAAACGATTACCCCGCTGCCGCGCTGTTGTTTATTCCGGTTGATTTGCCGTATTTAACCCCTGCCGCTTTGCAATTGCTTTTGCAATCCGAGGACTGCGACGCGGCTTGTTTTGAGTCCCATCCAATTCCGTTGCTGTTGCATCCAACCACAAACGTCAAACGGCGCATGCAAACAATGCATTCGCCGCAAGGGGCATCTATCAAAGACTTGCTGACAACGCTCGCTGTCAATGTCATCGCGCTGCCAGAACCGCATCAACGCGCTTTGACCAATGTCAATCGGCGCGAAGATTTGCTTTAGGGGTTTCTAAAAATCCAAACCATTGCTGGTTTTTGTAGTATTTAGCCACCAAGCGCCGCCATTCCCGAAATGAAATACCGCTCAAATGCTTCGCATTTGGTCTGGATTCCCGCCTACGCGGGAATGACCGCGCTTTGAATTTTTAGAGGTTTCCTTTAATTTAATGCCTTTAATGCCTTTAATACCTTTAATGCCTTCGCACAACCAACTAAAAACCTACTTTTTGGTGCTTCAACTTAAGGCTTATTGCGACACCACAACCAAGGCTGGGCGCAGCACGCGGTCTGCGATTTTATAGCCTTTTTGGAGCACGTCAACCACCGTGCCTGCTTCTTGGCCGGGTACGGCAATCATCGTAATCGCTTGATGCAGGTGTGGGTCAAATTTTTCACCTTTTGGGTTCACTTCCAACACACCGCTTTTCTCGAGCGCGCTGGTTAATTGTTTTTGGGTGAGCTCAACGCCGGCGCGCAGCGTGTCAAAATCAGTGCTTGTGTCTTGAAGCGCCTTTTCTAGGCTCTCTTGCACAGGCAACATTTCTGCGGCAAATTTTTCGATTGAGAATTTATGCGCTTTGCTCACGTCATCGGCGGCACGGCGGCGCACATTTTGCATTTCTGCATTCAAGCGCAACAATTGGTCTTTGAGTTGACCAACTTCTTCTTCCAACGCCGCAACGGGTTCTAGCGGTTCAAGCTCGGCCAAATCGGCAGCCGCCGCGTCAACTGCATCATTTGCGGGCGCGTCAAACTGGTTTTCTGCGGCTTCTGGGTCTTTTTGATGCTCTGTGCTCATTTTATACTTTCACTAAGGTTAAACATTCACTGTAAATGGGGCTAGGCGCTGCGTTTTCAAGTCAATTTCTAAAAAATCATGGCCGAATTTCAATGGTGGTGCCATCGGGCACAGCGCGCCACAATTCATCCATATCCGCATTGCTCACCGCCACGCAGCCATTGGTCCAATCCGCTTTAATCCGCGCAGGGTTCATGTCTTTCCAAGCATTATAAAGCCCGTGCACCATGATCTCGCCACCCGGTGAAACACCAAGCGCTGCGGCATGTGCGCGGTCTTTTGCGTTGGGGTAATTGATGTGAAACGACAAATACGCAATGCTGTTGGGGTTGCGCCAATCAAGCTGATAAATCCCCTCGGGGGTTTTGCCATCGCCCTCAACTTGCTTGTGCCCTTTGGGCGTAAAGCCCAAGCTCACCGTGTATTGCTTGAGTAAAACACCCTGTTGGTACACCGACATGGTGCGCGCAGATTTTTCGACCAAAACTCTGTCAACTTTTGCATTGGCGGGGAGCTTTTTATTCGATTTTGGCTTCAGGCTTGCCAAAGATGCAGGCTGTTGCGCAATTTTAGACGAAGTTGACGCCGATTGCGCCGCAGTGACTGGTTTGGTAGCCGCCTGTTTGTGCATCAAGGCACAGCCACCATAAACCAGCAGCGCCAGCGCCCCCACACCAGCCAGCGCTGCGTAACGATTGGATGTGCGACTCATAAACCGACTCTTTCACAAATACTTACCAAGCAAACGCTGCAAATAAATTCACAGCACATAAAAACACAATCCACACAGCACCGCGTTTGAGGCAGCGCGAATTTTACACGGATTGCATGATTCTGGCAGAACGCTTCTGGATATTTTATCCAAAATCCCGCTAGACCGACCAGTCTGTTTTTGTGTTATAGTGCCGCCCATGACAAACAACGCACCCCATTCCACCCAAGCGCATTTACTGAGCATCGGCTATGAGCTCATTGCCGCCAAAGGCTTTGCCGCCTTAGGGCTTTCGGAGATTTTAAGCCGCGCCAGTGTGTCAAAAGGCTCGTTTTATCACTATTTCAAATCCAAAGAACAGTTTGGTGAAGCCTTGATTGCGCATTATTTTGGCGTTTATTACAATCACATTGACGCACTGTTTGCGCGCACAGACATCACCGCCGCTGCGCGGTTTATGCTGCACTGGCAAGGATGGGCGCAACACCAATGCGCCAGTGGTACGGGCAATCAATGCCTCACCGTCAAACTCACGGCCGAAGTGGCCGACTTGTCCGAAGGCATGCGCCAAGCGCTGCATACGGGTACTGACCAGATTTTAAATCGCTATACCTACATCATTGACGCAGGCGTAGAAGATGGCTCGATGCGCCCACAATTACCGCCCGCACAATTGGGTTTGATTTTGTACGAATTATGGCTGGGCGCATCATTGCTCACCAAAATCAGGCGCAATCACACCGCGCTTGATGCCGCAAAAAAAATGACCGAACAACTTTTAAACATCAACCACCACAAGGAAACCTGATGAACCAAATCAACCGCCGCTGGCTGTTAAACGAGCGCCCGAACGGCGCGCCCGATGCAAATACTTTCCGCTTGGAGCGCGCCAGCATCCCCGCCATCAACGAGGGCGAAATTTTACTGCAAACCATTTATTTGTCGCTCGACCCGTATATGCGCGGGCGCATCAGCTCAGCCAAATCCTACGCCGAACCTGTGGCGCTGAATGCTGTCATGGATGGCGGCTGCGTGGCGCGGGTGGTCGCCTCTAAAAACCCTGCGTATGCCGTGGGCGATTGGGTGTTGAGCTACCACGGTTGGCAAGACTTTGCCGTCTCCAACGGCGCAGGTTTGACAGCGCTGGGCGCCAACCCGCCGCATCCCTCGCACGCATTGGGCGTTTTGGGCATGACGGGTTTTACCGCGTACATGGGTTTACTTGATATTGGCAAACCGCAAGCGGGCGAAACCGTGGTGGTGGCTGCGGCCACGGGCGCGGTGGGCGCGATGGTCGGGCAAATCGCCAAATTGCAGGGCTGCCGCGTGGTGGGCATTGCAGGCGGCGCGGACAAATGCGCGTATGCGGTGGATGTGTTGGGCTTTGATGCGTGTATTGACCACAAAGACGCGGCGCTGAATGAACTTTTGGCTGCCGCTTGCCCCCAAGGCATCGATGTGTATTATGAAAATGTCGGCGGCGCGGTGTTTGATGCGGTTTTGCCTTTGCTCAACACCAATGCGCGCGTGCCTTTATGTGGTTTGGTTTCGGCCTATAACGCCACCGAACTGCCCGCAGGCCCCGACCGCATGGGCTTATTGATGCGCACCATGCTCACGCAGCGCATCACCATGAAAGGTTTTATTATTTTTGACGATTACGCCCACCGCTACCCTGAGTTTTTTAGCGCCATGAGCGCGTGGCTGGCGGACGGCAAAATCATCGCCAAAGAAGATGTGGTGGACGGCCTAGAAGCCGCGCCAGCCGCATTGACCGGTTTGCTCGAGGGCAAAAATTTTGGCAAACTCATCATTCGCGTCGCGTCTGATGATGGCTTGCCACTTTAAGCTTCAATCTTCAATGTTTACTAAAAAGGAAAATCTCATGTTATTTACCCCACTCAAAGCCGGCGCACTCAATCTTGCCAACCGCATCCTCATGGCGCCATTAACCCGTGCACGCTCAGACAGCACCCACATGCCCAATGATTTGATGGCCGAATATTACGCGCAGCGCGCCAGCGCTGGGCTGATTGTGACCGAATGCACCATGATTGCGCCCAACACGTCAGCGTTTGCCACCGAACCAGGGATTTATACGCCCGCGCAAATCGCCGGGTGGAAAAAAACCACCGACGCGGTCCACGCCAAAGGCGGGAAAATCATCATGCAAATTTGGCACGCAGGACGCGCCGCGCATCCGTTGCTCAATGATGGCGCACAAAACATTGCCCCGAGTGCGATTGCGATTGACAGCGAGATTCACACGCCCAGCGGCAAAGTGGCCAATGCCACGCCGCGTGCGATTGAAGCGTCTGAAATCCCCACTTTGGTGCAAATGTACGCCACCGCTGCCAAAAGTGCGATGGAAGCTGGCTTTGACGGCGTGGAAGTCCACGGCGCCAATGGCTATTTGATTGACCAATTTTTGCGCACCAGCGCCAATCAACGCACGGACAACTACGGCGGCTCAATCGAAAACCGCGCCCGCTTTTTGTGTGAGGTTTTAACCGCCGTGTGCGCCGCCATTGGTTCAGACCGCGTCGGCGTGCGCTTGTCACCGATCAACAGCTACAACAGCATGATTGACACCGACCCGCTCGCCTTGACCGAATACTTGGCCAAACGCTTAAATGACTTTGATTTGGCCTTTGTGCATTTGATGCGTTCGGATTTTTTCCAAGCGCAATCGGGCGACATCATGCCGATTATGCGTGCGCATTACAAAGGCGTGTTAATTGGCAACATGGGCTACAGCGCGGACGAAGCGGCCAGCGCAATCGGCGAGCACAAGCTCGACGCGGTTTCTTTTGGCACAAGCTTTTTGGCCAATCCAGATTTGCCTGCGCGCTTCAAAGCAGGCGCGGCCTTAAATAAAGCCGACCCCCGTACCTTTTACACCCCAGGCGCTAAGGGCTACACCGATTACCCAACCATGGATGCCAATTAAGCGTTTATCTAAGCGTCTTATAAGTCTTATGATTTTTATGATTCCTATAACAAAAGCCACCTCAACTTGAGGTGGCTTTTTACGGCTCAATTCGCATACCAATTCACATATTCAGCGCAGCGGCAAAAACATTACGTAAATTAAAATGCCCGATACCCGCCCTTCATGCCATTTTCCAGCGGCCACGTGTTGATTTGATCCACGTATGTCAACGCCAAATATTTTTCCGTTTACACTTCCACATTATCAATCAAACGCGTACCACCCAATCGCGCCGCAGCCAAAACCACCAACGGCACATGCGCGTCAATTTCAGCCTGCGTAGGCGGCAACAAATCAATCTGACGGCGCACCGCCACATAATCTGGGTTCCAGCCATGCGCCACCAGCGTTTGCATCGCTTGCGCTTCAATCTGCTCAATGGTTTGAGTGGTTTGAGTGGTTTGAGCGGTTTGACCAACTTGCTCTGTTTGACGATTGTTCAAAACCGCCTCGCGCACCGCCTGCAAGGTTTGATATAAGAATGGCGCTTGGGCGCGTTCAGTTTGTGACAAATACTGATTGCGTGACGACAACGCCAAACCATCCGCATCGCGCACCGTTTCAGCCGCAATAATCTCAACAGGCAACGCCAATTGGCGGCACATGGCGCGAATAATCATCAATTGCTGATAATCTTTTTTGCCAAACACCGCATAGCGCGGCTGCACACAAGAAAACAGCTTCAACACCACCGTGCACACACCCTGAAAAAAACCAGGTCGAAACTCACCCTCTAAAATATCGCCCAGCTGCGTGGGCGGCGCCACGCGGTAGGTTTGCGGCTCTGGGTATAAATCAGATTCAGTCGGCGCAAACAGCACATAAACGCCCTCTTTCTCCAATTTGGCGCAGTCAGACTCAAACGTGCGTGGGTATTTATCAAAGTCCTCATTCGGCGCAAACTGCAAACGGTTGACAAACACGCTGGCCAACACAGGGTCGCCATGTTGCGCGGCAAGGCGCATCAAGCTCAAATGCCCTTCGTGCAAATTGCCCATGGTGGGCACAAAAGCCACGCGATTTTGGCCGTGCATTTGATCGCGCAACGCATCAATTTGTTGAATAACCCGCATATGTATTCCGATAAAAATGAAAATAAATTAAATAAAAAACATGGTTGAATTGGTCAATCCGCGCAATGAGAAAAAAGAGGCCCAGAGCGCATTACGCCCCCGTAAACCCATGCTCAGGCTGCGGAAAATCACCTGACTTTACCTGCGCCACATACGCATCAATCGCGCCCGCAATACTGGTTTGCCCAGCCATAAAATTTTTGACAAATTTGGCTTTTTTGCCCGGAAACACATCGAGCATGTCATACAAAACCAGCACTTGGCCGTCCGTGTCTTTGCCCGCGCCAATCCCGATGGTCACCATAGTCACCGCATCGGTCACCATTTTGCCCACATGCATCGGCACGGCTTCCAGCACCAGCATGGATGCGCCCGCCGCTTGCAAAGCGAGCGCTTCATCAAGCAATTTTTGCGCCGATTCAGAGGTTTTGGCCTGCACTTTAAAGCCACCCAATTGATACACAGATTGCGGCGTTAAGCCCAAATGCGCACACACGGGAATGCCGTTTTGCACCAGCACCTTGACTGTTTCTGCCAACCACGCGCCGCCTTCTAATTTAACCATGTGCGCGCCTGCTTGCATGAGTTTGACCGCATTGTGCAGCGCATCATTGACCGTGCCGTAACTGCCAAAAGGCAAGTCAGCCACTACCCACGCGCGCGACGTGGGTCGCGTGTAAAGCCCACGCAGCACCGCTTTGGTGTGATACACCATGTCATCCATCGCCACGGGCAGCGTGGTGCGTTGGCCTTGAATCACATTGCCCAGCGAATCACCAACCAGCAAACAATCCACCTGATGCGTGTCAAGCAACGCCGAAAATGACGCGTCATAGCACGTCAACATCGCAATTTTTTCACCACGCGCCTTCATATCGAACAGCGTTGTGAGTGAAATTGGTTTAATCGTTGGCGCGGCGTTGGCGCCATAAGCTGCATTGCTCATAAAAATCCTTCATCTTAAAAATTTCAAAATATTCAAAAACAGGAACGTTGCTCCAAAGACAAACCTCCTACAAAATTTCGGTTGGATGGCGCGCAATTGTTTGATGAAGCACCAATGACAGCGCTTCTTTTAAAACCACCGCCCGCCCGTGATTGTTCCAACTCAAATCAGGCGCAACATCATGCAACGGCAACAAAACAAAAGCGCGCTCACTCATGCGCGGGTGCGGCACGGTCAAACGCGCATCATTCAAACAGGCTTGCCCAAACAACAAAATATCCAAATCCAAGGTGCGCGGCGCATTTTGGTGCGTGCGCACGCGGCCGTGCTGCTGCTCTAAATTTTGCAACGCATCAAGCAAATCATGCGCGCTCAACTGGGTTTGAACCTTCAACACCGCATTGATGTAATCAGGCCCATCCGCATCCGCGCCAAACGGCGGGCTACAATACAGCGCCGATTTACCCAACAGCTCCGTGTGCGCCAACTGCGCAATCTCAAGCGCCACCGCGCGCAGCGTGTGCACTGCATCGCCCAAATTGGCACCCAGCGCAATATAAGCGGTCTGCGATTGCACCAATTTACTCACTTGGCGCAGCCGATTTTGCATTGGTTTTGCGGCGGCGACGGCGCTTGGCCGCAGGCACAGGCGCACCCGTAATTGGGTTCAAATTCGCTTTGGGCGAATTGCGCAAATCAGTGACCATTTGCTCGCGCAGCGCAGCGCTCGCGTCGTAAAAGTTGCCCCACCACGTTGCCACATCAATCCCGTGCGCACCCAAATGTCCCAACTGCGCGCGCAACAATAAAAAATCATACCCCGCGCGAAAACGTGGGTGCGCAACCAAATTTAAGGCTTGGCGTGGCAAACGGCGTTCAAGGCGCGGCTGCAAGCTCCAAATTTCACGCATATCGGCCACAAACCGCTTGGTAATCATCACCTGATCGCCGCTGTTCGACTGATTCAGCACCTCAATAATCGCCCGATCCAACGCCACAATTTGCGGCTCAGACTGCTCAAAAAACGCCCAGCGTTTTTCAATTTGTGGCCACATCAAACCGGCAAATAAAAACCCTGGGGAAATGGATTTGTCTTGATTCACCCGCGCATCGGTCTGCTCAAGCATGGCGCGCACCCAAGTCGCGCCCTTTTCAGAATCGAGCACATCGGCCAAAACAGGCATTAAATACTCAGTAAAATCATAATCTTGCAACGCATCCAAGCTCGCCGTCGCGTGACCAGACGTAAAAAATTTCAACGTCTCATCAAACAAACGCGCCTGCGGAATATTGCCCAGCAGCGATTTACACTCATCCATCGCGCGCATGGTTGCATCATCCACATCAAAATCAAGCTTGGCCATAAAACGCAAAATCCGCAACATCCGCACAGGATCTTCTCTAAACCGCGTCACAGGGTCACCAATAATCCGCAATACCTGCGCATCCAAATCCTGCACACCACCATGAAAATCAAGCACCACTTGGCGCTTGGTATCGTAATACAACGCATTAATCGTCAAATCACGCCGAATCGCATCATCTTGCAAACTGCCAAACGCATTGTCACGCAACACCCGCCCATGCGCATCGGTATCCAAGTTCTCTGTATTGGCACGAAACGTCGTCACCTCAATCAACTCGCGCTTATGCGGCACATGCACAATCCGAAACCGTCGCCCAATAATCCGCGCACGGCGGAATAATCTCACAATCTGCTCAGGCGTGGCATTGGTCGCCACATCAAAATCTTTTGGCTGCAAATCCTGCATCAAATCACGCACCGCACCGCCCACCACATACGCCTCAAACCCTGCATCAGCAAGGGTTTGCGTCACCATCAGCGCCGCTTCAGAAATGTATTTGGGATTAATGCCATGTTTTTTGGCAGGATAAGAATTGGCCTTATGGCTCACCGGCGCTTGCGCCTTTTGGCGCGCCCGTTTTTTGGCCTCACGCGAACCCGTTGGTGCGGTAGACTTCTTTTTGCCATTCGGCGTAAACAACTGTTTGATAAAATTGGTAATCATGGTTTATTTCAGTATTTTTGAATGCGTGACTGTACCATTTAAGCCCTATTGACGCAATGACGCGGGGCTTTTGCGTGCGGTTTAAAGGCGGGTTTGATACAGTTTTGGGGAATTGCGGGTTAAAGAAATGCCTCAAATGAATTTGAGGCATTTTTGATGGTGTCAGTTTTGACAAGTTCAGATGCAAAACGGTACAAACTTGAGTCGCCCACCATAAACGCAGCCAATATCGGGGAGAACCGCATATTCGCAAACCTGCGATTCGCTGCGCTCATGGTAAGCTAATCGGGTGCGTGGTGTATACGACGCGACTCTTAACCCGTAGGTGCGATTAGCGCAGCGTAATCGAACGCATGGACGATACTTGCAGCATGAAAAACCTCCGATTACGTTGCGCTAATCGGAGCTACGCGGGCTGAGCTAATCGTATCTACGAGCTATACAAAATGCCACCAATCAAAATAAACCCAGTCAATTTTTTTATCTGAAATAATAATCCAGTTGATAGGTTCATTTTTTTTCCTCTTTTCCTCATGCTGACGAAAAGCCATAGCAAATTTTGAGTCAGAAAATATTAATGGCTTCATTAAGTAACTCAAAAATCTAAGATATCTGCTTTCTGGTGTTTTATGAGAGTAAATATCATTGTTTCCATAAATATAATAATGGTCTCCATTAACCGTAGTTGGACTAGCGCAAGCATACTTTGAATAATGTTTAGAAGAGCAATCAATTGTTACCTCAATATCAAAATTTTGAGAAATTTTTGAAAGGGAATCTTTTCCTAAAATAGGCTGAGAGTTTGGATATGGGTAAATTTTAAATGTGGAAGCCTTTGAACCAATCAACAAGCAATTTACAACATCAATTTTCATTTGATCGCTCGAAAGAACAACTAACAATAAATCAGAAAACTCCCAACAAAACTGAACAGTTTCACCATTAGAAAAGTTCTCGAACACGCCAAAACGCTCGTCGGAAAAATGCTCCTGAGCATACTCATGGAAAAACCGAATTTTCCTTTCAATACCACAATTTAAAGAGCCAATTTTATGAGGCGGCCCAAAATGATGTACAACCCTTTGTAAACTTCCATTCACTTGCACTATTTGTAAAATATTTTTTGGTGCGCGCTCAATTTTTAAACTTGATCGCGTGATTTTACTAAATAAAAAAGGTAGAAAACCAGCAACACTTTTAAGCAAACTTACAACAGGAGGAAACAATTCAAATCCAGTCATATTTTCACCTTATCATTCATACCACATAAACCGAATGGGTAAGACTCCATTGATTACCTCATCGTAGGGTGGGCACTGCCCACCATTATTTAATCGACGCTCGCCTAAATCGGTGGGCAGTGCCCACCCTACTCAGGCTGTCAACCCGTAAGGCGAATTCGCGAAGCAATCCACCGCATGCGCCCGAACATCCGAACCGTATTTATAAAGCATCGGCAGTTTGGGCGCGATAAATCTCGCCCCACGCACCGACACCATCCAAAACTACAGTAGACCCGCGTCCGTAGGGGCGGCTCGTGAACCGCCCAGCCTCAGTCACCACCCAGTTTCTCACACACGGGCGATTCACGAATCGCCCCTACGAGATTGACGATTGAACCCGTAAGGCGGAGTCACAAAACAATCCACCGCATGTGCCCGAACATCCAAGTCGTATTTATAAACCATCGGCAAACTGAGCGCGATAAATCTAGCCCCACGCGCCGACACCATCCAAAGCCACACCGTCAATCAAAAGCACAACCGAGTCCGTAGGGGCGGTTCGTGAAGCGCCCAGCCTCAGCCACCAAGGAGTTTCTCACACACGGGCGATTCACGAATCGCCCCCACGAGACTGACGATTGAACCCGTAAGGCTTACTCGCGAAGCAATCCGCCCCATGTGCCCAACCACGTACCCCGCACACCCCGTAGCCTGCCATGAGCGTTTTTTGCGAATCGCAGGGCATCACCACAACCCGCGATTCGCTGCGCTCATGGCGGCTACAGCTTGCGCGGGTTGCACGTTTATTTCTTCCGCTGCGGCGGCAAATCGGTGCAATGCCCTTTAAACACCTCAGCCGCCATGCCGACCGATTCGCCCAAGGTTGGGTGTGGGTGGATGGTTTTGCCAATGTCAATCGCGTCTGCGCCCATTTCAATCGCCAAGCACACTTCACTGATTAAGTCGCCTGCGCCAGTGCCCACAATCCCGCCGCCGACAATTCGGCCTGTTTCTTCATCAAAAATCAGTTTGGTGAAGCCTTCATCGCGGCCATTGGCGATGGCGCGGCCAGAGGCTGCCCATGGAAATACGCCTTTGCCCACTTTGATGCCTTGTGCTTTGGCGGCGTCTTCGGTTAGGCCTGCCCAAGCCACTTCTGGGTCGGTGTAGGCCACGCTTGGGATTTGGCGCACGTCAAAGTATGATTTTTCACCAAACGCTGCTTCGGCGGCCACGTGCGCTTCGTGCACGGCTTTGTGCGCGAGCATGGGTTGGCCAACGATGTCGCCAATCGCAAAAATATGTGGCACGTTGGTGCGCATTTGCGCGTCTACGTTGATAAAGCCACGGTCTGTGACGGCCACGCCTGCTGCGTCGGCCGCAACCAAACCGCCATTGGGCGAGCGGCCAACCGCGACCAAAACCATGTCGTAGCGTTGCGGTTCAGTGGGTGCGGTGGATTGGTCATTGGCTTTCTCAAACGTGACCCAAATCCCATCTTCACGTGCTTCCACAGCGACGGTTTTGGTGTTGACATAAATATTGTCAAAGCGGTGTTCGTTGAATTTTTGCCAGACTTTGACAAGGTCACGATCCGCGCCTTGCATCAAACCGTCCATCATTTCGACCACGTCCAAGCGCGCGCCAAGGCTTGAATACACCGTGCCCATTTCTAGGCCAATAATGCCGCCGCCCAAAATCAGCATTTTTTGCGGGATTTGGCGCAATTCGAGCGCGCCAGTGCTGTCAACAATCCGTGGGTCTTGCGGGATGAATGGCAAATTCACCACGCGTGAGCCCGCTGCAATAATCGCTTTTGAGAACCGCACCACTTTTTTAACTTCGGTGGTTTGACTGCCCTCGCCCGTGGTTTCAGTCACTTGCATGTGATTGGCGTCCAAAAATTGCCCCACGCCGCGCACGGTGTTGACTTTGCGTGCTTTGGCCATGCCCGCCAAGCCGCTGGTGAGTTTTTTGACCACGCCGCTTTTGTAATCACGCAGCGCATTTAAATCAACCGTTGGTTTGGCAAAACTCACGCCGTGCGCGCCCAAGTGTTGCGCCTCGTCCATGATGGCGGCGGTGTGCAGCAAGGCTTTGGATGGAATGCAGCCCACGTTTAAACACACGCCGCCCAATGTGGCATAACGCTCAACCAATACCGTGTTCATGCCCAAATCGGCGGCACGAAACGCGGCAGAATAACCACCCGGCCCTGCGCCCAATACGAGCATGTCGCATTCAATATCCACCGCGCCGCTGTACGAGCCTGCGGGCAACGCCACCACGGGCGCTGGCGCGCTGGCGGCCGCTGCTGGCGCAGTTGCAGCTGAAGTGCTTGCCGCTGGTGCGCTGGTGGCAGCGGCTGCTTCTAGTAACAAAACCACCGCGCCTTGCGCAATTCGATCGCCCAGCGCCACGCGAATTTCCTTAACCACGCCTGCGGCTGAAGCGGGAATGTCCATGGTGGCTTTGTCCGACTCCAGCGTGATGAGTGAATCTTCAAGCGCCACGGTGTCGCCGACTTTGACGTGAATTTCAATCACGGGCACATCTGCATAATCGCCAATATCAGGGACTTTAATTTCTATGAGCTGACTCATGGGAACTCCTATTTTTTAAAATGGCAACCAATGACCATCGTGTTTTTAATAAAACAGCCCACACACGCGGGCTGCTTTTAAATTTGTTTGGGCGCACGGGTCATTTAAAAACCACGTGCGCGGGTTGATTACATCATGGCTCGGCGGAAATCAGCCAATACGCTGGCAAAATACGCATTAAATCGAGCCGCTGCCGCGCCATCAATCACACGATGATCAAACGACAAACAAAGCGGACACATTAAGCGCGGCTCAAATTCTGTGCCGTTCCAAATCGGCTTCATGGTTGATTTCATCACACCCAAAATCGCCACTTCAGGCGCATTGATAATCGGTGTAAATGATGTGCCGCCAATCCCACCCAAGGATGAAATCGTAAAGCAACCGCCGCTCATATCGGCGGACTTGAGCTTGCCTTCACGCGCCTGTTTGGCCAAATCAGCCATTTCAAAAGCAATTTGTACCAAGCCTTTTTTGTCCGCGTCTTTAATCACAGGCACCACCAAGCCATTCGGCGTGTCTGCCGCAAAGCCGATGTTGAAGTATTTTTTGTAAATAATCGTATCGCCGTCAATTGAAGCGTTAAATTCAGGGAATTTTTTCAGCGCCTGCACCGCCGCTTTAATGATGAACGCGAGCATGGAGAATTTCACGCCTTGCTTTTCGTGCTCTTTGTTCATTTGGATGCGGAACTGCTCAAGCTCGGTCACATCTGCATCTTCATTGACCGTGACGTGTGGAATCATGACCCAATTGCGTGCCAAGTTTTGACCCGAAATTTTCTTGATGCGCGACATTGGCTGCGCGTCGATTTCGCCAAACTTGGCAAAATCAACTTTTGGCCAAGGCAATAAATCCAAACCAATCCCAGAACCCGTACTTTGCCCAGCTGCTGCGCCGCGCAACGCGACTTGGCCTGACATGACCGATTTAATAAATGCGCGCACGTCATCTGGTGTGATGCGGCCTTTTAAGCCAGTGCCTTTGACCAAGCCAATTTCAACCCCCAATTCGCGCGCAAATTTGCGCACGGATGGCGAGGCATAAACGCTGCTTGAGGCAGGTGTTGCAACGGTTTGAGGTTGTGGCGCTGCGGCTGGTTTTGATTCAGCGGCCACAGGTGCTGCAACAGGTGCTGCGGCTTGCGGTGCTGCGATTTGGGCGGCTTGCGGCGCTGCTGGGGTTGCTGGCACAGATGCGCCGCTTTGGTTGGCGTTTAACACCACCACAACCGCGCCCTCACCGATTCTATCGCCAACGGCAACGCGGATTTCACGCACCACGCCAGCGGCAGATGCGGGAATATCCATGGTTGCTTTGTCTGATTCAAGTGTGACCAATGAGTCTTCAAGCGCAACCGTGTCACCCACTTTGACATGCACTTCAATCACAGGCACGTCTTGGTAGTCGCCAATGTCTGGCACTTTGATTTCAACCACTTGGCTGGTTTGTGCGGGCGCGGCCGATGCAACTTCTGCTGCGGGTGCAACTTCTGCGGCTGGTGCAGTCGCAACTGGCGCAACGGCTGCGGCAGCTGCTGGCGCACTCGCTTGAGCGGCTGCCTCCAAAACCAAAACCACAGCGCCTTCGCCGATTCTATCGCCAACGGCAACGCGGATTTCACGCACCACGCCTGCGGCCGAGGCAGGAATATCCATGGTGGCTTTGTCCGATTCGAGCGTGACGAGCGAATCCTCTAATGCAACCGTATCGCCAACTTTGACGAGAATTTCAATGACAGGCACATCGGCGTAATCGCCAATGTCGGGTACTTTTACTTCAATGAGTTGACTCATTTTTTCTTCCTCATAATGATTTATGGTGCTGCACTAAAAATGGAATCAAACCTCAATACAAGTTTGAACCTCTGGCTCTGCAACGAGCAGCGGCATCAACACAGTAAATGCAGTGGTTAAAGGTTCGGCTTTCATGTGATTGGCCAAGGCGGTCTCATCCCTCCACTCTTCCACAAACGTAAAGTGCGTGGGTTGTGCCGCATTTTGCAACAAAACATATGAAATACACCCTTGTTCTTGACGCACTTGGGGGAGTAATTTTTGAAATACAACCAATGCTGCTTCAACCTGATTATCTTGTACTTGCAGTCGTGCGATGACCTTTAATGTTTGATTCATGCTATATCCTCATCAATTGATTTGTGGTTGCCGCCATGCACACTAAGGCATGGCGAACTTGATTACACCGTCATTGGGTTGGGTTTGTTCACGTCCAAGTTGTAGCGCGCTATCGCTTGCGCCACCACTTCATTGGTCGTCAACCCTTGATCTGCCAAGGCTTTAAGCGCCGATACGGCAATCCAATAACGGTTCACTTCAAAGAAATGACGCAGCTTTTCACGCGTATCCGAACGGCCAAAACCATCCGTGCCCAGCACCACATAAGGCGCGGCCACAAATGCGCGAATTTGCTCTGGTACGGCACGCACATAATCAGTCGCCACAATCACAGGGCTGTTTGAACCAGCCAATATTTGCTCAACGTGCGACAAGGTTTTGGGTTGGGTAGGGTTAAGCAGGTTGCGACGCTGTGCTGCCACACCATCACGCGCAAGCTCTGTAAAGCTTGGGCAAGCGTACAAACTGGCATCCACATTCCAATCGGTTTTAAGCAGTTCAGCCGCCGCAATCACTTCATTGAAAATCGTGCCTGAACCCATCAAGCGCACATGCGCACCCGGTGTTTCTTTGAATGGGTACATGCCTTTGATGATGTTGTGCTCTTGGCCTTCAGGCAACGCGGGATGCGTGTAATTTTCATTCATCACGGTTAAGTAGTAATACACATCTTCTTGCTCTTGGTACATGCGGCGCATGCCGTCTTGCACAATCACGGCAATTTCATACGCAAACGTTGGATCGTATGAGATGCAGTTAGGAATGGCACCAGACCACAAATGGCTGTGGCCGTCTTCGTGCTGCAAGCCCTCGCCATTTAAAGTCGTGCGCCCTGCCGTGCCGCCAACAAGGAAGCCGCGTGCGCGCATATCGCCCGCCGCCCAGCACAAATCGCCAATCCGTTGGAAGCCAAACATCGAGTAGAAAATATAAAACGGAATCATTTGCACATTGTGCGTTGAATACGCCGTTGCAGCCGCAATCCAATCGCACATCGCGCCCGCTTCATTGATGCCTTCTTGCAATACTTGACCGTGTTTGTCTTCTTTATAGAACATCAATTGGTCATGGTCTTGCGGCGTGTATTTTTGCCCTTCTTGATTCCAAATCCCCAATTGGCGGAACAAACCTTCCATACCAAACGTGCGCGACTCATCTGGCACAATCGGTACAATATTTTTACTGATGTTTTTGTCTTTGAGCATGATATTGAGCATGCGCACAAACGCCATGGTGGTAGAAATCTCACGCCCTTCGGCAGTGGCGCGTAACAATGGCTCAAAAGCAGCCAGCGGTGGAATTTGCAGCGCCACATCAGACTTGGTGCGGCGCTGCGGCAAATAGCCACCCAATTCCATGCGGCGTGCGCGCATGTATTCGAGCTCTTTTGAGCCTTCTTCAAATTTTACATACGGGGTTTTTTCGATGTCCTCGTCAGACACAGGGATTTGGAAACGGTCGCGGAACGCACGCACATCATCCATCGCCATTTTTTTCTGTTGATGCACCGTGTTTTGCGCCTCGCCAGATGCACCCATGCCGTAACCTTTGACGGTTTTTGCCAAAATCAAGGTTGGCTGGTCAGTCGCATCTTGCGCTTCTTTAAATGCGGCATAAATTTTGTGCGGGTCATGACCGCCACGGTTTAAATCCCAAACATCCGCGTCTGACCAATCAGCCACCAAGGCTTGCAACTCTGGCGTATTAAAGACCACTTTGCGCACATACGCGCCATTTTTTGACTTCATGGTTTGGTATTCGCCATCGACGATTTCACCCAAACGCTGCATCAAAATGCCCTTTTTATCCCGCGCAAACAACGCATCCCATTTGCTGCCCCAAATCACTTTAATCACATTCCAGCCCGAGCCACGGAACTCAGATTCGAGCTCTTGAATAATGCTTGAATTACCGCGCACAGGCCCGTCAAGGCGCTGCAAATTGCAGTTAATCACAAACACCAAATTGCCCAATTTTTCACGCCCAGCCATACCGATTGCGCCCAAAGATTCAGGCTCATCCGTTTCGCCATCGCCCAAAAACGCCCAGACTTTACGCCCTTCGGTTGTCAACAAACCACGGTCTTGAATGTATCGCATAAAACGGGCTTGGTAAATCGCCATAATCGGCCCCAAGCCCATAGAGACCGTTGGAAATTGCCAAAAATCAGGCATCAACCACGGATGCGGATACGACGAAATCCCATTGCCATCCACTTCTTGGCGGAATGAGTCCAATTGCGCCTCAGTCAAACGTCCCAACATGAACGCACGCGAGTAAACGCCTGGCGAGCAATGGCCTTGCGAAAACACCAAGTCGCCGCCGTGTGATTCTGACGGCGCGTGCCAAAAATGGTTGTAGCCAACTTCATACAAAGTTGCCGCAGATTGAAAGGAACCAATATGGCCGCCCACATTGGTGTTTTTGTTGGCGCGTAACACCATCGCCATCGCATTCCAACGCACATACGAGCGAATGCGGTGCTCAATGTCTTGGTCACCAGGAATGGGGACTTGTTGCTCAACAGGAATTGTATTGATGTAAGGCGTTTGCGCATTAAATGCTTGATGCACGCCGTGTGTGCGCGCGTATGAAATCTGTTTGTCGATTAAATAAGTGGCGCGCTCGCTGCCGCCGTTGGTAATCACGCCGTCAAGTGCCTCAAGCCATTCTTGGGTTTCTTGCGCGTCATTATCAATATTATGGTTCGGTTGGGTCATGCCAGTCTCCTGTAACGAATTAGTGTCATCTTGATCAAAAATTTACCGAAATCTTGAACGAAAAAACACTTCGCCCAATCATTGTGTCGCATTCTATGCGCTGCACGGTTTGCCCGCAAGTTGTTTATCACTTTGTGAACAGGGTTTTTATATTGTGGAATTTGTGTGCGCTCTCGTCCAGTTTTGCCCATTAAAAAAACGGACAATCGTCCGTTCTTTTAATAGCACTTCAACTTAAATAGATGATATTCCCCACAAAAACAAACCAGAAAGAATAAACCCAATCAACCCTTTTATTAAAAAATCAGACGCGTATTTGGTTTTTTGATAGTTGAACAAACAGACAAAAGCCACAAAAAAAGGAACGAGCATCCCCGTAATCAATATGCCGTATTTATGAGAAGTTTTTGTGACCAATGTCGGCAGCGCCACCATACCAAACAAGCAACCATAACTAAAGAACGCAGCAGAAAGAGCAAAAAGCAAACTAAAAACCAAAATCAGAAGGTTTAACATATTTACCCTTTCAAGCTACGTTTCTGCGCCTCAACCAATTCCGCCACGCCTTTTTGCGCCAAGGCCAACAAAGCATTTAGCTCATCGCCTGTAAATGGCGCACCTTCGGCCGTCCCTTGAATTTCGACAAAACCGCCCGCGCCCGTCATCACCACATTCATATCCGTGTCGCACGCTGAGTCTTCTGAATAATCCAAATCAAGCATCGGCACGCCAGCCACCACGCCCACCGAAATCGCCGCAATCGCATCCACGATTGGGCTTTGCGTGATTTTGCCTTGCGCCAACATAAACTGCACCGCATCCGCCAACGCCACATACGCGCCCGTGATTGACGCTGTGCGCGTCCCGCCATCGGCCTGAATCACATCGCAATCCACATGAATGGTAAATTCGCCCAAGCGTTTTAAATCAACCACCCCGCGCAATGAGCGCCCAATCAGACGTTGAATTTCTTGCGTGCGGCCAGACTGTTTGCCGCGTGCGGCTTCGCGGTCAGAACGCGTGTGGGTTGCGCGTGGTAACATGCCGTACTCAGCGGTAACCCAGCCCTCGCCCGAGCCACGTTTGTGCGGCGGCACTTTATCCAACACACTGGCGGTACACAACACTTTGGTTGCGCCAAAGCTGATTAAAACAGAGCCTTCGGCATGTTTTGTGTACTGGCGTTCAATGGCAACGGTTCGTAATTGGTCAGCCACACGGCCATCTGCTCGGTGTATCATACGCATCCTTCAAAATATTTTTTAGAAACGGCATTGTACATGAGCACAACCCACCGCACACCCATTTACAGCATGACAGGCTTTGGCATCGAGTCGCTCACGCTGCCCCAATGCATTTTGACCATGCAACTCAAAAGCGTCAACAGCCGCTACTTAGATTTGAGTTTTAAAATCCCTGACGAGCTGGCCGCGTTTGAAGCGCCATTACGCGACGCGATTGCAGCCCAAGTCAAACGCGGTAAACTCGAGTGCAAAATCAGTTGGCAAGCCCAACTCAACAACGAATCAGCCGTAGAAATCAACCCAGCCGCGCTTGAACGCGCCCTGGCATTGCAAACCGCCATTTTACAAATCGCGCCAAACGCGCAACCCATGACCGTACAGCAATTATTACAGCAGCCCAACGTACTGCCAAGCAGCCTTGGCGCAGCCAGCGCCTTATCTGAAATCACCCTTGAGCACATTCAAACCCTCGCCCAATCAACCTTGGCGGCATTCCTCAACGCCCGCGCCAATGAAGGCGCCCACCTCAGCCAAACCCTCACCGAAAAAGTCGCTCAAATATCACTCATTATCAAAGGCTTAAAAGACAATTTGCCCAAATTGCTTGAAGTACAATTTGCCAAACTCAACGAGCGCTTATTTAAAGCCGTGGACGCCCAAAAAAATGACAATGCCATCGCCACCTCGGCCATCCCTGTGGATGAGCTGATTGAGCGCATCAAATTTGAAACCAGCGTCACGGCCACGCGAATTGATGTGGCTGAAGAGCTCGACCGACTCGACGGCCACATCGCCAACACCAAGGACATTTTGCAAAACGGCTCAAACGCAGGCGTTGGCAAAAAACTGGACTTTCTCATGCAAGAATTTAACCGCGAAGCCAACACGCTGGGCTCAAAATCAGCCAGCCTGCTCCAAACGCAAGCCGCAATGGATTTAAAATTCATCATTGAACAAATGCGCGAACAAGTTCAAAACATTGAATAACGACTGCGAATAAAAAACACGCCCTCAACCGAGGGCGTGTTTTTAATGAAATCAAAGATGTGCAACGCAGTCAGGGACAACCAGCAGTCAATCCAAAAAACACCGCTTATTTCGCATCCGACTCACCGCCCACAACAACCTGCACCGTCCAATTGCGCGCCTGCCGCTCAAGCTCAATGGTGAGCGCACCACCCTGCGGCGTATTCCCAACCAAGCGTGCAAAATCGCGACTGTCCTTAATCGGGCTGCCATTGACCGCAAAAACCAAATCACCCGTTTGCATGCCTGACGTTGCCGCCGCGCCATTGGCGGATACACCCGCAATCAAAACGCCCTCAGAATGAGTCAAGCCAAGCTGTTTGGCAATTTCAGGGGTGACATTGCGGATACTCACCCCAATATAGCCACGCGTTACATGCCCTTTTTCGCGAATTTGGTTGGCAACCTGCATCGCGTCATTAATGGGGATTGACAGCGCAACGCCCGCAAATGCGCCACTTGAAGATAAAATTTGACTGTTGATGCCAACCACATTGCCATAAACATCCACCAAAGGCCCGCCCGAATTGCCCTTATTCACCGCTGCATCGGTTTGGATAAAGGCCTGATAGTCGCCCGTGTCTCGGTTAATCGCGCTGATAATGCCTTTGGTAATGGTATTTTGCAAACCAAAAGGCGAACCAGCGGCAATCACCCACTGCCCCACTTTGAGTTGACTCGAATCCGCAGCATTCAAAAATGGCAAGCCGCTCGCCTCAATTTTAAGCACCGCCACATCGGTTTTTTCGTCGCTCCCAATCAGCTTTGCTTGAAACTCGCGCTTATCCGCCATGGTCACCAAAATGCTGCTGGCACCCGCAATCACATGGTGATTGGTTAAAATATAACCGTCTTGGGTGTAAATAAAACCCGAACCTTCGCCCACAACCCGCTCTTTTGGGGCTGACGGTGCCGCACTTGGCGCTTCATTTAAAGAGCCACAAATAGGCAAATCAGGCCAAGCTTCGCAAATCGGATGTTGGCGCAAGTCTGCGGCACGCCGCACCGCAACCCGCTCAGAAGTCCGAATATTCACCACCGCTGGGCTGACTTTTTCAACCAACTGCGTAAAATCAGGCAAACCCGTCACCAACGCAGGCGCAGCCTGTACCGCTGGCGCGACTGCTGGCTCAAGCACTGGCGCATCTTGCGCCTTGCTACAGCCAGGCAAAACAACCAACATGCTCACCGCAAGCAGTGAACCCGCAACACTTGCAACTGCCTTTGTGTAACGCCTTGATAAAAAATAATTCTGCCGCATAAGTTCCCCTTATCGTGTTTATCCACCTGCAAAAAAATTGTATCGCACAGCAAATTTTAAAACCATCTGCTTCATTTTCTAATTAAGGGTTGATTGACAAATTTTCAAGCAACCAAAGCCATTTTTTGTGCGTCATTTGACCGCCATCATGCACAGCCGCCAGCCAAACGGCCAACCATTTTTAGCACTCCAGATGTTTCAAGCGCGCACCAAGCGCAATCAGTTGCTGGCAATGCGCCGCCCAAATCGCATCCAACCCATCACAAGCAGCGCCCGCCGCCTTGATGCCATATTCAATCACATATCGCTCTGGCGCTTGGTCATCACTTAACTTTGGCAAACTAAACGTTTGCACATCCGTATATTTTGCCTCCAGCGCAAGCATCAACGGCGCAAGTTGTGACTCTTGAATCCCATAAACCATGGCGCTGCGCACTTCAAAACGGTCTTTAAACTGGGCGTCTGCGTACAACGTATCGAGCACCCATTCCATCATCGGATGCGCCATCACAGGAAAACCAGGGAAAAAATAATGCTGATTGACGCTAAAACCCGCCACCTGATTATACGGATTGGGAATCAGCTGAGCGCCTTGGGGAAATACCGCCATTTGCAAGCGTTGGCGATGCACATCGCCGTCTAAATTGGTCTCATTCAAGCGTTCAGCCACCACCGTATTGATTAAATGCGCCGCTTGAGGATGCAAAAACAATGGCAACTCAAACGCCTGCGCCGCTGATTGACGCGTGTGATCATCAGGCGTCGCGCCAATCCCACCCGTCACCAGCACAGGCAAGCCCGTCAGCGCGCTCCGCGCCAAGCGCTGCACAATATCCGCCCGCACATCCGCCACATATTCAACCCAAGCCAGCTGCAAGCCGCGCTCTAACAAGGCTTGCTTTACAAAGGGAAAATGCGCATCTGTGCGGCGACCATTTAAAATCTCATCGCCAATGACGATTAAACCAAACTTCATTGTATTCTCCAATAAAAAACCACCCAAACAGCTTAAGCGCTGATGGGTGGTTTATTTTAAACATCAGCGCCGCCGAATCATTAACGCATGGTGTCGATTTGCTTTTGAAGATTGCTCACGCGATCTTTCGATGATGGATGGGTTGACATCAAGCCGCCACCCGAATCGCCAAGCGCGGCGATTTTATTCATAGACGTTACCGCCGCTTGCAAATTGATTTTTTTTACTTTGAGCAATTGCAAACCATACGTATCAGACGCGTTTTCGTGTGCTTGTGAAAATTGCGCGCTCAAAAACTTATCCGCCAATTGCGCATATTCAGAACCGGCAATTTGAGACGCTCTGCCGCCAGCCGCCGCCGCGCCTTTAAACACGGCCGAGCTGGCCAATGCGGTTTTTAAATGCGCCTTGCTGTGCCCCAAACGCACGTGGCCAATTTCGTGTCCCAACACAAAACGCAGTTCATCGTCCGTCATGATGTCCATTAAGCCGCTGTTGATACGCACCGTGCCGTCGCCCATTGCAAACGCATTGGCTTCCTGCGCCATATAAACTTTAAAATTAAGTTTTAAACCGTCAACCGTGCCCCAGCCTTTCATGATTTTGTTTAAGCGCTGTGTGTATGGGCTTGATGCAGGCGCAATCGTATTTTTGCTGTCGATTTGCACCGCCATTTGCGCGGCATACGCGTTGACTTCTGCGTCGCTTAATGCGTAGGCCTTCACGCCATCCGTTGCCGCGCCAATCCCTTTAACCGCTTTGTCAGACACGCCAGCGGCCTGCGCAATCCCGCCTACTGAATCAATAATACTGCCAAAATCCAGCGCGTAAGCCGCTGGAGCGGTCAAACTCATAGCCAATAAACTGGCGAGTGTGATTTTTTTTAACATGCAATTTCCCTTGAATGTGAATCAATTTAAAAATAAATATGGTCTACGCCACAAAGCCAAATTTTGCCCCAGTTTGTGCAGCCCCGAACTCTAGCACAAAAGAAATTGGCGCACAAAATTGAGCGCAAGTTTTTATCCATTAGCGCTGCAAACTTTCCCAAACTTTATACAGCCGCTTGACCGACACAGGCATGGGCGTGCGTAATTCTTGGGCAAACAAGCCCACGCGCAGCTCTTCCATCATCCATCTAAATTGCATCAAGCCATCATCCATTTGCCCTGAGCGCTCGTTAAATACGCGCTGCCAGTTTTGCAACAGCGGCAACATATCGCGCATCAGCTGCGCGTCGCGCTCGCTGGCGGCTTTGAGTTTGTCCACCCGCATCGCAATCGCTTTAAAGTAACGCGGATAATGCGTGAGCTGGCTGTAACCGATTGTGCTCAAAAAATGCTTGGGGCACAATTGACCTATTTGCGCGCTCATATCCTGATACGCGCTGCCATGCGATTTCACGGTGGCAAGTTTTTTGGCGGCAATTTGCCATTCGGTCAAAATACTGGCGGCAAGGCGCGAGACTTCTTGAATAATCAGGCCAATCCGCGATTTGGCATCACGCACCATCGCCTCAAACGCAGGCGCGTCGCGCGGCGTATCGCGCGCCTCACCCAAGCTTGCCGCACGTTTAAGCGCCAGGCTGGCAATGTCGGTTTTGAGCGACTCCAAGCTATCGCCCGTCAAGCCCGTGTACAACATGCCCATATTTAGCGCGTCCGGGATGTTTTTTTCCAACAATTTAAGCGAGTCACTCAATTGAATCCGCGCCAAACACAACACGCCGCGCACATGCACCTCACGTGCAATCTGCTCCTCATCCCACACCGACAACTCACAATGCGTGCCATGCGCTTGCAGCGCAGGATAACCGTACAGCGTTTTGCCGTTTTTGTGCAACTCCATCATTTCGGGCAAATTGCCAAAATCCCACGCCGTAATCGCGCGCGACATATCGCTGACGGGCGTGGCAGATTGCGGCGCGGCATCTTGAAACGAGCTGCGCGCTTGTCCGCCAAAATGCGTGCGCAGCAATGACAAATTGCGGCTCATTTCGAGCTGTCGCCCAAATTCATCGACCAATTTAAAATTCATCAGCGTATGCGCAGGCAACGTCTCAGGTTTAAAATCTGTGCTTTGCAACAACTGCTGCGTTTGCAAGCGATAAAACTCAATCAACGCATCAATCAATGATTTTTCATGCGCCTTGCGCTCAGCCTGCGCCCACTCAACAAAATCATCCACATAATCAGGCAACGGCACACAATGCTTGCGCAGCTTTTGCGGCAATGATTTGAGCAACGCCAATGCTTTAGGCTTAATCATGCCCGCTACCAACCAGTCCACCGCATGAATCGAGACCTGATTGAGCAACGCAATCGGTACGGTCAGCGTCACGCCGTCGCGCGGTGAATTGGGTTCAAAATGATAACTCAACGCACAATCAACCCCGCCCACGCTCATGGTTTTTGGAAACACATCGCTGGTAATGCCCGCCGCTTCGTGGCGCATCAGCTCGTCTTTTGAGAAATACAATGTTTTGGGATTTTTGCGCGTCACCTCGTCATGCCATTTTTGCAACTGGCGCACATCGGTAATCTCAGGCGGAATCACCGATTCATAAAACGCCACAATCAGCTCATCATCCACCAACACATCTTGGCGGCGCGACTTGTGTTCCATGTTTTCAATCTGCGCAATCAACTGGCGGTTGTGCGTCACAAATGGAAAACGCCCTTCTATCTCATGCGTCGCCACGCCATCGCGGATAAACACCTCGCGCGCCGCGACAGCATCAATCCGCGCATAGCTCACAGGGCGTTGCGCATACACCACCAAGCCATACAACGTCGCCCGTTCATCCGCCTGCACCTGCCCTGATTTTTTGCGCCAACGCGGTTCAGAATAAGTTTTTTTGAGCAAATGTGCGCCCAGCCGCTCCAACCATTTTGGCTCAATTTTTGCCAAACCGCGTCCAAACAAACGCGTGGTTTCAACCAGTTCGGCCGCCATCACCCACTGCGCATTTTTCTTTGACAACGACGAACCGGGCCACAAATAAAATTGAATCCCGCGCGCGCCTAAATAATATTGGCTGCGTTGCCCTGCCTTGTTTTTATCCACCGCAGTGCCAATTAGCGCGACTTTGTCATTTTTATAACCAATATTGCCCAACAAGCCACTGAGCAAGGCGCAATGCAACTGTTCATGCGTGGGTTCAATCTCATTCACGCGCCAGCCTTGCTCCTTCACCATGCTGGTCAATTGCGTGTGTACGTCGCGCCACTCGCGCAAACGCATGGGCGATAAAAAACTCGCGCGGCATTTTTCCGCCAATAATTTATGGGATTTTTTGTGCGTCAGCGCATCGTCAAACCACGCCCAGATTTTAAGATAGGTCATAAACTCCGAGGCCCCATCGTTAAACTTGGCGTGCGCCGCATCCGCCTGCGGGCGCAAGTCCACTGGGCGGTCGCGCACATCTTGCACCGACAGCGCGCTGGCAATAATCAGCATTTCACGCAAAGCGCCTTCGTCGCGCGCTGCCAAAATCATTCGCGCCACTTTCGGGTCAATCGGCAGTTTGGCAATGCTGCGCCCAATCAACGTGAGCTGGTTTTGCTCATCAATCGCGCCCAATTCTTGCAATAAATGATAGCCATCGACAATCGCCCGATTGAGCGGCATTTGCACAAAAGGAAACGCCTCAATATTTTTAAGCCCCAACGCCTTCATGCGTAAAATCACGCTCGCCAATGAGGAGCGCATGATTTCAGGGTCGCTAAAATCAGGGCGATTGTTAAAGTCCGCCTCATCGTACAAACGAATGCACACGCCCGCCGCCACGCGCCCGCAACGCCCAGCGCGCTGATTGGCCGCAGCTTTTGAAATCGACTCAACCTGCAACTGCTCGACTTTTTGGCGATACGAATACCGTTTCACCCGCGCCAAACCGCTGTCCACCACATAACGAATCCCCGGAACGGTGAGCGAGGTTTCCGCCACATTGGTTGCCAGTACAATCCGCCGCGTATTGGACGGTTTAAAGATTTTCTCTTGCTCGGCCGCCGTCAACCGCGCAAACAACGGCAAAATTTCCACGTGCGGCGGATGGTGTTTGCGCAACGCCTCCGCCGCCTCACGAATCTCACGCTCACCCGGCAAAAAAACCAGCACATCGCCCGCACCTTCACGCGCCAACTCATCAACCGCATCCACAATGCCATCATATAAATCGCGCTCTTTGTCATTCTCATCCACCTGAATCGGCCGATAACGCTGCTCCACAGGAAATGTCCGCCCGCTCACATTGATAATCGGCGCCCCACCAAAATGCTCAGAAAACCGCTCGGCATCAATCGTCGCCGAGGTAATAATCAGCTTCAAATCAGAACGGCGCGGTAAAATTTCTTTGATATAACCCAACAAAAAATCAATATTCAAACTGCGCTCATGCGCCTCATCAATAATAATCGTGTCGTATTTTTTGAGCAGCGGATCCGTTTGTGTCTCGGCCAATAAAATCCCATCGGTCATCAACTTTACCGAAGCGCCTTCATGCAAACGGTCTTGAAATCGAATTTTATAGCCCACCACATCGCCCAAATCCGTATTGAGCTCCTGCGCAATCCGTTTTGCCGTGCTCGTCGCGGCCAATCGTCTTGGCTGCGTGTGCCCAATTAAACCAAGCCCGCCCGCCCCAAGGCCGCGCCCAAGCGACAGACACATTTTAGGTAATTGCGTGGTTTTACCCGAACCCGTTTCGCCACAGACAATCACCACTTGATTTGCGCTGATTAAATCGCAAATAGTGGCACGCTCCGCACTAACAGGTAAATTTTCAGGAAATACGATTGCGCTGCGAAAAATCCGCGCAGACTCAGAGTCTACGCCAGCAAGCTGTTTTTGAGCAGCGCTTGAGTTGTGTTTATTAGGGTTAGAGTTTGAATTCATGTTGTTCTTATGACAAAAAAGCCTTCGACGAATCGAAGGCTTTTGGGTAAAACGGCTCGTTTACAAACCAGCGATTTGTGTCGCACCACCCAATTGAGAAATGGTTGATGCGCCACCCGATTCGAGCCAGTCTTTAATCTGAACCGCATCCGTGATGCGAGAATCTGCTGAGCTTGAATCAAGCAAAATAATGATTTTTGGTGAACCAGAAATATAGGCTTGCAACACAATGCACTTACCAGCCGCACTTAACGTGCCGGTTTTTTGCATCCCAATATTCCAGCCCATATTGCGCGAAATCAAACGATTGCTGTTGTGATACACGAGCTCGTTACCATAAGGCGTATAAACGGTCGCTGTTTCACGGGTTGACAGATCGCGGATGATTTTATACTGAGAAGCGGCGTTGACCATTTTGGCCAAATCCATCGCCGTCGCTTGATTCGATGACGACAAACCGCTTGGATCAACAAAACGTGCACTGCTCATGCCCAGCATGGCCGCTTTGGCACTCATCGCTTGGATAAACGCATAAATCCCACCCGGATAAGTGCGTCCAAGCGCGTAGGCTGCGCGATTGTCTGACGACATCAACGCCAACATCATCACATCTTTACGCGTCAAAGTGCTGCCAGCAACCAAACGCGAACTCGCATAATGGTGCACATCCTCCGAATCAATCACAATGTTCTCATTCATATCCAGCTTGGCATCAAGCGTCACCATTGCGGTCATCAATTTTGTGATTGAGGCAATCGGTAACGGTGTACGTGAATTTTTTTCGTATTGGGTTGTCCAGCTATTTTGGTCAACCACCAAAGCAACGCTGGCGCGTAACGCGAGCGGATCGACTGTATTTGACAGCCCATATTGACGGCCAAAAGAAGCGGTCGTTGTTTTTGCCGCAGCAGGCAAAGTCATGCTCAGGATGGCAATTGCACCCAGCGCAATTTTGAATATTTTTTTCATGTTATCTCCTTAATTTGTGACGTTTAAAAAATGTCTCTGTTCAGTGTCTCTTTTAACAGACGTCGCATATTTTTGATTCTACGTAAAAAAACGATACGAATCAAACGGTTTGATGCTTTTTGTGAACCAAATAGTACAAAAAAAGCCCAATCGGGCATTATACCCATCAATACAGTAGAAACTATGACTCCAACCCAACATAGCGGACATCAATCACCTCAAGCACATCAATCCCATCTGGCGTATGCAACCGAACCTCGTCGCCCACGGTCTTTTTGAGCAGCGCTCGCGCAATCGGACTGCTCCAGCTCACCCAACCACGCGCCGAATCAATTTCATCACGTCCCACAATCACAACAGTTTCATCTTGTTGTGCGCGCTCCCGCCAGAAAGTAACCGTTGCGCCAAAAAACACTTGTTCGCCATGTTGCTGCGCCGCAGGATCAATCACTTGCGCAGACTCAATCGCTTTGGTCAAAAAGCGCATGCGCCGATCAATTTCGCGCAATCGTTTTTTTCCATACAAATAATCGCCATTTTCTGAGCGATCACCGTTTTTGGCCGCCCACGACACAACTTGCACGACTTCTGGGCGCTCAACATTCATTAAGTGGAGCAATTCATCGCGCAGCCGTTTAAAACCAAGCGGCGTAATGTAATTTTTGGGTGCTGGTGCAGCTTGCGCATCGTTGTTTGTAGCCATATTCAGACAGTCATAATCAATCGGCGATTATACAACAACACAGACAACCAAGCGCAGCACTTGCAAGATAAGTCTACTCATGGCATAATAAGAAGCTTTTTATTTTGGCGTGTGATAAGGATTGTTGCCATGTATGAATAAGTACATGGCTGCCCTATTGGCTGCCGCTTAACTTTTAAGGATTATTATGAAACAAGATATTCACCCAGATTACCGCGAAGTTGTTTTTCATGACATGTCTTGCGACTTCAAATTTGTAACTCGCTCAACTGTAAACGCACGTGAAACGATTGAGTTTGAAGGCAAAACTTACCCATTGGTTAAGTTAGAAACTTCATCAGAATCACACCCGTTTTACACTGGCACCCAAAAAATCATGGACACTGCCGGCCGCGTTGAAAAATTCCGTAACAAATACGGCTCACGCACACCAGCAGCAGCCGCACCAACTGCAGAATAATTCTGCAGATCGGCAAAAAATAGGCAGCCTCAGGCTGCCTATTTTTCATGCATACTTGTGACTTTTAAGGCGATTTCAGTCCTCCAAAATCGACGCAGTCGTTCACAAATTCTTCGACAGCCCTTTTTAAAACAGCTAAAATAGCAAGAATTTTGCCTTGCTAAAACACAACAAGCCGCGCATCAAAAACAGCGAGACCTGCTTAACCACATTCAGCCTTGGCTGAATATACTTATTTTTCAGATGCCATTTAAAAACTCAAACCCAGTTCGTCTTAGTACAAAAGATGCAAGTCCACTGCCAAAATACGCCCTGATAATTTTAACTGGGCTGTATATTTTTGCAGGCCTAACTTGGCGCGGCTTATGGCGTCAAGAAGCGAGCAGCTTTGCCACAATGCTCACCATGGCGCAAGGCAGCATTGCTGATTGGGTTGCCCCAAATGTCGCCGGCCTTTACAGCGGGACATTTGGCCCGCTGCCTTATTGGATTGGTGCGTTTTTCATCAAAATGCTGCACAGCATCGCCAGCCCTTTTTCTGCCGCTCAATTTGCAATTGCCCTTCAAGATATTATTTCGGTTTACTTGCTCTGGCTGACCGTGAGGCGCTTGGGATGCCGAGCAGAGTTACAACCTCAGCGCCTCGCTTTTGGTGGCGAGCCCAGCGCACGCGCATTTGGCAAAATGTTGGCAGACTCGTCCACGTTATTGTTTATTTCAACGTATGGCATTGCCGCGCATACGCACGACACAAGCGAAGGCGCAACCATACTTTTGGTTTGTCTGCTGTGGTTATATGGCGCAACGCTCACGCTAGACCAGCCACTAAAGGCGCGCTGGGTTTGGGGCTTTGGCTTGGCAGGTATCGGCTTGACCTTGCCATTTAGCTTGTTCGTGTTTTTTGCCTTAGGTACTTTGGCGACTTTATTTTTTATTGGCTGGCGTGATCGCAGCGTTGAAGTTGCCCCAATTGTCATGCTCATTGGCCTCACAATCCCAGCCGCTTGGCTGCTCCAAGCTCTGGACAACCCAGCGTTCCAGCTAAACTGGCAAACGCAACAAGCATTCTCTCCTCTGTCATGGAAAAACCAAGCGTACTTTGCAAAAAATATTGCCATTTTTACATGGCCAATTGCGCCGCTGAGTATTTGGTGTTTGTGGCGCTGGCGCAATCAGTGGCAAAGCCCAATGGTGTTTTTGGGCGTACTTATGGCGCTTATCCCGCTGACCCACCTGTTTATTACAGGGCAGCGCTCCGACATGTCCATGCTGCTGTTTGTCCCCTCTTTATTATTAATCGCCCCTTTTGGGCTTGCCACCCTCAATCGAGGCCGCGCCAACATCATTGAATGGTTTTCAGTCATTGTTTTTAGTTTAATCGCAATCCTAGTTTGGGCAATATGGCTTGCCAACTGGCTGGGCGCGCCTGAGTTTTTACTGAACAATCTCAAAAAACTGGCACCGGAATTTACGCCAGAGTTCAAATGGTGGCCATTTTCCATCGCCCTATTAACCAGCATAGGTTGGTTATTTCTGTTGCGGTGGCGGGCAACGCGCAGCAACGAAGCGCTTTGGCGCTCCGTCGTATTCTCATCAGGCGGTATGATTTTGGTTTGGAGTTTGATGGCAACACTTTGGATGCCATGGCTTGACCACACCAGAAGCTACGCCAAAGCAGGAAAAGCGCTCAGCCAAATGATTCCCCAAAAAACCAGCTGCGTGCGCGCACTGGGCTTGCCAGAATCGGCACGTGGCGCGATTTATTATTACGCCAACGTCCCATTTGTTCCTGTGCAAAGCGAATTCGACAAAGTCACCTGCCCTTACATCATCAGCACCGAACTGACCCTTGCGCAACCTGTGCGCGCACAAGCTGGCCAAGTGATTAACCTATCTGGCCAAAGCTGGCGCGTGATTTGGACGGGCGAGCGCGTATCGGAGCGCAAAAACTCATTGGTGTTGCTGCGCCAAAACTAATTTACCATTCTACGGAGACCATTATGAGCACCATCGTACAAGAAGATTTCGTCAGTTCCATTGCCGACGCATTTCAGTTCATCTCGTATTACCACCCCGAAGATTATATTTTTGCACTTGGCAAAGCCTATGAACGCGAAGCATCGCCCGCCGCCAAAGACGCAATTGCACAGATTTTAACCAACAGCCGCATGAGCGCAGAAGGCCGCCGTCCGATTTGCCAAGACACAGGTATTTGCGTGGTGTTTTTAAAAATAGGCATGAATGTGCGCTGGGAATCGGCGCTCACGATTCAAGAAATGGTCAACGAAGGTGTGCGCCGCGCTTACATGAACCCAGACAATGTTCTGCGTGCCTCCGTATTATCCGACCCTGCGGGCAAGCGCACCAACACCAAAGACAACACCCCCGCCATCGTGCACATCGAAATGGTGGCAGGCGACACAGTCGATGTGATTGTGGCGGCAAAAGGCGGCGGCTCAGAAAACAAATCCAAAATGGTCATGCTCAACCCATCAGACTCCATCGTTGATTGGGTGCTCAAAACCGTCCCAACCATGGGCGCAGGCTGGTGTCCGCCAGGCATCTTGGGCTTAGGAATTGGCGGCACGCCCGAAAAAGCCATGCTGCTCGCCAAGCAAGCCATCATGGAACCGATTGACATGCACGAGCTCATCGCCCGTGGCGCCAACAACCGGATTGAAGAGTTGCGTTTAGAATTGTACGAAAAAGTCAACAACCTTGGCATTGGCGCACAGGGATTGGGCGGCTTAACCACGGTACTGGACATCAAAATTTTAGACTACCCAACCCACGCCGCCTCACTGCCGATTGGTTTAGTGCCCAACTGCGCCGCCACGCGCCACGCCCACTTCACACTCAACGGCAATGGCCCCGCCATTCTCACCCCACCCGCTCTTGACAGCTACCCAAATGTGAGTTGGGCGCCTGATACCGAAAAAAGCCAGCGCGTGGACTTAAACACCCTCACGCCAGCACAAGTCGCCGCTTGGATGCCAGGACAAACATTATTACTCAACGGCAAAATGCTCACAGGACGTGATGCCGCACACAAACGCATTGCCGACATGCTCGCCCGAGGCGAAACGTTGCCTGTCGACTTCACCAACCGCGCCATTTATTATGTCGGCCCAGTTGACCCTGTGCGCGACGAAGTTGTCGGCCCAGCAGGCCCAACCACCGCCACGCGCATGGACAAATTCACTGAAATGATGCTTGCTCAAACAGGCTTAAGCGTCATGATTGGCAAATCAGAGCGCGGCGCACAAGGAATCGAAGCCATCAAGAAACACAAAGCCGCCTACTTAATGGCGGTTGGCGGCGCAGCATACTTGGTCTCTAAAGCAATTAAAACCGCAAAAGTCGTCGGTTTTGCTGATTTAGGCATGGAAGCAATTTACGAATTTGACGTGGTCGATATGCCAGTAACGGTGGCGGTAGATTCCAACGGCGTATCTGTACACGAAACGGGGCCTGCTGAATGGAAAGTAAAAATTGAATCGCTCAAAGCCAAGTAATCACAGGCTCATTCACGCATGGCATGATTTAATTCTTAATTTTTCACACGTAACTCAAACCCATAAAAAACCAGCTCACTTGAGCTGGTTTTTTATGGGTTACAAATCCGCCGAATCAATCACCGCGTAGGCCGAATGATTATGAATCGATTCAAAATTTTCCGCCTCAACACTGAAAGCCGACACATAATTTTGCGCCTTCAAAACCCCCGCCACATCTCGCACCAAGTCTTCAACAAACTTAGGGTTGTCGTACGCACGTTCGGTCACGTATTTTTCATCAGGACGTTTGAGCAAGCCATACAACTCGCACGAGCCTTGCGCCTCAATCGCAGCAACCAATGCGTGCAAATCAAACTGTGCCGCATTTTGATTCAAACCAATGTGTGCGGTGACATGCGAGCGCTGATTGTGCGCACCGTAGGCTGAGATTTTTTTGGAGCACGGGCAAAGGCTGGTCATGGGAATCAGCACAGACAAAGACACCGCGCTCACGCCATGTTGATGCGTGCCTTTGAGCGTCACTTCATAATCCATCAGGCTTTTAATCCCCGACACAGGCGCGGTCTTCTCAATAAAGTACGGAAAACGCACATCAATATCGCCTTTATTCGCCTCAAGCCGCACCATCATGTCGTCAATCAACGCTTGAAACGTCTCCAACGTAAACACGGTTTTATTTTCCTCAAGCAACGCAATAAAACGCGACATGTGCGTGCCTTTTTGATCCGCAGGCAAATGAACGGTCATGGTGTAATGAGCAACGGTGGCTTGCGCCCCCGCGCCCAAATTGATTTGGAGCGGGAAACGCACGTCTTTAATACCAACGCGGCTAATCGGCATATTGCGCGCATCAATGGTGCTTTGTACGTCTGGGATTTGGGTTTGGATCTGGGTCATATATGCTTTCAATTAAGATTCGTGGTGAATTCAAATAAATTTAAAATCGTTCCAGCATGGTTTTACTTCTAAAAAATAGCTGAGTATTTTAATCAACTATTAAGAGGCATTACTATGCCACAAATTGGGCAATACTGCTGGCAATGCCTTGCGCGGACAAACCGTGTTGCTCAAGCAATTGCGCCACTTCACCGTGGTCAATAAACTGGTCAGGCAAGCCCAGATGCAACATGTGAACCACCAAACCCTGAGCGCTTAAGTATTGCGCCACCGCACTGCCCGCACCGCCCGCAACGACGGAGTCTTCCAGCGTTACAAAATGCGAGTGATTCAATGCCAGCTCGCGCAACAACGGCGCATCAATCGGTTTGACCCAACGCATATCAACCAAGGTCGCATTTAACGCATCGGCAATCAAACGGGCTTCATGCAACAGCGGCCCAAATGCACAAATAGCGAGCTTTGCACCGCTGCGCACCACATGACCGCGCCCAAATGGCAGCGGCTCTAAATCAGAGCCAACCGTTGCACCTACGCCCGCGCCACGCGGATAGCGCACCGCCGCTGGGCCATTATGCAAATAAGCGGCCGTGAGCAAGCCCCGCGCCTGCGCTTCATCAGATGGCGTGGCAATCGCAATATTGGGCACGCAACGCAAAAATGCCACATCATATGCGCCCGCGTGGGTTGCGCCGTCAGCGCCCACCAAACCTGCGCGGTCAATCGCAAAAGTCACATCCAAGTTTTGCAGCGCAACATCATGAATGACTTGGTCATATGCACGCTGCAAAAAAGTAGAGTAAATCGCCAACACGGGCTTTAAGCCATCGCACGCCAAACCTGCCGCAAAAGTGGCCGCGTGCTGCTCCGCAATCCCCACATCAAAGTAGCGATTGGGATAGCGTGATTCAAATTCAACCAAGCCAGAACCTTCACGCATCGCAGGTGTAATCGCCACCAAGCGCGCATCGCTTTGCGCCATGTCACAAATCCAATCGCCAAACACCTGTGTAAAGGTGGCTTTTTTAGCCGTTGTTGAGGGCAACAAGCCTTCGGCCGGATTAAACGTGGTCGGCCCGTGGTATTTAATTGGATCATCTTCTGCGAGTTTGTAACCTTGACCTTTGCGCGTCACGATGTGCAAAAACTGCACACCACCTAAGTTTTTGAGGTTTTCCAAGGTGGGAATCAGCGACGTCAAATCATGGCCATCAATCGGGCCAATGTAATTAAAACCAAACTCTTCAAACATGGTTGCCGGCACAACCATGCCCTTTGCATGCTCTTCAAATCGCTTGGCAAACGCCAATACAGGCGGCGCAACTTGAAGTATTTTTTTCAAACGCGAGCGCGCAGTATGGACAAACTGGCCGCTTAATAGTTTGGCCAAATAGCGATTGAGCGCACCAACTGGCGGTGAAATCGACATATCGTTGTCATTCAAAATCACCAATAAATTAACATTGTCTGTCACGCCCGCGTTATTCATCGCCTCAAACGCCATGCCGCCAGTCAAAGCACCATCACCAATCACCGCAATGTGTTGGCGCGCAGTCAAGCCCAAATGCCGCGCCGCCACCGCCATACCCAATGCGGCAGAAATACTGGTCGATGAATGCGCTGTACCAAACGCATCGTAAATTGATTCGGAGCGCCTTGGAAAACCAGACAAGCCGCCCTGCTGGCGCAGGCTGCTCATTTGTTCGCGTCGCCCCGTTAAAATTTTGTGTCCGTAGCTTTGATGCCCCACGTCCCACACAATTTTATCTTCGGGCGTATTAAAAACGTGATGCAGCGCAACCGTTAACTCAACCGTCCCCAAATTAGACGACAAATGCCCGCCCGTTTTCGCAACCGATTGCACAATAAAGTCGCGCAACTCATCAGACAATTGCTGCAGTTGCTCGCCAGACAAGGCACGCACGCTCGCCGTGTCATTAATTTGATTCAATAAAGAGAAATGTGTGTTCATAATATTATTTTAGTCGCGCAACAAATGGTGCGCCGCAAATGGTGAGCCACAAACCGTACATGCCGGCGCTCAAGCAAGCCCAGTTTAATTAAGGTTTATGTGTCGCCCGTGAAGAATTTAATGAATTCGATTGGCACAATAAGCCGCCAAATCAGCCAACGGTTGGGCGCGCACGCCATAAGGCGTCAATGCCGACAAGCAGTTTTGATACAGCGTTTGTACATAAGCGCGTGCATCATTTAAGCCCAACGCCCGCACATACGTTGGCTTATTTGCCGCCGCATCTTTGCCAGCGGTTTTGCCCAAAACATGCGAGGACTGGCTGGCATCCAACACATCATCAACCACTTGAAACAACAGCCCCAATTGCTGCGCATACGTCTGCAAAGGCTCAAGACTCAACGCAGCGCCACATTGTGCGCCCATCAACAAACTGGCGCGCAACAACGCCCCAGTTTTAAGGCTGTGCATGGTTTGCATTTGTTCAAGCGACAACTCAAGCCCAACGTGCTGCACATCAATCGCCTGACCGCCCGCCATGCCATTGGCACCAATCGCATGGCTTAATGTTTGTAGCAACGCAATTTTAGTCGCAGCCGGCATCAAGAGCGTGTCACTCACCAACAATGCAAAGGCGTGCGTTTGGAGCGCATCGCCCGCCAATAACGCCTGCGCCTCGCCAAAAGCCACATGCACAGTTGGCAAGCCACGGCGCAACACATCATCATCCATGCAGGGTAAATCATCATGAATCAACGAATATGCATGCACAAATTCGAGCGCCGCCGCCACTGTAAGCAGCGCATCGGCTGGCGCTGCGCACATTTGCCCAGCCGCCAAAGCAGCCAAAGCCCGCACGCGCTTGCCGCCATTTAAAACGCCATGCGCCATCGCCGCGTGTAACGGCGAACACTCAAGAACCGCACGATCAACATCAGACAAACCTTGCAACAAGCGCGCCTCAATTGGCGCACGCCATTGATTCGCCCACGCCTCAAACGCTTGCGCACTGCCTTCTAAAATGCTCATTTGGCCTGCCCTGTGCTTAAATCAAACGGCTTTGCCATATCGTCCTCAACGATTTTGATTTGTGTGTGTACGGCTTGTAATTGTGCTTGGCAAAACTTCACCAAATACGCGCCACGCTGATATGCCACCAAAGCCTGTTCGAGCGCAAACTCGCCCTCGTCCATGCCCCCAACCAAGCCATCAAGCTCGCGCATGGCGTCTTCAAAGCTGCTCGGTTCTTTTTGTTTGATTTTGGTTTGTGCCATTTTGTCCTTCGCCATCGGCTCATTTTTGAGCCAAAAATTTGGGTGATTTTACGCTAAATACGCTGCCAAAGACAGCCAAAACGCAACAAACCCACTAAAAGTGGGTTTGTTTTTTTGCAATCAATTTTAGCCTTGCAACTGCTTCATACTTAGCGCTTGGCCTCAATTGGCTTGCGAGGCAATATTAAAAGCTAGACTTCAGACCCAAGTTAAACTTGGCTCCTTCTTTGTTGCCCGAGAATGAACGCTCGTAACGCGCGTCTGTGTACACGTATGAACGTTTTGACACATTGCCTTGAATGCCTAAACCGACCTCAGCGCTGGTTTTATCGTAATCCTCAGCCAAGCCATTCACTTCTTTGGCATCCAAGAAATCATGATTAACGTTAACAATGCCGTAGTACTGCGCAGATTGGCCGCCGACTAACACGTCTTTATTCATCCGAATCCCCACACGGCCACGCAAGTTATTGGTTGCATAGCTGCCAAAATGAGAAATCACGTCTGCGTAATCATCGTATCTGGTGTGCAAATAGCTGAGCTGTGCTTGTGGCTCCACATTCCAACCTGCCACAGAACCTACTTGGAAGCCAACCTCAGCCGACAAGCCATATTGCCAACCTTTTTGTTTTGATTGGCCGCCATAAAGGTCTGAGTACTTATTACTCAGGCGATTGACTTGACCAACCACGTCAACGTAAGAACCGTTACCCGCCATGGCCGTGTAATAACCCCCTAAACCATACGTATCCGTTTTAATCGAACCTGTTTTATCTGTAAGTCCGAACAGGAAACGCGCTCTGTCTGTGGTGTCCGTGCTCGAATTTGCATATTGCGCAGTTAAACCAACCCGCGTTTGTGTGCCTTTCTCATTGCTGGCGTGCAATACATCACCACCGAACTGGAAACCTGTTGTCATTGAGCTATAGCCCAAGCGATTTTTACCTTCGCTTGATGTGCCTGCGCCCAAAATCCTGCCCCAAAGCTGCGCAGTTTTGGCGCTTAAGCCTTGCTGCACGCCCATGCGCTCATTTAATGTCGAAAGCAGCAAATAACCACTGTCCGCATTCGCTCGTTGAGCAACTGCGGCACTCGCAACCGCTGGGCGGAATAGTTCAATAACAGCACCGCCGTTATTACCGTTGTTATTACCGTTGTTATTACCATCATCAAGCAGGAGTTTGCTCTGCAAATACCAGCCGCCGTCCGAGCCATCTTGCCTCAACGTGTATTCATATAAGCCAGCTTGAACAGGCGCAGCCAAGTTAAAGGCACCGTTAGATGCGCCTTGCACCTCAACAACTTTAACGCCTTTCACTGTTTGAGCACCGGCGCCGCCAACATTTTTAACATTTAGATTGGTCGCACCTGAAGTATTGCCCTTAACTACCAAACGATCGCTTAACGAACGGTCATCACCCAACTGCGTATCCACAGCCAGCAAACCGCCATGACCGATATAGTCACCCGCAATCGTTAAGACATCACCAACTGCGCCATCTTGCGTGCTGATGGTGCCAGCATTGGTCGCAGAGCCCGAAACGCTGTAAACGCCTGCGCCCGCGCCAAAGCCTTTGAACGTCGAGCCGCTGCCCACATCCAAATTACCGGTTAACGCAAATGCGCTGCCGCCATTTAATACCGCGCCGTTGGTCAAAAATAAGCCTTGACCTACCTCAGAACCAGTGATGAGCCTGTTGTCACTTGATGTGAAATTGGTACCGTTTAAAACAATACTTTCCCAGTTTTTGAGTTGCGTGCTGCTGGCAGTTAAATTTTTGTAACCGCGCAAAGTTAATTTATCCACAAATCCATCGGCAACCGTCACATCATCGCCACCATCAAGCGTGGTGATTTGCGCAAAATCTGTGCCATTTAAAGTCAACGCATCGCTGCCGTTATTCAAAAGAACCGAACCCACAATCAGCGCGCCTGTATTGGCATATGTATCAGAATCGCTGCCGTCATTTTGAATGGCAACGCCAGACGCTGCGCTCACTTTTGCATTTGAATTCAACACAATGGTTGTCAGACCCGCACCCGCAGCCACAGTGCGGTTGCCATTAAGTGTATCAATCCCAGCACCTGTGCCGCCAGTAACCGTGCCATTGGCGGTCACGTTAATCACACCCGTGCCATTATTGCTTGCGTAGACCGCAGTATTTGCGCCCGATGCGTTGTTCACCACAACCGTCAAATTAGCACCGTTTGCGCTATTGATGGCATGAACCCCGTTGTAATTAGCCGTACCGCCGCCAATAATGGTGCCAGAAGAAATGATGGTCAAATCACCCGAACCCAAATGTGGCGCATCAATCCCATGATAAAGGGTTGCACTCACATTGGCGGCAGTGATATTCATTGCACCGCTGCTGGCCAAATCAGTGACACGAATCCCTTCCAAATAACCTTTAACGCTGTTGACTGCAATCGTTGTATTCCCCGCAGTGTCGTTAATTGCTTCAATACCATCTTCCGTACCACCCACAATCGAGCCGCTAGATGTAATGGTTAGATTGCCCGTACCGCGATGGTGCGCACGGATCCCATCGTAATTCGTACTGGTCACGTTTGCGGCGGTCACGTTCATGGCTTTTGCATTGTCAGTGGCATCCCAAGCGTAAACTCCCCACAAATTACCCGTCACGTTGTTTGCATTGATGTTAATACTGCCAGCAGCATAGTTATAAGCATCAATCCCTTGTTCAGTACCGCCAACGACAAAACCTGTTGAGGTAATATTTAAATCACCAGTGCCTTCATGCTCCGCATGAATCCCATCTAAAGTGTTCCCTGTGACATTGCCAGCGGTAATATTCATATGAACCGCACTGGCCGTGTCGTCCGCCCAAATCCCCCAAGCAGCACCACTGACATTATTCACATTGATGTTCATGCTCGCACTTGACGCGTTACGCGCCTCAATGCCCTGCTCCGTGCCACCAACAATCGACCCTGTTGAGGTGATATTTAAGTTACCAGTGCCTTCATGAAAGGCATAAATCCCATCCAAAGCCGTCCCGCTCACATTGCCAGCAACGATATTCATATGAATCGCATTGGCCGTGTCATCCGCCCAAATCCCCCAAGCAGCACCACTGACATTATTCACATTGATGTTCATGC